>CAVCTH010000022.1:5298-20063 GCA_963604695.1 Clostridiales bacterium | reverse complement strand
GATCACACCGCTGGTGATCAGGGTGCGGCCCCAGTTATAAAGCTTCTGGTATTTTCTTCTGTCACTTCCCTGGCGGTCTGCTTCTTTTGGCATTGTTATCTCCTCTGTTTCGTTATTTTCATTATAAGTTTATTTCTTTTCTGCACGCAATTCAATACAGGATTTTTCTTTTCTAAAGTTGTACTTTTTCTCTCATTTTTTCTGTTGTAAATCACCTGCTTTTCTTTTTATTTGTGGAATCTATCCTTGTTTCTCTCCTGCATCCTGGAATATCACTGTCTATTTTGTTACTATTTACCAATTCTCTTCCTGCGTTCAGTCGCAAAAACAAGACAACTTTGCTTTCTTTCAAATGTTGTACTATTACAAAGCATCTGTACACTCATCGATTGCATCCCCTCTCCACTTTACACTCCCCGATTTTCTGTCACAATTTCGAAACTTTTTCTTAACTTTCCAGCGAATTCCTTGCTTTGATTTACCTTTTGTTTATAATGTTAATTTACGATAACTCATCATATAAAATAAGAAGAAAAGGATATCAAAGAATGATGAAACACATTTCCATACGAAACATTGTAAGCTGCGTGATACCGGCTTTTTTCTTTGCTGTTTTTATGGTTCTCGGACGTTCCTTTTACGAAGATAACAACTGGGATTTGGTATTTGGCAGCCCTGAACTGCTGAAAATATCCATGCTCCATGGACTCGGATATTTTGTCCTGTTTTCGATATGCATTGCAGTTTTATTCCATCTACTGGACTGGCTCAGTGGGCGGAAGCATGGGGAACATCACTGGCCAAAGCCCATCCGATTTTATCTGGATTTACTGCACCGACATCCGGTTGCCACTACCTTCTTCACACTGCTGATCCTGTACCTGCCTTATATGATTTATTCCTTTCCCGGAATTCTCACTTCTGATACAGTGGCTCAGCTGGAAAATGGTTACGCAGCGCTCTTCGCAGGAAGCAGCAGCCTGAAAAATCATCATCCCATTGTACACACACTGCTGTTGTACGGATTTACCCGTTTTGGGGCGCTGGTCTTTCATTCCACCAATATTGGAATGGGCCTTTTCTCCCTGCTGCAGATCTGCTTCCTGTTCTTTACTATTGGATGGCTCGTGCAGTTTTTACTGGAGCGGCATGTTTCTTCCCGCTGCCTGGGACTGATTTTTCTCTTTTATGTCCTGTCCCCGCGCATCCGGAATTATATGTTTTTATTGGTAAAGGATACCTGGTTTGCCGGATTTATGTTATTATTTCTGGTAGAACTTTACCAGATCCTCACCGTACAGAACTGGTCCTCCGCAGAAAAATGGTACCATCGGGGCATGTTCCTCTTCTCCGTACTGGGTATCTTTTTCTTCCGTCAGGAAGGCGTATCCCTGATCGTCCTCACCTCTCTGGTGATGTTACTTGCCACCCGAAAGCAGTTCTTTCTTCGTCTGGCCATTTTTGTATTTGCAGGATTCCTTCTATATACAAAGGTACTTTTACCGGCCTGCAATGTAAGACCGTCAAACCCAAGAGAAATGCTCTCCATCCCTTTCCAGCAGACAGCCCGGTATCTCCGTGACGCCGGAGACGATGTGACGCCGGAAGAAAAGGAAGCCATTTCCGCCATTCTGGACTACGAAAACCTGCCGGAACTGTATAACCCGAACCTGTCTGACCCGGTCAAGGCAACTTATGATGATGAAACCGGAACAAAGGAACTGGTTGCTTATTTCCAGGCCTGGTATCAGATGCTGCTGCGTCACCCGGATATTTATGTGCAGGCAACCATGAACAATGTGTACGGCTATTTTTATCCGGGCGGATTTACCACCAAGCTGTACAGCTATGACAACAGTACCGAACACCTGGATGAATTGAATGAAAACCTCGCCGATTGTGGAGCTTCCTTCCATTATCCGGCCGCCTTTGATTCTGTCCGTCAGGATCTGGAGACGCTTCGCGAATCCATTTTCCAGCTTCCGGGACTGATCTATTTTAATTATACGGCCACCTATATCTGGCTGCTGATTCTGTGGTTCTTCTACTGTATCCGCAGGAAAAACCACAAAGGACTGCTGCTCCTTACTCCATTGATCATTGTACTCCTTGTATGCATTGCAGGTCCTACCTATGGATGGTATTTCCGTTATGCCTATTCCATTGCTTTCTGCCTGCCGGCAGTTATTTTAACTTCCTGGAGTGAATACCGATATGACACAAAAGAGATTCAGGAGATTCCGACTTCTGATTAATACCCTTCTTATTTTTGCCTGTGCAGGACTGATTACGCAGGATACCAGCGGAGACTTTGGTGCTCCGCTTCCTGCGCTTTATCTGACCTTAAATGACTGTACTCTGGACGAAATCCATGCCGGAGCTACCGGAATTCCCTATAAGGGAAATTCTCTCACGATAGATGGAAAAGAATTTACCAATGTTTCCATCCAGGGACGTGGAAATTCCTCCTGGCGAATGCCGCGGAAAAGTTATCGGATCAAACTTCACGAGCGTTATAATATGCTGGGCATGGATCCTGCAAAAAAATGGCTTCTCATTGCCAACTATGCCGACGCTTCTATGATGCGGAACAAACTCATGTATGATCTGGCAGCGCAGATGATGGATTTTGCACCCCAGTCAGAATTCGCTGATGTATGGATTGATGGTGATTACCGTGGCCTTTATCTGGTCTGCCAGCGAATTGCCGCTGCAAAAACTTCCCTGAACCTGCAAAACGAGCAGGGCATTCTGGCAGAGATCGACACTTTCTACTGGCATGATGCAGACGCTTATTTCAAGAGCGATTACAGTCCTGCCGTGTTTACCCTGAAGGACTCTGCAGCCGATGATGAAGAAAAAGAAAACTCCATCGCACGAAGATCCTTCGCGCGGTTTGAAGAGTATGTCCGCCAGTTTGAAGCTCTTCTCTATGCAGAAGACAAAAACTGGGAACAGATTTCTTCCATGATGGACGTGGACAGCTTTGTTGCCTTTTATTTATTGGAAGAATTCTCGGAAAACCCGGACAGCTGCAGAACCAGCCTTTATCTCTACCAGGATGGCCCGGATGATGTGTTACATATGGGGCCTGTGTGGGACTTTGACAAAGCTTTAGGCTACGCCCAAAAGGGAAAATACGGCGGAGATCCGGAGCGGGATTATGTCAGCAATATTCAGGAATATATGGGAACTGAAAATGACTGCATCTGGTATACGGAACTGATGAAAATTCCGGAATTCCAGGAGGCTGTGCAGAATTACTATCAGACGACTGCCCGCGATGTGCTTTTGTCATCCGGACAACTCATTGAAGATTACCGGCACAGAATTGAGAAATCCGCAGAACACACGGAAAGTATCTGGCCGGTATCCCAGATCGCCGAAAACTGCGGCCATGATCCGGTACAGTTCTCGACCTGGGACGAAAGTGTCGATTATCTGGACAATTGGATCCAGAAACGAATTCAATATTTTGATCAGAAATGGATATCCTCCAACTGAGAAAAGGGAATCGGAGACGGCTGCTCGTCAGCATGTTCTCCGATTATTTTTTCCATCCAGACCATGTTGTACCAGCGATGGAATTTGTAACCGCATTTCTGAAATTCTCCCACCATGCGGTAACCCAGATGGGCATGAAATTCCGCACTGTTTTTGGTCAATGTCTCATCCTCCTCCCCATTCGGGTACGCAATGCAGGCATTCATATTTAAAATACCCTGGGTTTTCAACACCTGTTCCAGCGCTTCATGAAGTTTTCCACCAACACCCTTATGTTTCTTCGACTGATCCACATAAATGGACGTTTCCACCGCCCAGTCATAGGCCGGCCGGTCATGAAACGGTCCTACATATGCATAGCCCAGCAGTTCTCCGTCTTCTTCTGCCACCAGATAGGGATATTTTTCCATTGTATGCCGGATTCTGGAACGAAATTCTTCCACCGTCGGCACTTCATATTCAAAGGTAATGGCTGTATGCTCCACATAGGGCGCATAGATTTTCAAAAGCTTTTCTGCATCCTGTTCCGTTGCTCTGCGTATCTGCATGTTAATGACTCCTCGTATCTGTATTATCTATGTTATAACGCATTCCACCCCTTTTCGCAATTGACAGTTGTCCCTTCGCGCCCTAAAATACCAGTAAACACATTACAGCAAGGAGCGCTCACCCATGTCATTAACGAAAGCAAAAGCATATCTGGAATCCGTCGGCTTTGCCGATCACATTATTGAACCGGAAGCATCCACCGCAACGGTTGTGGAGGCCGCCGCGGCCCTGGGCGTGGAGCCGGGCATGATTGCCAAGACCATGTCCTTCCTCATCGGTGACAAACCGATTCTGATTCTCGCGGAAGGGACCGCCCGGATCGATAACCGGAAATATAAAGACACCTTCCATATCAAAGCCAAAATGATTCCCTTTGAAGAAGTGGAAGGCTATATCGGCCACGCACCCGGCGGCGTCTGCCCCTTTGGAATTCATGAAAATGTGGAAGTCTATCTGGACGAAAGCCTGAAACAATTTACCACAGTCTACCCCGCTGCCGGAAATGACCACAGTGCTGTCCGGCTTACCATTCCGGAACTGGAACAGGTGGCAAATGCCAAAGGCTGGGTGGATGTCTGCAAAGAAGCTGTTTAAAAAGGAGATGCCCTCATGAAAATGAACACCTATACCGGGAGAAGATTTGATCCCATGCAGATGACGCCGGAGGATGTCTCCCTCCGGGATATTGCCCATGCCTTAAGTCTTCTCTGCCGCGGTGGCGGGCATATGAAATATTTCTATACCGTAGGGCTTCATTCCCTGAACTGTGCCAGAGAAGCATCCGCCCGCGGATGGTCCGACCGGCTGGTGCTGGCCTGCCTGCTCCATGACGCCAGCGAAGCTTACCTCTCCGACATCATCCGCCCGGTAAAAAAGCATCTTTCTAATTATCTGGAAATCGAAGATCAGATCATGCAGACCATCCTGACCCATTTTCATCTGGGCGATCTGACGCCGGAGGAAAACACCTTATGGCATCAGATCGATGATGACATGCTCAGTCAGGAATTGAAAAGTCTCATGAATGGAGAACATGAGATGGTTCCCGTTCCTCTGGCTTCCAAGCCGGATTTCCGGGAACGGCCCCATGAAGAAGTGGAAGAAGAATTTTATAAACTGACAGAATCACTGGCACAAAAAATGCAGGCATAACGCCTGCACTTTTTCGTTTTTACCCGATGTTTCTCGCCAGTTCCCGCACTTCTTCCAGGCGTGGACAGGCTGCCATGCTGCCTTTCTCCTCCATACCGTAGATCGTAATGATTCCCTGATCTTCCCATTTCAGATAAGCGGTCATTGCTTTATACTGGGCAATGGCTGCATCAAATACATGATCGGATGCAGAATCCAGAAGCAATGCCGTCTTATGGAAATGGAATCCGGTGCTGCCGAACGCATACATACGGTCAATGACTGCTTTCAGCTGTGCCGTCATATCAAACCAGTAGATGGGTGATGCAAATACCACCATATCTGCAGTCTTCAGCTCTTCATAGATCTGCGTCATGTCATCATCAAACACACATTTTCCATCATGAGAAAAGCAGTAACGGCACCCCTGACATCCTTTCATGCTCATTCTTGCCACATGAAAAATCTTCACGGTGTGGTGCTGCTTTTCCGCTTCCTCAGCAAATGCACTACACATGATCTCTGTATTTCCATGAAGTCTCGGACTTCCATCAAATACTACAATTTTCATTGGTATCCCCTCCATTGTTTACTCCGATTTATTATACCGCGAATTAGAATAAAATCAAATCGTCACCCGCAGAAGTTCTGCCAAGCGATTCAGCAGATCCCCCTGCAGATAATAGGTGGTCTCAAAATACAAAAATTTCATGGTCTGGCTGTCCCAGAGAATCCGGATCTGCGGAGCAAATTCATCATCTCCCTCCCAGAACTGGAACAGTACTGGAAAGAACGGAAAAGCAGGAATCTGTGCCGTCACATCCGCACCTGCAAGCCGATCCTGTATCTCTCCGCCCATGGCCTCGCAGGCTGCTTTCAGTGCTTCGACTTTTCCATTAAATGCATCCGCATATTTCTGCGCAAAAATATTGGCATCCGGGCTGGATCCCGCTGCCGCAAAATTCCCGACCAGTTTCCAATCTCCCGTAAGGGCCGGGATCTCCTGCTCCGTTCCATGGCAGAGCATATCGTAGATGGTCATGACAATGGTATACTCCCGGCATTCTTCATATCCATCCGCCGTCTTTCCCTCCACAGCCGCCGTCTTCCGGTCAATGCGGTAATCTGTATCCAGATACCGGATATATAAATAGGATTCATCGATGGATAAATGAAATTTTGCCGCCAGCTTCTCCGGATCATATTTCAAAAAATACTGCCGGCCGATATCTACCTGCTTTTCATAATTGGAAGTCATCTTTTTCTCCTCCGTCATCCGCCTGTTTTCTTCCTCTATCTTACACAAATTCTGGTGCGCTGTAAATCCATGGGATTTCCACATTGACAGAGCCAGTTTCTAATGATAGACTAATATGATTTTTCTAAAGTGAGGTATGAAAAATGACAGACAGCAAACCAGAACTTTACGGCGTCCCCATGATTCCATTCGGGCTGCTCAGTGGATTTGTAAATGAAAAAGAAGTCCGGATCACGGAATTTTCTGAAGAAGGATTTCGGTTCCGCACAGCAAAACCGTGTCTGACACCGGTAACTGTCAGGCTTGCTTTCTGGCAGATGGATAAAAGTTCTTATGAGGAAGTGTTGCTTACTGTTCCTGCCTTTTCTTATGAGCAAAATTTTGATTACTTCTATGAATATACCGTGCTCACGGATGACCCAGACTACTGCTCTACAGTCCGTGATCTTTTGTCCTGGTATGGTTCTTATGTCAATCTGAAACTGACCGAGGATGACAGTGGACTTGCCATGGCACTCACCGGATATCCGGCGGAGCAGGAGGACGTGCACTTTGAAAATTTTGCTGCTCAGAAAAAAGCTTGGTTTCAGAAGCCGGAACAGCTGCCGGATTTTTCATTTTTGAATACAGATACTCCCGAACTGGCTATGGAACTGGACCGGCCGGAGCTTTATACCTCTTATCTGCATATGGATTTTGAGGACTGGATTTCCCATTACTGGACATCCAATCACCTGTCCTGGCACCCGTTATCCCGGCTGCGGCCGGACCGTCTTTATATTGGAAATCAGTTTTGCCATCTGCTCTTTCCGGAAGAGGATGTCCTGTTTGCGCTCATGGATAAAGCTGATGCAGACGGATTAGCAGTGACTCTTTCCTTTTCTTATCTCCGGGAATTTATGCTGAAACCAGTGAATCAGTTATTTGATAAAATAAATGACTGGTGCCTGGCACACCAGACTACCATCGAAATCATGGTCAATGACTGGGCCATGGCGGATCTGTTACAAGAATATCCACAGCTGCTTCCGGTGCCTGGTACACTTATCAACAAACGCCGGAAAGATCCACGGCTTTCTTATAAGAAGGGAAACACTTCTTTCCTTACTGAAAACAGTATAAATGCTGATTTTTACCGGAAGTTTCTCTCTGATAAGCTGGGAATGAAACGGTACGAGTGGGAAAGCTGCGGCTATCTTCCAGACCTTCCGAAAGGAAAGCACAGCCTTCACCTGCCTTTCTATCAGACCAATACCTCCCAGTATTGTCCGCTCTATGCACGATGCCAGAAGGGCGATCGTGGTGCACAGACACTACCGCAGAACTGCCCTCACTGGTGCAGTAAGTATGCCTTTCTTTATCCGGCACATCTTAACATGGCAGAACGGTACAATTCGCTGTTCGCACTGGACACCGAAATACTCCGGTCACCGGAACGGCTTGCCGGATGGCTGAACGCAGGCGTTGACCGCCTGGTTGTCAATCTTCTGTAATTTTATTTTTAATGGAGAATCTTTATGAAACTGACTGTTGGACTTGGATCTGTGGATGAATATCTTCGTTTTAGCGAAGCGGGTGCCGATGAATTTTTCTGCGGCTATGTCCCTTATTCCTGGACTTCCAAATACGGCACCATGGTGCCCCTCAACCGCCGGGAAGTACTCTGCTCTAATGTGCAGCTGGGCGCTTTTTCCGAACTGGAAATTCTGGCATCCATGATACAGGACTATCACCGTCCGGTTCATCTGACCTTTAACTCCCTTTATTACCTGCCGGAGCAGTATCCGGAGATTGCCCGGATCATCCGGGACTGCATGAGTCTTGGATTTCGAAGCTATATTATCGCAGACCCGGCGCTCATTCTGTACCTTCGGGAACAGGGAATTCCCTGCGAGATTCATTTAAGCGGTGAGACCGGGGAAGTCAACAGCCGGATGGTAGATTTCTTCCAGCAGTTTTCTTTAAAAAGGGTGATTTTTCATCGAAAGAACAGTTTTGACGATATGAAAGCGGTTATCGACTCGGAGAAATCCCATGGCGGATTGCGGGTCGGAACGGAATTTGAGGCATTTATCCTCAATGAAATGTGCCAGTTCACCGGCGCTTTCTGTAATTCCCTCCACTGCGATGAACTGGGACACCTGTGCCGGGTTCCCTACTGGCTGGAACCGCTGAAAGAGCCTTGTGCTGACTCGTCTCTCGGACAGCTTCAGCCAGCCGCCCACACAGAATCTTCTGATCTTCCCGACGGCTATCTCTGCGGCGCCACCGGCTGCGGCCTCTGTGCCCTTTACCGGCTCCGTGAAATCGGTATTACCCATCTGAAACTGGTGGGCCGTGGAAACTATACGGATTACATGGAACAGGATATCCGTATGCTCCGTCAGGCACTGGCATTACTGGAATCAAGCGCTTCCGAAAAAGACTTTCAGCAGAATATGAGAGAAAATCTATTTCCATATGGCTGCAGTTCCCACTGTTATTATCTTTAATTCCCATTCCCTTCTTTGCAGGACAAACGTTGTCCTGCATTTTTTCTGACTTTTTTAGATTTCACAAAAAGTTCACAAAAAATTAGCACTCAACGCTTGACAGTGCTAATAATGCGTGCTATAGTACAGCTAGAACAAAGGAAAGGGAAACAGAAAGAAGAGTTCCTCATCCGGGAGTTCCAAAAAATGAAAATAGATATGAGGTTCACTGAAAGGAGAAATGACTTATGTTGATGCCTAGTATTTTTAATGATAACGTATTTGATGATTTCTTTGATTTTCCGTTTTACGACGACAGAACTGAGAAAAAGCTTTATGGTCATCATGCAGCAAATCTGATGAAGACCGATATTCAGGAACATGATGATGGCTATACTCTGGAGATGGATCTTCCGGGATTCAAGAAAGAGGAGATTCAGATTGAGCTGAACAATGGTTATATGACCATCAGCGCAGCCAAAGGTCTGGACGAGGATACCAAGGACAAGAAATCCGGAAAATACATCCGCCGCGAGCGTTACACCGGTTCCTGCCAGCGTAGCTTTTATGTTGGTGAGGATGTAACCGAAGAGGATATCAAGGCTGAATTTAAACATGGTATCCTGAAACTCTTTGTTCCGAAGAAAGAAGCGAAACCTGCTGTTGAGCAGAAGAAATATGTTTCCATCGAAGGATAAGGAAACGTGCAAGAGGGGGCTTTTCAGCCCCCTCTTTTTTAGTCGTTTAATTTATTTGCTAATTCCAGTTCTCCCCGTTCTTTCATAAGCGCAATCACCTGCTCCATGGTTGGCAGGGATGGCATCGCACCCATACCGCATACGGTAATGGCTGCTGTGTAGGCTGCCATGCGAAGCGCTTCCTCCTCGGAAAGTCCTCCAGCCACACCGGTACAGAAAGCGGCGACAAAAGAATCGCCTGCTGCTGTCGGATCTTTTACGTCCAGCATATGGACGCAGGGAACCTGAATCTGATGTTCCCCATCGCATAAGATAGCTCCGTTGCTTCCCAGGGTAATCATCAGCTTTTCAATTCCCTTTGCCCTCAGATTCTGAACTACCGCATCAAGATCTTCGGGATCCACGCCGTGAGCATCTGTTTTTAAAGGAAGTCCGCTTAACAATGCCGCTTCATACTCATTTGGCGAAGCATAGGCAATGCAGGAAAGAAGTTCCTCATCTAACGGAGCAGCCGGTGCCGGATTGAGCATGACCGGAACTTTTGCTTCATGGGCAATCTTCGCAGCGGCCTTGATAGTATCCATGCGAAGTTCCAGCTGCAGCATCAACAGGTCATAACTGCTGATGGTCTCCTTTAACCAGGTCAGATCTTCTGGTTCCAGATCATAATTGCTTCCCGGCACAACCAGAATCCGGTTCTGTACGCCATCTTCCTTCACTTCCAGCTGAATATGCCCTACACCGCTGAAACTTTTATTACTGATTTTCACATGGGATACATCAATTCCCGCCTGCTTCAGCACATCCAGCATCTCCTGTCCGAATGCATCCGTTCCCACGCAGCCAACCATGGTCACATCCGCACCTAGTCTTGCACACTGCAATGCCTGATTGGCTCCTTTTCCGCCTGGCGCTGTCTGGAAAGAAGTTCCAATTACGGTTTCTCCCAACTTTGGTACCCTTGGCGCGGAAGCAATCAAATCCATCATAAAGCTTCCTACTACCAGAATTTTCGCTTTTTTCTTCATATATCATATATCTCCCGTCACGTAACATCTTATGAACGCAGAATAGCAGATTGCCTTAAAAAGTCAATGCTATTTCTGAAATTTTTCAAAAGTCTCCCCTTTTCCTGTTCAGTCATGGTATAATGTTGCTGTTTGAGAAAATTTTAACGGAGGTCGACATCATGATTTATACTGTGACATTCAATCCCTCTCTTGATTATATTGTATCAGTAAAGGACTTTAAGCTCTGGAATACCAACCGGACGGACACGGAATTGATGCTCCCCGGTGGAAAGGGACTCAACGTATCCACGGTTCTGAAAAATCTCGGCATGGACAGCACCGCGCTTGGATTCGCAGCAGGGTTTGTCGGGGATGAGATTCTCCGCCGGATTGAAACCATTGGATTTAAAAGTGATTTTATCAAATTGGAAAAAGGATGTTCCCGCATCAACCTGAAGTTAAAGAACTATGACGGAACAGAGATCAACGGACAGGGACCGGTGATTGAGCACGCTCATATAGAAGCGTTGATGCAGAAGCTGGATCAGCTGCAGGAAGGAGATATTCTTATCCTGGCCGGAAGCATTCCCGCTTCCATGCCTGCATCTACTTATGAAGATATTCTGGCACGGCTGCAGGATCGGAAAATCCTGACAGTTGTGGATGCTACGAAGGATCTGCTCACGAATGTATTGAAGTATCATCCATTCCTGATCAAACCAAATAATCATGAACTGGGAGAACTTTTCTGTCTGGAATTTAATACCCATGAGGAAGTCATCCCCTACGCAAAAGAACTGCAGAAGCAGGGTGCCAGAAATGTTCTGGTTTCCATGGGAGGCAAAGGTGCCGCTCTCGTAGCGGAAAATGGAGAAGTCTACACTTCTGACGCCGTAAAGGGCCGCCTGGTCAACGCCGTCGGTGCCGGTGATTCCATGGTCGCAGGTTTCCTTACCGGATGGCTGGAACAGCACGATTACGCTCACGCTTTCCGCATGGCCCTCGCTGCAGGCAGCGCCAGTGCTTTCTCCGAGCTGCTGGCTACCAGGGATGAAATTATGGAGATTTATCATCAATTACCGGTATAAAAAAGATGAGGCAAACCGCCTCATCTTTTTTTAACCTACTGCGAATGTCATCTCCGCGCAGGCGGCCAGCTTTCCATCCACTGTCGCTTTTGCGGTACCCACACCGATAGGTCCTTTCTGTTTTACAATCTCCAGTTCCAGCGTCAGCACATCTCCCGGAACGACTTTCCGTTTGAATTTTGCCTTATCAATGGCGCCGAAGTAAACGGTCTTCCCTTTATTTTCCGGCTGGCTTAAGATAGCCACCGCACCGGTCTGGGCCAGTGCTTCCAGAATCAGGACGCCCGGCATCACCGGTTCCTGGGGGAAATGTCCGTTGAAGAACGGTTCATTATAAGTCACGCATTTCTTTCCTACCGCTCTTTTTCCCGGTTCCAGTTCCTCGATCCGGTCGATCAGCAGAAACGGTTGCCGATGAGGAATAATTTCCATGATTTCTTTAATATCCATTACCATATGTCTACTTCCTTTCTGTCCGGAGCCGCTTCGCTGCTGTTTTCTTACTCCGCGTATTTCTTCATCAGGATGCTTGCATTGTGTCCGCCAAATCCAAGGGAATTGGACAGAGCATATTCCAGATCCATCTCCACTCCATGGCCCTGTACATAATCAAGATCCAGTTCTTCATCCGGATGTTCCAGGCCTCTGGTCACATGGACAAAGCTCTCCTCCATCTCTTTCACGCAGGTGATGAACTCGACTGCGCCTGCTGCGCCCAGAAGATGTCCGATCATGGACTTGGTAGAGTTGATCTTCATTTCTTTTGCATGCTCACCGAAAGCCAGCTTGATAGCGCGGGTCTCGAAAAGATCATTGTGATGGGTACTGGTTCCATGTGCGTTGATGTACATAATATCTTCCATGGCTGCACCGGATTCCTCCACTGCCCACTTCATGGCGGTAGCGGCTCCCATGCCGTCCTCTGCCGGGGAGGTGATGTGGTAAGCATCGCTGGTGGCACCGTATCCAACTACTTCTGCCAGAATCTTCGCACCTCTTGCCTTTGCGTGCTCCAGATCCTCCAGAACAACGACGCCTGCGCCTTCACCCATGACAAATCCATCGCGGTCTTTATCAAACGGAATGGAGCAGCGCTCCGGATCTTCGCTGCCGGACAGAGCGGTTAATGCTGCGAATCCAGCCACACCGATGGGGCAGATACAGCTCTCGGTTCCGCCTGCCAGCATCACATCCGCATCACCGGTCTGGATACTTCTGTAGGCTTCACCGATGGAATGGGTACCAGTTGCACATGCGGTTACCACATTCAGACTCTTTCCTTTCAGTCCGTAAGCGATGGAAACATTTCCTGCTGCCATATTGGAAATCATCATGGGAACCATCAGCGGGTTCACGCGGTTCGGTCCTTTTTCCAGCAGTTTGGAATACTCTCTTTCCACTACCTGCAGGCTTCCAATACCAGAACCGATGGAGCAGCCCACGCGGTACGGATCTTCCTTCGTCATATCCAGTCCTGCCTGCTCCATGGCTTCTTTGGCTGCTGCCACGGCATACTGGGAGAAGGGTTCCATTCTCTTTGCCGCCTTGAAATCCATATATTCTTTTGCCACAAATCCTTTGACCTCTGCTGCCACATGGGCTTTGTACTCAGAGGCATCAAACTTGGAAATGGTGGTAAATCCATGATTTCCTGCCTTAATATTATCAAAATACTCTTTTACGTTCAATCCCATGGGAGTGATGGCTCCCATGCCGGTTACTACTACTCTTCTCATCAGATTGCCATACCTCCGTCTACATTGATAATCTGTCCTGTGATATATGCTGCCTTCTCAGATGCCAGATACGCTGCCATGTTGGCAATGTCTTCCGGCTTTCCGAAACGTCCCAGCGGAATCTGCTTCGTTGCTGCCTCTTTTACCTCATCTGACAGTACCTGGGTCATCTCTGTATCCACAAATCCCGGCGCAATGGCATTCACTGTAATGCCACGGCTTGCCAGCTCTCTTGCCATGGTCTTGGTAAGCCCGATGATGCCTGCCTTGGATGCCGCATAATTGGCCTGGCCTGCATTTCCAAGGATTCCGGATACAGAAGTAATATTGATAATCCGGCCGCTGCGCTGTTTCAGCATCTGACGGCTTGCTGCCTTGATGGTGTTAAAGCATCCCTTTAAGTTGGCATCAATGACCGCGTCAAAATCTTCCTCTGACATTTTCATAATCAGATTGTCGCGGGTAATGCCTGCATTATTTACCAGAATGTCCAGACGGCCGTATCTCTTAATCACGTCCTTAATCATGGCGTCCACATCTGCAGTATTTGCCACATTGCACTGATAAACCTCACTGTCTCTTCCCAGTGCTTTGATCTCCTCTACAACCGCCTCTGCCTTCTGTGCAGAGCCGTTGTAATTGACAATAACGGTTGCTCCATCTGCAGCCAGTGCCAGCGCAATGGCTCTTCCGATTCCTTTTGCCGCTCCGGTTACCAGAGCAATCTTTCCTTCCAGCATGCTTACTCTCCTTTCAGCTCTGCCATGGCTTTCTCAAAATCAGCCATATTTTCGATGTTCAGGGTCTTCGCACTGCGGTCGATCTTTCTCATAAATCCGGATAAGGTCTTGCCCGGTCCGATCTCCACAAAGGTATCCACGCCGTCTGCCAGCATCCGCTCTACGGACTGCTGCCACCGGACACTGGAGGATACCTGACGGCGAAGAAGGTCTTTTATCGGTTCTGTAGAGGTTACATAGTCCGCAGTCACATTGGTGATATAAGGCGTTGTGAAATCCTGAAGCGTTACGTTCTCCAATGCCTCACCCAGTTTCTCACCGGCACCTTCCAGCATCTTAGAGTGAAACGGTCCGCTGACTTTCAGCGCTACGGTTCTCTTAGCTCCTGCTTCCTTCAGACTCTCTGACGCACGGGCTACTGCTGCCTCTTCGCCGGTAATGACGATCTGCCCCGGGCAGTTATAATTTGCAATGGAAACGATGCCTTCTGTCTTCTCACACACCTCTTCGATGGTGGCTGCGTCAAGTCCCAGCACTGCTGTCATGGCTCCGCCAGTAGGAACCGCTTCCTGCATGTAAA
>CAVCTH010000022.1:0-4965 GCA_963604695.1 Clostridiales bacterium | reverse complement strand
ATGCAATTTTAGACATGGTATTCTCCTTTATATAGTTTGAATTTCAAAATATATTTTCAAAAAACATGTAACTATTCAGAGTCATGCACATGCCCGCAAATATGTGACGTATGCTTGCATACAGGCACATGTTTCGGAGCATGTATATGGCGAGAAGCCATACATGAGCAAAATAAAGCCTCGCAGAGGCGGTTTTGCGAATGTGGCTCTGAATAGTTACTTTAAGTTAATTTACCTTCAATAATTTCTCCGCCTGAGTCAGGATCTCATCCACAATCTCCTGGCAGCTCTGGCGTTTTGTAATCATACCTGCAATCTGTCCTGCCAGTACGGAACCATTGTCCACGTCGCCCTCCACAACTGCTTTGCGGAGACCGCCCAGAGTCAGATTTTCCAGTTGCTCGAAGGATGCTCCCTCAGATTCCAGCTTCAGGTACTCACGGGTCATTTTATTTCTAAGTCCCCGTACCGGATGGCCATGGCTTCTTCCGGTTACCTCAGAATCAATATCTTTGGCTTTCAGAATACGCTGCTTGTAATTCTCATGAATCTGACATTCATCAGATACACAGAAGCGGGTTCCAATCTGTACAGCCTCAGCGCCCAGCATAAATGCTGCCGCCATGCCTCTGCCGTCTGCAATACCGCCTGCGGCGATAACCGGAACAGATACCGCGTCAACTACCTGCGGTACCAGCGTCATGGTGGTTGCCTGTCCGATGTGTCCGCCGGACTCAGTGCCCTCTGCAACAACCGCATCCGCACCGCAGCGCTCCATACGTTTTGCGAGAGCTACGGAAGCAACAACCGGAATAACCTTGATGTTGGCAGCTTTCCACTGCTCCATGTATTTCTCAGGGCTTCCTGCGCCGGTAGTCACTGCTGCAACCTTCTCCTCTACCACTACCTGTGCAATATCTGCCGCATAAGGGCTCATGAGCATGATGTTCACACCGAAGGGCTTGTCCGTCATCTCTCTGGCTTCCCGGATATAGTTCCGAACCACATCCGCCGGTGCATTGGCTGCGCCGATGATACCAAAGCCGCCTGCGTTGGATACCGCTGCTGCCAGATGGGACTCTGCCACCCAGGCCATACCTCCCTGAATAATCGGTTTTTCCACTCCTAAAAGTTCTGTAACTCTCGTCTTCATACTTCGTCCGCCTCTTTGCTTATGCTTCTACGCCTTTGGATTTCAGATAATCCATGACAGCGCCTACGGTTGTAATCTTCTCAAGATCTTCAGACGGAATCTCAATACCGTACTCCTCTTCCAGAGCCATTACCAGCTCGAACAGGTCCAGGGAATCAGCTCCAAGATCTTCTTTGAAGGAAGTAGCCTCAGTAACCTCTGCTGCGTCTACGTTTAACTGCTCTGCGATCATCTCTTTAATTTTCTCTAACATAATGTTTTGTTCTCCTTTTATTATCCATTCATTGTTGTCCGCCTGTGCGGAATGTGTCTGCGTTCGCCTTAATTACTTTGACATTCAAAGTATATATGTGTCGTATCTGTTTGTCAAGCGGATTTTTTACTTACCACTCCATGACACAGGCGCCCCAGGTCAGTCCTGCGCCGAATCCGGACAGTACCACTTTATCGCCCTGATGAAATCTTCCCTGCTCATCAAGCTGCGCCATGAGAATCGGAAGACTGGCCGCGGATGTATTGCCGCATTCATTCATATTCATAGGAAATTTTTCCTCCGGCTGGCCCAGACGTTTTGCTACGGACTGGATGATCCGCACATTTGCCTGATGAAGCAGGAACAGATCCACGTCATCGGCTTTTAAGTCTGCTTTCTCCAGCGCATCTTCCACGCACTGAGGTACGGTCCGCACTGCGAACTTGAAGACTTCCTGGCCATTCATCTGCAGGTATCCGCCCTTGGGGCAGGAAAGCACTTCCCATTTCTCGCCGTTACTTCCTACGGACTGGGAAAGGATGCCGCCTTCTTCGCTTGCTGTCAGAAATGCAGCGCCTGCTCCGTCTCCAAAGAGTACGCAGGTTCCGCGGTCGGTCCAGTCCACGATTTTGGACAGGCTCTCGGCACCGATGACCAGCGCGTTTTTGTAAATGCCGCCCTTGAAAAATGCATCTGCTACATGGAGTCCATACAGAAATCCGGAGCAGGCCGCATTGATGTCAAATGCCACCGCATGTTCTGCCCCGATCTGTGTCTGCACCTTGCAGGCGGTGCTCGGTGTATCCGTATCCCCGGTAATCGTGGCCACAATGATAAGTTCTACTTCCGATGCATTCACGCCTGCTTTCTGAAGAGCTTTTCTGGCCGCTCCTGCTGCCATGGAAGTGGTGGTCTCTTCTTTTGCCAGATGTCTGGCACAGATTCCGGTTCTTTCTCTGATCCATTCGTCGCTGGTGTCCACCAGTGTGGCAAGATAATCGTTATCTGCCCTGAATGCCGGCAGTTCATAGCCGGTTCCTGTTATTTTTGCATTCATTCTATGCCTCTCATTTATTTTGATTATCAAACTATTTCCAGCAAAGAATAGCAGGGAATGAGATATTTGTCAAGTATGAAACGCACAAAAAGTGACAGGCTGTGAGCGGAACTGTGCATGCAAAAATGACATTATGTGAGCGGAACCGCTTGCGCTAAGTCCTCGATCCAGCGGTACTAAGATTCGAACTGCGCCTGTAGGCTTGTTCTTATCAAGTACCGGGACTGCGGACGTTCCTTTCACATAATGTCATTTTTTCTCAATCAGTATCTATAATTACTGTAAGTATTTCAGCGGGTTGACCTGGGTGCCGTTTACGAGGATCTCGAAGTGGACATGGGGACCGGTGCTTCGGCCTGTGTTGCCGCTCAGGGCGATTTTCTGGCCCTGGTCGACTTTCTGTCCGGCAGACACCAGAATCTTGCTCAGATGGCCGTAGCGGGTCTGTTTGCCGTCCGGGTGGCGGATGGTAATACAGTTGCCGTATCCTCCGGACCAGCCTGCGCTGACGACGGTACCGCCGCAGGAAGCTCTGACTGCCGTTCCTTTCGGTACTGCCCAGTCAATTCCTTTGTGCATGCGTCCCCACCGCCATTTGAAGGTGGAAGTGAGGGTTCCGCCGGTAACAGGTTTAATGTAGGTCGGCGGCGTCTGGGTACCTTTCTCGATAATCTCCGGTACTGGTTCTGTGATAACATTCTCTGATACCATCTCCCGGCTGGTCTCCGTGCCGTTCCTGGAGGTGGTAAGCACCGTCACCTCATGATGTCCCGGCACTGCCTCCTGACGGACTACCTGCTGGGTAGTGTACCAGCTGTCATTGTCTATGTACTGCGTTTCCGCATCGTAATCTTCTTCGTAGGTGGACTGTTCTGTCTTCAGAACAGAAAGCTCCGGTTCCGGCACGCTGATGACAATCTCGTCACCCAGATGCAGGGTCGCATCTCTGGTCAGTCCCGGGTTCAGCGCCAGCACCTCATCCACGTAATAACCGCGGCTGTTGGCAATGACGGACAGGGTATCGCCCGCCTGTACTTCATAGGTCTGATTTTTCTCCGTCTCCTTGGTTACTGCTTCAATGGCATCCTGAAGAGGTGTCACCTGATCTGCGTCCACATACGCTTCACAGATCTCTACTTTTTCCGCAAAATCCAGTGCCTTCAGGCCGTCTCCGTCTTCCAGCTCCTGTTTCGGCGTTACCTCCACCGTAAATGCATTCAGTTCACGGCTGGTATCAGAGACCACATTCACTTCAAACAGGCCCTCCGGATCATAGGGCTCCAGAGCTGCCGTCAAAAGTTCTTTGACCTCATCCATATTGGCAAGATAAACGGTAAATTCATTGACTTTTACCAGATCGTATTTCTGCTTTGCAGTCTTGATCTTTTCCTGCAGGAGATTATAAATGACTTCCTCCAGCTGCTCTTCCTTCAGGGTGGTTCCGAACAGACGGGACACCTGCTGGAAACTGCAGTCCACATTGGCCAGCACCAGACCGTCTACTTCACGGCCGATCTGCGCTCTGGCATCCAGAAATGCCTGATCCACAATGGCCGGATCTGCCACCGCACCGATGACTTCCCCGTCCAGTAATACTTCACAGTAAGTGGTTTCATCTCCCAGCGTATTTCCCAGAATCGGTACAAAGCATAACATCATCAGACAGGCAGCCAGCGCCCATCCTGCATAGGTTATTTCGAATTTTTTCCCGAATAATTTTTTCTTCTTTTTCTTCCGCATGTATCCTTTTTCTTTCTAACTGAATAACCGAAGGTTCCGACACGCTCGCCAAGAGTGTAATATTCTCCGTGAGAATAGGCCACCAGCCCGGACTTGTTCAGTTCAAACTTTCCATTCTCGTTCATGTAACGGTCGTCAATGATCACATTCGTTACTTCCGCCAGGAAAAGATCATGGCTGCCAAGAGACTTTACCTCTGTCACCTTGCACTCGATGTTTACCGGGCTCTCTGCAATACCCGGAGCCTGTATGGTCTGTGACGGCTGCTCCGTCAGATGCATTTCCTGAAATTTATCCACGTTCCGGCCGGAACGGACGCCGCAGAAATCTGCAGCCTGCACCAGATCCTTCGTTACCAGATTAATGACAAATTCTCCGGTCTCCTTGAGAATGTCATAAGAATACCGTTCTTTCCGGACAGAAATCGATACCATGGCCGGTGAAGAACATACCGTTCCCGCCCACGCAATGGTAATAATATTCGGTTTTTCTCCCGGACGCTGACAGCTCACCATCACCGCCGGTACCGGGTACACCATATTGCCCGGTCTCCAGGATTCCTTTGCCATAATCTGCTCCTCTATCTGTCTGCCCCGCAGGGCATTTCCTTAAAAATCTGCAACAGTTCTATTTTACGCACTTATCACTCATTTGACAAGGAAAAACACCGGATTTTCACATAATTTTCATGTACCTGTTCCGTGCCGCACAAAAAGAGCACCCTCCGATGGAAGATGCTCTTTTTTATAAAGGATTTCTATG
>CAVCTH010000021.1:0-21825 GCA_963604695.1 Clostridiales bacterium | reverse complement strand
GTCTGGATATATCCAGGCATAGCATCCACCAGAAGAAGCACACTGTTGACCAATTGCGGCACCAGCATGGCAATCAGGGCATAAATAATCAGACAGAATAACAGGATGCTCATGAAAATAGCGATCCCCTTAAAGAAATTTTTTAATTTCTTTGCTTTTTCTGCCGGATAACGCTGCAGCTGTGCTTTCTCCGCCAGGTAATTTTCTATGAATTTGCACACCGGGGTCAGAAGATATGCAATGACCGCCCCATAGATAAATGGCATCAAAATATTGAGGACCAGCTTTATATAATGGCTGATCTCCTGCAATCGAAAGACCGCAAAGAAAAACAGGATACACGTGGCCACTGTCAAAAATACAGCCAATCCCTTATGGTAATACTCTTTCCAATTCTCGTTCATACTTTATCCTTTCTTCTCTACTGCTGAAGATAACTGTTGACGGTTCGCTGCAGAATCTTCAGACTGCTGTCTATGGTTTCATCATTTTCCAGGATCTGGCCGATCTCGCTGTCTGCCAGAGCCAATGCCTGTTCATATCGCTTGAACTGCGGCTCAATGCGTCCGTCTTCTATAATTCTGCCCAGAAGACTTCCACTGATAACCGTATCGGTTTCTTCCATGTCTTCCTGCACGATGCTCTCCATCTCCTTGGATTCCGTCACTGCCTTCAGGACAGATGCCCCCTGGGAGCTTCGGAAGATCTCCGTCTGTATGCTTTCATCATAGGTCAGAAGTTTTAAGAATTCCCACGCCAGCTGTTCATGCTTTGTGTGGGCGCTGATTCCCATCAGAAGACTGTCCACCTGGGACAGATTGCCTCCCTGATATCCGGCCGGCATGGTAATGCAGTCCCACTGGAAATTCGTGTATCTCTTAATTTTATAAGGATAAGTTTTATATGTCCGGTATTCTGCAAAGGTCAGCGGCATAAATACCACATTACCGGCATTGAAATCTTCCTGGGTCACTTTCCGGCCCTGATAGAGATCGTTGAGCCTCCGCACAAACTGAATGGCTTCCACCACTTTCTCATCCGTGAAATTACTCTCTTTTCCGTCTGACGTAAAGATCTCCCCGCCATTGGAATAGACCGCATCCTGCCAGCCAAAATTATAACAGCCAAACTGATCCGGTACACCGTCCCCATCCAGGTCTTTGGTAGTTTTCTCGCAGATGCTGTACATAGTATCCCAGTTCCAGTCCGGATTCGGCATGGCGATCCCCTCCTTTGCCAGAAGGGTTTTATTGACGAACATAAGCGTCGGCACCGTCTCATAAGGAAGCGCATATTGCATGTCCCCGTACTGTCCGGTCCGAAGCGCACTGCTGAAATATTTTTCCGTATCAAAATCCGGGTCATTTTTCATAAGAGGCTCCAGATTTTTCATGACGCCCATGGAGGAGAACTGGTTGAAGTCCGTACCCAGCACCATGAATACATCCGGTTCCTTGCCTGCCAGTAATTTTCTGGAAAACCACTCGGAATAGTCGTCTTTGCGGACACCGCTGTAGTAATGGATCTTCACGCCCGGATGCTCTGCTTCAAACCGCTCAATGGCCTGATCAATGATGGTAAAACTGTTGGCGTTGGCCACATCCCAGTTACTTCCGGTGATCATGCCAAATTCCAGCACTGTCTCCTTCTGCCGTCCGGACCAGGCCGCCCCGCAGAAAAGGACTGCGGCGCCAAGCACTGCCAGGCAGGCAAATGCTTTTTTCTTTCCTCCCATCCGTGCCTCCTACTCTTCCAGCTCCGCCAGCTTGCCGGCCGCATTGGTCTGGACGGCCCAGATGGCCAGCTGTGTCCGGTCTCTCAAATCCAGCTTATTCAGAATACTGCTTAAATAATTCCTTACCGTACCATCGGAAAGCCCCAGGATTTCTGCGATTTCCTTATTAGAAGCGCCTTTCCCCACCTGCACGATAATCTTCCATTCCGTCCTGGTCAGCTCCTCAGCTGCCTTATTGCCCACGGTAATGGAATAATCCGCCTGCGCCATCTGGGAGAACAGCTTGAAGACCTTGGTGGCAATGTCCGGGTTAATCATGGCCCGGCCGCTGTATACGGTCTTAATGGCGTTCTCCAGTTCATCCATGGACACACCTTTTAACAGATAGCCGCTGGCGCCGAATTTCAGCGCATTGTAAACATACTCATCATCGTCAAATGTCGTCAGAATGATAATCTTGATCTGCGGATAATTTTCCTTAATAATCTTGGTGCATTGCACGCCGTCCATCTTGGGCATCCGGATATCCATGAGAATCACATCCGGCTTTTCCTTCCGGATACTGCGGATCACTTCCTGTCCGTCCGCCGCCACATCGCACACTTCAATGTCTGCCTTACTGTTCAGCACAATCTGCAGGCTCTGGCGGATCAGTTCCTGATCATCCGCTATTAATACCTTAATCATATGTCTCCCCCCACCGGATCGGAATCCGCGCAGTCACCGTAAATCCGTTTCTGCCGTCAAAGGATACCGTTCCTTTTAACATTTCTATTCTTTCTTTTATATGTTTGGTTCCAAAACCACTCTTAATTTCTTCACAACCGATTCCGTTATCCTTAATTACCAGCAGGATTTCCCCGTCAATTTTCTTCAGGGTGATCCAGATCTTCCTGGCCTGCCCGTGGCGGACCGCATTGGTAATACTCTCCTGAATCACACGGTAAATGGCATTCTCCTCATCCTCATCGAATTTCAGATGCTTTTCCTCGGTCTCAAAATAAATCTCCACATCGGATACTTTACTCATGTCCATGACCATTTTGCGGATTGCCACTTCGAGACTCAGCCGGTCCAGCGCATCCGGACGCAGCTCATTGACGGAACGGCGGATTTCTTTGATGCCGTCCCGGCTCACCTGGGACAGCATCTCCAGCTGTTTCTTGGTCTGGTCAGGCGCCACATCAATCATGGCAAGACAGGCATCCAGTCCTGCCGTAATACCAGTCAATGTGTGTCCCAATGTGTCATGAATCTCTCTGGCCAGACGGTTCCGCTCTCGGGTCTGAGCCATCCGCTCCGACATATCCGCATATTCCTTCAACTGTTCATTGGCCGTCTGAAGTTCATGATAGAGCAGATTCACTTTCTCTATCGTTCCCCTCTGTTCGTTAATCACATAGACACAATATACGATAAACAAAATAATATTCAGTGAAATCATGATATTGTAAATACTGAACAGATACTGCTGGGTACTGTAGGGATAATACCGAATATAATCGGACAGGCTGTAAAGCGGCGTGTAGATGGATAACAGCTCATAGTCCGCCACCAGATAGCCTGCAATGGCCATGGCTACGAAGAAAATCTTCACTTTTCCATCCTTCACATAGGCAATCACATTGGCAAATACCAGAAGCAGAAGTCCGTTATAGTTAAAATTTAACTGTATCACCAGACTCACGCAGATAAACGCATCTACAATCAATGTACAGATAATCAATCTGCTATGTTCCTTCTGCCAGATCTGACGCAGGCCAAAGGACACCACCAGCAAGGCCATCATACCCATGCAGATGATAAAATTTTCTTTTGGGCTGGCAGGGATGGTCACCACACTGTCCAGGAATGTCCTGGCTTCATAACGGGTCAGAATCCGGTTGGTGGTGCCATAGATAAATCCGCAGATCGACCCCACCGCTATGATATTCAATACCAGCATGCCCGCCTGGAATGTGGTAACATATCTGTCTTTCTTGTCCTTCATAAGCCAGCTTACTCCTTACTGCCATCCGTTAATCTCATAATCATCCAGATTTTCCCTGGTAATCAGCTTTGGTTCAATGCTGATATATTTTTCCACGGCTTCCCCATCCAGATACTGATAGGCCGTCTCAGCTGCAACTCTTCCGATGCTCTTGGGACTCTGCATACTGGTCGCTGTCACATATCCCAGCTGCAGCATGGACTTAAAATCCGGTGAGCCGTCGATGCCGTAGATCAGTACGCCGTCCTCCCGGTGGTACTGCTGCAGGGACGCCAACGCCCCCAGGGCTGTCGGATCATTGCCGCCCATAACCACATCAAACTCCACATGGGTCTTCAGAATCGCTGCCATGGCATCTGCAGAAACTTCAATTTCACCGGCTCCTACTGTCTGCGCCACAATTTCATAGTCAGGATGATCCGCTACTGTGTCCATAAATCCCTGAATGCGGTTATTAATGGAAGCCTGAATGGGATTATTAATCACCACGATCTTTGCCTGACTCACCCTGCGCATCATGTCCTGGGCACACAGCACTCCGGCCTGATAATTATCCGTCTCGATGGCCGCCGTCACATATTCCATATCCTGCACCATAGTATCAATATTGATCACTACTACCCCTGCTTTCTGGCAGGCTTCCAACGCAGGACGCACCTTTTCCAGATCTACCGGATTCAGGAACAGTACCTGCATTCCTTCATCAATCATTTCCTGAATCTGGTCATTCTGTTTTTCCTGGTCCTGACTGGGATCCCTGGAAATGAGGATATCCCCATTGGCTTCCACCACCTCTTCGATGGCTTCATGCAGCACGTCAAAATACGGGTTATTCCGGGTCATATAGGTTGCGCCGAAAATTCTCGGCTCATGTTCGTCTTTCGTCTCCTCCACCATTCTGCATCCCGTCAAAAGCAGAACACAGATCAGAATCCACGCGGTCAGTCTGTACTTTTTCATTTTCCGGCTGTTCCTCCCTCATGCGTTCCATTATATCACCTCCACCCGCAACCTTCCATAAATTTGGTGTAAAAAAATCCCCTGTACCATAGGATACAGAGGATTTTCGAAAAGTTGTTCTAATTTAACGTCCGGCTTTCTTGTTACGCAGGAAGTCTACGTATACAGCCAGCAGGATTACAAGACCTTTTACAATGTACTGGAAGTTGGAATCCACGCCCATCAGGTTCAGTCCGTTGTTCAGGACACCGATGATCAGGACACCGATTAAGGTACCGCCGATACGTCCGGAACCACCACTCATGGAAGTTCCGCCAACTACTACAGATGCGATGGCATCCATCTCAGCTCCGTCACCGGCTGTCGGCTGTCCGGAATACAGACGGGATGCAATTACAACACCTGCGATACCAGCCATAACACCGGTATAGGCATATACGATAAATTTAACCTTTTCCACACTGATGCCGGAGAATTTTGCTGCCTGTACGTTACCACCTACTGCATAGATATGACGGCCAAACTGCGTCTTGTTGATCAGCATGGCTGCAATGATGAAGATCACAACCATCAGGATAACCGGGGTCGGAACCGGTCCTACATAACCGGCACCCGGGAACTTGAATGCATCTGTCATACAGCGGATCGGGGCACCACCGGTCAGCACCAGCGCAATACCTTTGGTAATGTTCATGGAGGCCAGCGTTACGATGAAAGGCGGGATGTCGGTCTTGCAGATGATAAATCCGTTGAACAGACCAACTAATGCGCCAACCAGGATTGCTGCTGCAAAACCAACTGCCTCCGGAAGTCCGAAGTTCACAACACACCCCGCTGCTACAACACCGGACAGGGCGATAACGGAACCTACGGAAAGGTCGATACCGCCAAGGATGATAACCATGGTCATACCGGTTGCCAGGAACAGGTTGGAAGCGTTCTGACGAAGAATGTTAAACATATTCTTCGGTGTCAGGAAGGTGCTTCTCGTGGTCGGGAATAACGTCAGAAAAATAAACATTGCCAAAAGTGCAATGATAATACCAATATTGTCTTTAAAATACTTTACAACTCCATTTTTGAATCTGGTTGCCATAATGTCTTCTCCTCCTTCGCTTACACTATTTCGCCGCCAGTGTCATGATGCTTTCCTGGGTAACGGACTCATGGTCAAGACATCCGGTTACACGTCCCTCATTCATGACATAGATACGGTCGCTCATGTTAATGATCTCCGGAAGCTCAGAGGATATCATGATAATCGACATACCCTGCTTCACCAGCTCATTCATGATGGCATAGATCTCTGCTTTTGCACCGACATCAACACCTCTGGTCGGCTCGTCGAGAATCAGGATCTCCGGACTGGTTGCAAGCCAGCGGCCGATCATTACCTTCTGCTGGTTACCACCGGACAGGTTACCGATGACCTGTTCCTGGCTCGGAGTCTTTGTTGCCATCATGTCGATATATTTCTGTGTAATCTCTTCTTCTTTCTTACCATCTACATGGAGATGTCTGATAAAGCTTCCAAGCACCTCAATGGTGGAATTGAAGCGGACACTCTGTACTTTATAAAGGCCCTCTTCCTTACGGTTCTCAGGTACCAGTGCAATACCATACTTCAGTGCATCAATCGGGGATTTGATCTTTACCTTCTGTCCCTTTACGTACACATCTCCGGTTGCATGGGGCGCCAGTCCGAAAATCGCTTTCATGGTCTCGCTCCGTCCGGCTCCTACCAGACCCGCAAAACCGATAATCTCACCCTTATGCAGTTCAAAGCTTGCATCTTTGGCCATCTTGCCATCGGAAATATGCTCACATTTCAGGATCACTTCTCCCGGCTCCAGATAGTCACGGGTATAATAATTGGTCAGCTCACGGCCAACCATCAGGGCGATCAGATCGTCCGTTGTCGTCTCTTTTACTACTCTTGTTCCTACTGTCTGGCCATCACGCATAACCGTTACGCGGTCGCAGATCTCAGCCAGCTCACTCATCTTATGAGAAATATAAATGATACCTACCCCTGCCTTTGTCAGGTTTCTCATGGTATCAAACAGGAAACCAACCTCTTTATCGGAAATGGAAGAAGTCGGTTCATCCAAAACCAGGATCTTGGAATTAAAGGAGATTGCCTTTACAATCTCCACCATCTGCTGCTGGGCAATCGTCAGACGCTCAACCAGCATATTCGCGTCGATATTCATTTCATAGGTATCCAGAAGCTTCTGTGCCTCTTCAACCATCTTTCTGCGGTCTACGTTCATCTTGGTTCCCGGCTCCCTGCCAAGGAAGATGTTCTCCGCAACCGTCATGTAGGGAACCAGCACCAGCTCCTGGTGCACAATGGAAATACCAGCGTGACGGGCTGCCACGACGCCGTCAATATTCACTTTCTGCCCGTCAATGATAATCTCTCCCTCTTCTGCATGGTAAATTCCACCCAGTACCTTAATCAAAGTGGATTTACCCGCTCCGTTCTCACCAAGGAGAGCGTGTACCTCGCCGGCTTTCAGCTGAAGGTCTACATTCTGCAGCGCCTTTACGCCGGGGAAGGATTTACAGATTCCTTTCATCTCAAGTAAGTACTGTTCACTCACCAATCGCCACCACCTGTCTTATCTCAGAAAGGGGCTTTGCTCCGCTTCCGAAGCAAAGCCCCAATTATTCTGTTCTGTTAATTGCTTACTGCCATCCGTCAGTTCCGTACTCGTCTACATTGTCTGCTGTTACCAGGAATGTATCGATCGGAATATAGGACTCAACTTCTTTGCCATCTAACCAGTCATATGCTGTGTTTGCAATGGTCTGGCCAATGGTGATCGGGGACTGTGCACCGGTTCCTTCAAGAATGGTATCTTTCAGAAGGGCTTTTACGTCCGGAGAACCGTCAACACCGTAGATCAGAGGAGTTACGCCGGCTGCGTCAGCTGCTGCATAAGCGCCAAGAGCGGTCGGATCGTTTCCACCGAAGATAGCAACTACATCCGGATGAGCGGTCAGAAGGTCAGTAGCTTTCTCATTAGCAACCTGCTGGTTACCCTGCGCATCCTGCTGTCCAACTACATTAAAGGTAACGCCGGACTCTTTGATTGCATCCAGGAATCCGTTGGTTCTGTCTGTTACAGACTGCATGGTCGGGGAATCCAGTACGAGGATGTCTCCGCCTTCCGGAACTTTCTTAGCCAGGTCTTCACCACATACATAACCTGCATTGTAGTTATCAGATCCTGCATAGGAAGTAAGGTAGCTCATGTCACCAACCTCGGTATCGAAACCGAACATGGTAACACCGGCCTCTTTCAGCATATCCAGTGCCGGGATGATACCATCAGCATCAACCGGGTTTACGAACATGATCTCAACGCCTCTGGAGATCATATCCTCGATCTGGTTAACCTGGGTATTGGAATCATTTGCCGGATCCATGGAGATGAGGGTATCGCCGTGGCTCTCAACTACCTCACGGATTGCACCTTCCAGAGTTACAAAGAACGGGTTGGTACCATCCATACAGGTGTAACCGAAGACTTTTCCACCCTCAGATGTTGCTGCATCAGCAGTATCTGCTTCTGCGGTATCATCTGCTGCTTCCGTAGTTTCCTCAGCTGCATCAGATGAAGTATCTGCTGCTGTAGAAGATGAGCTGCTTCCGCAAGCTGTTAAAGATGCTACCATTGCTGTACACAGAAGTGCACAAAAGATTTTCTTTTTCATTTTGGTTTTCCTCCCCTAAAATGATTTTGTTTTGTGATGTTTGTATAATAAACGATTTCCGGACTTTGTACACCTGTACATTGTAACGAATTCTATATGACATTTGTCATATCATCCATGGTAATTGTCACAAACCATCCTGATTTTCCGGAAAACCTTCCTATATCCAAAAACAGCGCCCGGCGGGAAACCCGCACAGACGCTGCTCTCTCTTTGCTTTATTAACTATTCTCTGGTCTTCCAGCCTGCGGCAATCTTCTCTTCCAGCTCCGGAAGGGTATGAAGTCCGCTTAAGGTATCCACTGCCTCCACACAGGATGCACCCTGTGCTGCTGCCAGCTGGATACAGCGCTCCACCGGATAACCCTTCAGCATGGAATACAGGAAGCATCCAATACTGGAATCTCCTGCTCCGGTACCGGAAAGCACTTTCTCCGGAATAAAGCTCTTCTGGAAACCGGATTTCTCCGTCCATTCTTCCACATTCAGTTCCACCACTGCCGGGATCTTCTTAATAAGATCTGCCCCTGCAGTCTGGTAGTACATACCCTGTGCGCCACATTTAAGCATGAGCACTTTCACGCCAAGCTCCATAGCCTGCGCTGCCAGCGGGCGGACGTCTTTTTCCAGATCAAGGATCTCGGTCACATCCTCTTCTCCTGCCCGCTCTATCCACTCATCATAACGCGGACGATCCAGCATAAAGCAGAGTTCTTCAATACTCGGCACAAAGAAATCCACATGCGGCAGTACATTTGCCAGGAATTTTCTCCAGTCCACCAGTCCCTCCGGGGAATCCGGGTCGACTGCCGCCAGATCCAGGGACATGGCTGCGCCCTTGACATGAACTTTGTCACAGAGTTTTACCAGCTCGGCACCGTCATTTTCATACATCTTTTTCATGAGAGGCGGATATCCGAAATGTACCAGTGCTGCTCCGTCGATGAGTTCATCGGACAGATCGTCTGCTACAAAGGTATCATTAGCGCCCGGTCCATGAAGGAAAATCCGGTCGATTCCGGGCGGTGCAATGACAACCGTATAGGAGGTATCTGCATTTTCATCAATGATGAGATCCTTCTCTGTTCCATGCTGCTTCATCATCGCCAGCATCATTTCACCCAGAGCGTCTTTTCCGATCTTTCCTGCCAGGCGGACATTGGCTCCCATCTTATGAAGGGCCAGTCCCGTATTGGACACGACGCCTCCGGTGTAGACAACCGCCTCACCGGTACGGATCAGCTTGCCCGGACATAACACCTGGGAAACACTTTTCTTCTTACTGCCCTGAAATACCGGCGTGATATCCACACTGATATGTCCGGCTACTACAATCTTTTTCTCCATAGAGGCTTCCCCCATCAGTCTTTTGCTGCCGGATATTCGGTGCACAGATAGCGGTAAGGCGGCTCATCCTCTTCGATCTCCGGGAAACGTCCCATCTGCTCATAGAAGCAGTTATCATTTTCATCATCGTTGCACATGGAAACCTCGCCTAACAGCACCGGGCCTCCCTCTTTCGGCATCACAAAATCATGATACAGATACTGGGTAATGGTAATGCTCTCGCCCGGAGTCAGTTTGATTCTGGTTCCTGCAGGCACGGTTCTCTTCACGCCATCTGTGACAACTGTCACATCTGTATCCAG
Organism: Clostridiales bacterium; assembly: GCA_963604695.1. Lineage (GTDB taxonomy): Bacteria > Bacillota > Clostridia > Lachnospirales > Lachnospiraceae > Hominiventricola. The sequence continues at coordinate 11,768 of CAVCTH010000021.1, read as the reverse complement.
CTTCTTATTACCCTCTGCGCCGTTAAATACTGTAATGTAAAGGTCATTACCGCCGCGGTTGATGATATCCTCCATCTTGCTCCAGTGATAGTGGAGCGGAGAATCCTGTCCCGGATAGAGCATCAGAAGCTTCTCTGCATAAGGTTTCTTATATTTCGGATCCTTGAGGTTGCCGTTACGGATGGTCACCAGTGCAAATCCAAGCTCATCGAATTTGCCAAGGCCGTAATCGGTAATATCCCATCCTAATTTATTGTCGCGGATCTCGTCACACTCATGGCCTTTCAGATCCCATTCTTCCGGTGTCCAGCTGCAGAACGGCGGCAGATGGAATCCATTCTCTTTTGCCAGAGCTTCCATATCTTTAATTACCTGATTGATTCTGGAACGTTTCATAATCGTGAATCCCCCTTATAACGATTAATCCAGACGTGCGAAAGTACGCATTGCGTCTTTTACATTTTCTTTCATAGCTTCTTTTGCAACTGCAGTTACGCTGGTGTAGAATGGCGGAACTCCTTCTTTCAGTTCTGCTGCCCATTTCTGTACTGCGATTCCTGCTGCGCGGTCCATGTAGGTGAAGTAGTTGATCTTACGAACACCTGCTTTGATAGCTGTATGGAAATCTTCCTTGCTGACGCCGGATCCACCGTGCATAACAACCGGAATACCATTGGTCTCTTTGCGTACATTCTCTACAACAGAGAAATCAAGACGCGGTTTCTTCAGATAAATACCATGGGTGGTTCCGAAAGAGCATGCCAGTGCATCAATACCGGTTCTTGCTACGAAATCTTTTGCCTGTACCGGATCGGTGTAGATCTTGGTCTCATCATCCTCACCGCTTCCTACTCCCTCGCCGGACTCGGTCTTGCCCATGCTTCCAAGCTCTGCCTCAATGTCAGCGCCCTGTGCATGTGCCAGTTCTGCTGCCAGTTTGGTGTTTGCTACGTTCTCCTCATACGGAAGGGTAGATCCATCATACATAACGGAAGTGAAGCCCATGCTCAGCGCAAATTTCACGCGGTCAATGCTGTCACCGTGATCCAGATGTACACATACCGGAACTTTTGCTTTCTTTGCGAAATCCATCATCAGCGGTCCCATCAGTGCCAGCGGATTATGTACCTCATGTACCGGTGCAAACTGAATGATAACCGGCAGGTCCATCTCCTCTGCTGCTGCCATAACTGCCTGCAGGCTCTCCAGGTTCGGTGCGTTAAATGCGCCGATTGCGATCTCTTTCTCCTCTGCTACTTTCAGAACTTCTTTTAATGTTGCCAACATGATAAAATTCCTCCTTCTTATTTTTTGGTCTATCATGATGTATTTCCATGGACAACGGTCCATTGTGAACGTAAATGATTACTCGAAAAGTTTTCCTTCAAAGATGGCGGTCAGAAGCGCTCCCGCACATCCAAACACCGTGCCATCCGCCTTAAAATGGGACTTCATCACCTGAATCTTCCGGTATCTTCTGGTCAGGAGCCGTTCATTGGCCTGCTCTTCCGCAAGCTGCAGATAAATATCCGGCACCCAGTAACCATCGTAACCGATAATCACCTTCTGGGGATTCAGTCCGTTGGCAAAATTCGTAATACCGCAGGATAAATACTCCGCCATTTCCCGAAGCACCAGGTCAATCTGTTCCTCTTTTTCGGAAAGAGGGGTTCCTTCCCGCTGTCTTCGATCCAGGGCCAGATCCATTTCCTGGCAGAATTCCCGGAAACTTTTCATCTCTCCAGTCAACTTCTGCAGTTTTTCCTCCAAAACCTTACTGGAAATATAAGTCTCCAGACAGCCTCTGCTTCCACAGTTACAGAGCCGCCCCTTCCAGTCAATGCTCACATGGCCGAACTCACAGGTCATGCCATTGGTACTGGTATAAAGTTTTCCGCCGACTACCAGGCCGCTTCCCACACCGTTTGCCAGCACCACGTAGAGAAAATCTTCACAGTCGCTTCCGTTTCCGTAATATTTTTCCACGATGGCCGCGCCGTTGCTCTCACTGTCGAAATAGACCGGCATATGATAGCGAAGCTCGATCTCCTTCTTCAGTTCCAGATCCTGGATTCCAAAGAAATTGGTGGGTTTTAAAATCTTTCCCCGGAGAATATCCGAAGGTCCCAGTGCCGCAATGCTGATGCCCCAGATCCGCTCTCCTTTTGCTTCTGCAAAGATTTCTCCGATAGCATCCAAAATCTGTTCCATCAGATTCTCCGCATTGGCTTCGGTCACCTGGAAACTGATCCGCTTCAGAATGTTCAGCTGTAAGTCACACAAAATCACATTGCAGCCTTCCCGGTAAAGGTGGACACCGATCAGTTTCGGTGCCTTCGGAGAAATACTGAGAAGAATAGGATTCCTTCCCTTTCCTTCCGTCTGTACCTTCTCCAGCTCCTCCAGCATACCGTTCTCCAGAAATTCATTGACAATATTGGAAACCGTCATTTTGGCAAGTCCGGTCTTCTGCGCCAGTTCAATCCGGGAACTGCACTCCCCTGTGGCAATCAGTTTCAGCAGCAAACCACGGTTCCTTTGTTTCAAAAGTTTGTTATTAACTCCTGTTTTCGGCATCTGCTTTTGCTCCTGCTTATTAGTACAACGCTTTTACTTTATATCTACATGATACATCCCTTTTACTAATTGTCAATAGATTTTGCTGAAAATGTGCAAAAAAAAATACCAGACGCCGAATCTCTATACAAAGTATACAAATTCAGCATCTGGTAATCATTCACTTTTCACAAAACATGAAGATTAATGCAATTATTCAGAGCCACATTCGCAAAACCGCCTCTACGAGGCTTTCCTTTTGCTCATGTATGGCTTCTCGCCATATACATGCTCCGAAATATGTGCCATCATGCAAGCATGAGTCACATATTTACGGGCATGTGCATGGCTCTGAATAATTACAGGTTTGTGTAACCCATCAGGGATTCATCCACCTCTTTTGCCACGTCTCTTCCCTCACGGATGGCGCGTACAACCAGGGACTGGCCGATGTGCATATCGCCTGCGGTGAAGACATTCGGTACGTTGGTGGCATGTTTGCCCGGCTCCGTTGCCACATTGGTACGACCGTCCACATTCACGCCAAAGGCTTTGGTCACATAATCCTGGCTTCCGAGGAATCCGGCTGCAATGAGTACCAGTTCCACATCCAGTACAAATTCACTGCCTTCTACCGGAACCATCATCATACGTCCGGTTTTCTCGTCCTTCTTGCCTTCCAGTTTGACAATCTTTGCCTGTTTTACATTGCCGTTCTTATCCTTGATGAACTCCTGAACCGTGGTCTGATAGATACGCGGATCATGTCCGAATTTAGCAATGGCTTCCTGCTGGCCGTAATCGGTCTTGCAGACTCTGGGCCAGATGGGCCACGGGTTATTTTCCGCTCTGGTATCCGGAAGCTTCGGCATCATTTCCAGCTGGGTAACGGATTTGCAGCCCAGACGGATGGAAGTGCCGACACAGTCATTTCCGGTATCCCCGCCGCCGATGACCAGCACATTCCTGCCCTCTGCCGGGATAAATTTCTTATCTGCAAAATTAGAATCCAGAAGACTCTTAGTGGTAGCCGTCAGGAAATCCACAGCAAAGTAGATGCCTTTTGCATCTCTTCCCGGCACTTTGATGTCACGGGCATTGGCAGCGCCGCAGCAGAGTACCACGCGGTCATATTCTTTTAAAAGCTGTTCCGGTTTCACATCCACGCCCACATTGCAGTTGGTGATGAAGGTAACGCCTTCTTCTTTCATGATGTTGATCTTCCGATCTACAATGTGCTTCTCCAGCTTCATATTCGGAATTCCGTACATGAGAAGTCCGCCCACACGGTCACGGCGCTCATAGACAGTCACGGAATGTCCGCGGTGATTCAACTGGTCAGCCGTTGCCAGTCCGGAAGGACCGCTTCCGATGACTGCCACTTTCTTGCCGGTCCGTACTTTCGGCGGTCTGGCATGGGCATAGCCCTTCTTGTATGCATTTTCAATGATGGCCAGCTCATTGCCTTTGCTGCCTACCGGATCTCCGTTTAAGTTGCAGGTACATGCCGCCTCACAGAGTCCCGGACATACACGTCCTGTAAACTCCGGGAAGTTGCTGGTCTTGGAGAGGCGGTAATACGCCTCTTCCCAGTTTCCCATATAGAGCATGTCGTTCCACTCCGGCACCATGTTCTGCAGCGGACAGCCGGACATCATACCGCCCAGCATCTGTCCTGCCTGACAGAACGGCACGCCGCACGCCATACATCTGGCTCCCTGTTTTTCCTGCTCTTCTCTGGACAGGGGTGTGTGAAACTCGTTGAAATGTTTAATTCTCTCCAAAGGCGCTTCTGCCTTTGCATTTTTCCGTTCATAATCCAAAAAGCCTGTTGGTTTTCCCATTTCCGTTCGTACCTCCTATCCTCTCTTGATGGCATAAAATGCTTCGATCTGCGCCTGCTCGGTGTTCATGCCCTTCTCTTCCATCTGGACAATCATGCTGAGCATCTTCTTGTAATCATTCGGGATGATCTTCTTAAATTTCGGCAGATACTGCTCAAAGTTATCAAGGATCTGTTTTCCTCTCTCGGAATTGGTGTAAGCGACATGCTCCTGAATCATGTCTTTCAGTTCCTGCACATCGTATTTATTGGTAACCTCTTCCAGTGTTACCATGGCTTTGTTGACTTTCATGTAGAGGTCTCTGTCTTCATCCAGTACATAGGCAACGCCGCCACTCATACCTGCTGCAAAGTTTTTGCCGACTTTACCCAGGATAACCGCACAGCCGCCGGTCATGTACTCGCAGCCGTGATCTCCGGTTCCTTCCACAACCGTACGTGCACCGGAGTTTCTGACACAGAAACGTTCGCCTGCCACACCGTTGATATAGGCTTCACCGCTGGTTGCTCCATAGAGAGCTACGTTACCGATGATGATATTTTCATCCTCTTTAAAGGTCACACCCTTCGGCGGATAAACGATCAGTTTTCCACCGGAAAGTCCTTTTCCAAAGTAGTCATTGGAATCACCTACCAGCTCCAGCGTCAGTCCTTTCGGAATGAACGCGCCGAAGCTCTGTCCGCCTGCACCGGTACATTTTACAGTAAAGGTATCTTCCGGCAGTCCTTCCGGATACCGTTTGGTGATCTCGGAACCGAACATGGTACCAAACGCACGGTTGGTATTTCTCACATCCAGCTCAATGCTTCTCTTCTGTCCTTTCTCCAGGGCAGATTTGAATTCTTTCATGAGCACTTTCTCATCCAGTGTCTTCTCCAGTTCGAAGTTGTAAACATGCTTCGGATCGAAGATCACTTTCTGGCCTTTTCCGGCATACGGATTGTCCAGAATCTTCGTGAAATCGATGGTGGCCTGTCTTCCGGTTCTGCCCTCTTTGACACAGAGCATATCGGAACGTCCTACCAGCTCGTCGATGGTACGGACACCAAGTTTTGCCATATATTCACGCAGCTCTTCTGCGATGAATCTCATAAAGTTGACTACATATTCCGGTTTGCCGCGGAACCGTTTTCTCAGTTCCGGATTCTGGGTTGCCACACCTACCGGGCAGGTATCCAGGTTGCAGACACGCATCATAACGCATCCCATGGTTACCAGCGGAGCCGTTGCAAATCCAAATTCCTCGGCACCCAGCATGGCAGCGATTGCCACGTCACGGCCGCTCATAAGCTTACCGTCGGTCTCAATGCGGACTTTATTTCTCAGGCCGTTCATAATCAGGGTCTGATGGGTTTCGGTAAGTCCAAGCTCCCACGGAAGTCCTGCATTGTGAATGGAGCTTGCCGGAGCAGCTCCGGTACCTCCGTCATAACCGGAGATCAGGATCACCTGTGCGCCTGCTTTGGCAACACCGGCTGCAACCGTACCAACGCCTGCCTCGGATACCAGTTTTACAGAAATTCTGGCTGCCGGGTTGGCATTTTTCAGATCATAGATCAGCTGTGCCAGGTCCTCAATGGAGTAAATATCATGATGAGGCGGCGGAGAGATCAGGCTCACACCCGGTGTGGAGAGACGGGTCTTTGCAATCCACGGATATACTTTTCCGCCCGGCAGATGGCCGCCCTCACCAGGTTTTGCACCCTGGGCCATCTTGATCTGAATCTCCTGGGCGCTGACCAGATATCTGGAGGTTACGCCAAAACGTCCGCTGGCTACCTGTTTAATCGCGGAACATTTATTTAATCCATCCGGTCCGATAGTCAGACGCTCAATGCTCTCACCGCCCTCACCGGTATTGGATTTACCATGCAGCTGGTTCATGGCAATAGCCAGACACTCATGTGCCTCCTGGGAAATGGAGCCGTAAGACATAGCACCGGTTTTAAAACGGGTGACAATGGAATCCACGCTCTCCACCTCGTCCAGCGGAATGCCTTTCTTCGGATATTTGAAATCCAGAAGCGTTCTCAGCTGACCATGGTTGTTCTCTCCGTCTACCAGAGAAGTGTACTGTTTGAACAGCTGGTAGTTGCCTTCTCTTGTGGACTGCTGTAAGAGAGAAATGGTTCTCGGATTGTAGAGATGCTCCTCTCCTGCGCTTCTTTCTTTGTGAAGACCAAGGCTGTTCAGGGCCGGACTGGTGGTCAGTCCCAGCGGATCGAATGCGGAGGAGTGCATGAGTTCTACCTGCTCACCGATCTCTTTTAAGCCGATACCGCCGATTCTGCTGACGGTATTCGTGAAATATTTATCAACAACTTCTTTATTAATACCGATTGCCTCAAAGATCTTGGAACCCAGGTAAGACTGGATGGTGGAAATACCCATCTTGGAAGCAATCTTTACAATGCCGCTGATGACTGCCTGATCATAGTCAGCCACTGCCGCATAATAATCTTTATTCAGAATCTTCTTATCAATCAGCTCATGGATGCTCTCGTGTGCCAGATACGGGTTGACTGCACAGGCGCCATAGCCCAGCAGCGTTGCAAAATGATGAACCTCTCTCGGCTCGCCGGATTCCAGGATGATGGAAACGGAGGTTCTCTTCTTGGTCCGTACCAGATGCTGCTGCAGTGCGGATACTGCCAGCAGGGACGGGATTGCCACATGGTTTTCATCCACGCCGCGGTCGGACAGGATCAGGATATTAACGCCGTCACGATAAGCACGGTCTGCCTCTACGAACAGACGGTCAATAGCTTTCTCCAGGCTGGTGTTCTTATAATAAGTGATCGGCAGGACTTCTACTTTGAAGCCCGGCTCCTTCATATTTTTAATCTTCAGAAGATCGGTTTCTGTCAGAATCGGATTATTGATTCTCATGACGCAGCAGTTCTCCTGCTTTGCTTCCAGAAGGTTGCCTGCTTTTCCAACATAGATATTGGTAGCGGTTACGATCTTCTCACGGATAGCGTCGATAGGCGGGTTGGTTACCTGTGCAAACAGCTGCTTGAAATAATTGAACAGCGGCTGATGATGCTCAGATAATACGGCCAGCGGCACGTCAATACCCATGGCAGAGGTTGCTTCGCTTCCGTTGGCGGCCATGCTCATGATGGAATTTCTTACATCTTCATAGTTGTAACCGAATGCTTTCTGCAGTCTTGCACACTCTTCCGGTGTATATTCTTCCACTCTCTGGTTCGGAATCTTCAGATCGGACAGATTGACCAGATTGTGATCAAGCCACTCACCGTAAGGCTGACGGTTCGCATAGTATTCTTTCAGTTCATCGTCATCAATGATCCGGCCCTGTTTGGTATCTACCAGCAGCATTTTGCCCGGATGAAGTCTTTCCTTCTCCACAATTCTGGCAGGATCGATATCCAGTACGCCAACCTCGGAGGAAAGGATCAGCTGGTCATCCGTCGTCACATAATATCTGGAAGGACGCAGTCCGTTACGGTCCAGAACAGCTCCCATCACATCACCGTCGGTGAACAGAATGGACGCCGGGCCATCCCACGGCTCCATCATGGTCGCATAATACTGATAGAAATCTTTCTTCTTCTGGGACATGGTGCGGTTGTTGACCCACGGTTCCGGAATCAGAATCATGACGGCCAGCGCCAGATCCATACCGCTCATGGTCAGGAACTCCAGCGTGTTGTCCAGCATGGCGGAGTCAGAACCGGAAGCACTGATAACCGGAAGAATCTTATGGAACTCTCCCTTCAGATGCTCAGACTCTACAGTCTCCTCACGGGCCAGCATCTTGTCGGCGTTACCTTTGATGGTGTTGATCTCACCATTATGTACCAGGAAACGATAGGGATGTGCACGCTCCCAGCTGGGCAGGGTGTTCGTGGAGAAACGGGAGTGTACCAGTGCAATGGCACTCTCATAATCCGGGCTCTGCAGATCCAGGAAGAAGGAACGCAGCTGTCCTACCAGGAACATACCTTTATAGATCAAAGTACGGCTGGAACAGGATACCACATAAGTATCCTCGATGGACTGTTCAAATACACGTCTTGCAATATAGAGCTTCCGGTCGAAATCCAGTCCCTTTTCCACGTCCTCCGGTTTCTGGATAAACGCCTGCATAATGCTCGGCATCTTCTCCAGTGCTTTGCTTCCCAGTACCTTCGGATTGGTGCTTACCTCTCTCCATCCAAGGAAGTTCATGCCTTCCTTCTCTACGATGATCTCGAACATTTTCTTCGCCTGATTGCGTTTCAGCTCATCCTGCGGAAGGAAAAACATTCCGATGCCATACTCTCTCTCACCGCCAAGCTCGATGCCAAGCTTCGCGCACTCCTTGGAGAAGAATTTGTGGGAAATCTGAACCATGATACCAACACCGTCTCCGGTCTTGCCTTCCGCATCCTTACCGGCGCGGTGCTCCAGATTCTCTACAATGCTCAGTGCATCTTCCACGGTTTTATGCGATTTGACGCCTTTAATATTTACGACAGCGCCGATACCGCAGTTGTCATGTTCAAAGCTCGGGTCATACATTCCCGGTCTGGGACATTCCTTGTTCATCTGTTCGTTCATAAGCTGTACCTTTCTTTCCTGATTAATTGGTAACCTGCAAGTTTTCTAAAAGTGTACACCCAATTTTTTAAGATGTAAATAAGAAATTTTTACGGAATCGTCAGATTATTTGTAAATAGAAAATTTTATGGCAAGTTTTTTCTCTATTTTATAAATTTTCGCATTTATTCGATGTGTTCTCGCACAATTTAAACACATTTTCCTGATATTGGATTAGAAATTTTCACCGTAAAATTTAGTTTCATTCATTTATCGGAGATTTTCAGGATTATTTTTAGAATTTTCTCATGGTTTACATTGGAATCATTTGTGTTACAATGGTTTTATCCACATAGAAAGGGGACTTAATCATGACTAAAGAGACACTTGCATTTGTAACCGAGAAGACCAAAGAACTGACCGCAGCACACAGCTGCTGTGCAGAATTAAAAGAAGCTGCCAACAACTGGCTGGCCGCTGCAGGCACTGACAAAGAGGCAGAAGCAACCAAAGCATACGTAGCAGAGCTGGAAGCAGACATCATGCCGGTAAACGGACTCATCTCCTTCGCAGAATCCGACATGGGCGCAAAAGTATTCGGCGCTGACATGGCTAAGAATGTGGCTGCTCACGGCAAAGCCATCAAAGCTGCAGGCGCAAAATACTGTGATTGCCCGGCATGCGCTGCATGTGAGGCAATTCTGTCTAAGAAAGACGAGCTTCTGAAATAACCACATGAGCAAAAAGACCTGGCACCAACCGTCTCCATTAATGAGTCGGTCTGTGCCGGGTCTTTTTTATTTTTCCCAGGATGTTTTCTTTTTATAAATCAACCATGCCACACCTGCGGTGATCCACTCGGTCACCCAGAACGCATGCCATACGCCGTTGGCTCCCAGCACCCGGCTTAGCAGAAATGCCGTCGGGATAATAATGAGGATGTAGCGGAGCATGGAAATCATCAGTGACGGGAATCCCATGTTCAGTCCTTCCAGCGCGCCGCAGGAAGTGACGGATACCGCGGAAATGATAAATCCGCCGCTGATAATCCGAAGCGCCGTCTTTCCAATCTCAATCGTCTCTGCGGAACTGGTAAAGATTCCGATGAGGCTTCCCGGAATGGTCAGGCAGAGAACCGTTCCCACCACCATGACAACCAAGGACATGCCAAGAGCGGTCCGGTAAATCTTATGCACACGGCCATATTCCCGCGCGCCGTAGTTATATCCAACCAGCGGCCGGATTCCCTGTACAATACCGCTGGTAGTCAGATACAGGAAGGTCTGCAGCTTGTAGTAAGCGCCCAGCACCAGCACGTAGCTCTGGGAGAACTCTGCCAGAATTCCGTTCAGCGCAGAGATCAGAAGGGATGGCAGCGCCATATTTAAAATAGCCGGGACGCCAATGGAGTAAAGTCTCCGGCTGATACCTCCCTGGAAGCTGAAACCAGAAGCACAAATCTTTACCGGGATCGGTTTTACGATGTAAATAATGATGTAGATTACCAGCGTAATCACCTGTCCGGCTCCGGTCGCCAGCGCTGCACCCTCGATACCCATAGCCGGGAACGGTCCCAAACCGAAGATCAGAATCGGGTCCAGAACAATATTGGAAATACATCCCGCCAGCATGCTGAGCATGGATACCTTCATCCGGCCTACGGCCTGGAAGGTTTTCTCAAAGGAAAGTCCGCTGGAAATAATCATTCCAAAGAGGAAGGCAATTCTGGAATAGCGGATGGCATAATCAATCACGGTTGCATCACTGGTAAACAGCGTCAGGAATTTCGGCATAATCAGGATGCAGACAATGGATAATGTCAGTCCCTGCACCAGACTCCAGAACATTCCCATAGTCGCCGCCTGATTGGCTTTCTTCTTATCTCCCGCTCCCAGGAAAAAGGCGATAAGCGCATTGATTCCCACGCCAAAACCGATGGCCGTCGCACTGATCAGGTTCTGTACCGGATAAACCAGGGAAAGCGCCGTCATGGCATCTTCGCTGATTCTCGCTACGAAATAACTGTCTACGATGTTGTATAAGGCATTTACCATCATGGAAAGCACCATGGGCAATGACATGGAAAGCACAAGCCCGAAGACCGGCTTTTCTTTCATAAAAGTATCATTCATTGTTGCATCCTCCTTGAATTTCATGGTTCTGAAAAAGACATAAAAAAATCGCCATACAGCTGCTTTTTATAAACAACTGTGTGGCGAAAATCAGATCTCTCTGGTAAAATCCACACCCATACCGGGTTTAGGAACTACATATTAACATTAAGTTTGAGGATTTGTCAAGGGATATTTTATTTTACAATGGTCAGCGTAATCAGCAAATTATCCAGATTTTCCTGATCGACATCATATGATTTATCCAAATCCAGTGTCGTAAATATAGAACCGCTTTCATTGGAGATCGGATACAGTCTGTAAAACTGTTCTTCATCGTTATTCTTGATTTCAAAGGTCTGACATGATGATAGATTTCCCTCAAATCCTTCCACAGCAAATTCATAGGTCATTTCATCATTGGTAAAATAGGATTCACTGAGCCCATCCTTTTCACTGAAATTGTCTTCCAGGATCACCGTCACCTGTCCCGGTGCGCCTTCCACTCTTACATCCGCAAAATGTCCCTCTGGAGGAGTACAGGACATTTCTGTAATCTTCTCCCACCCGTGATTTTCTGTATTTGAATGATATGCTTTGAAGACAAGCTCGCTGTATTCCATCTTGCTGAAGTCATATCCCAGATTCGCATGATAAGTAAGAGACTTAGAACCACAGCCCATCAGAGACAATATCATAACCAATAATATAC
>CAVCTH010000020.1:0-21870 GCA_963604695.1 Clostridiales bacterium | reverse complement strand
ACAGATTCCTGCATCATTCATGGTCGCACCTTCCACTGCATCAACAGAGAAGAGCTCTACCAGAGTTGCTCCTCCTACGACGATCTTCGCATTCTGAAGACCGATAAAGGCGATGAAAAATCCGATTCCTACGGATACGGCTTTCTTCAGGTTTGCCGGAATGGAATTGAAAATAGCCTCCCGGATATTAAACAGAGAAAGCAGGATGAAAATCACACCCTCTACGAAAACAGCTGCCAGTGCAGACTGCCACGGATAGCCCATACCGATGACTACCGTATAGGCAAAATAGGCATTCAGTCCCATGCCCGGAGCCAGTCCGAACGGATAGTTTGCAAACAGCGCCATGCAGGCAGTTCCAAGGAAAGATGCCAGTACCGTTGCGGTAAAGACAGCTCCGCGGTCCATGCCGGATGCACTTAACACATTGGGGTTCACGGCAAGAATGTACGCCATAGTCATGAAGGTGGTGATACCTGCCAGAACCTCCGTTTTCACTGTCGTGTGGTTTTCACGCAGTTTAAACACTTTTTCCAACATAATGTTGAATCCCTCCTATAAATTACTTATGAGCAGTTGAATAGAATCTCGCTTGCGAGATTCTCCGCCTGCGGCGGGTTGCTGTTGCAACATAATTCCACACCGCCGCAGTGCGATCCGCGCGGAGCGCGATTTTGTCGTATTTTATACGACAAAATCGGGCAGAGATGAATCCTCTCTGCCCGCATACTGCAGGATCTGTCCGATCCTTATCCAGTATAACACACTATTGCTCTTTCTTCCATATAATTGTGACTTTGAAAAGATCTCCGTCCGTCTCCACCTTGAATTCACCGCCCTGCAGCTCTGTAAAGCTTTGTGCAATGGCAAGGCCAAGTCCGCTTCCTTCGGTATTTCTGGAAAGATCACCGCGGACAAACCGCTCTGTGATCTCCTCCGGCGTGAAATTCATCTCCGTAGCAGACATATTTTTCAGGCTGACGGTCACTCTTCCATCCTGATCATTCATGGAAATATACACTCTGGAGTTCGCCATGGAATACTTCAAAATATTCTGCACCAGATTGTCAATGATGCGGAAAGTTCTCTGTGGGTCCAGACGCAGGATGCATTTCTCTTCCGGCAGACTCCACCGGAAATCCAGCGTGCTCTCCTGAATCTTATCCTCATTTTCCAGCCGTACTTCCTTGATGAGACTCACCAGATCCACTTCATCATAATTCATGACGATGTTGTCGGTAGTCGCCTTGCTGATCTCGAAGAGGTCTTCAATCAGCACCTTCAGCCGGTGGGATTTCTTCTCCAGCGTCGCCACATACTCTTTGCGCTCCTCCTCGGTAATGTCTTCTCTCTTCAGCAGGTCTACATAGGTAATGATAGCAGTCAGCGGGGTCTTCAGATCATGGGATACATTGGTAATGAGTTCCGTCTTCATATTCCGACTTCTCACTTCCTCGTCCACTGCCTTCCGGAAACCGCTCTGAATGGAAGCCAGTTCATCTCTCACCGGATTGAAGACGCCCATATCCTCCTCTGTGGAGGCATTGAGATCTCCCTCCGCGATGGTCTGGGTGACATTTAAAAGTTTCTTATAATTATCCTGGATTTCGCTGCATTTCTTCTTAATAAGCACATACAGAAGCAGGGAATAAATAATTGCTCCAACAATGCCGCCAAACCAGGTACAGCACAACAGGATCACGATCAGGCCGTTAATGCCTACCACTTTCCAGATATTTCGGGTCAGATGCTCATCCAGCTGTACATCCGTTGCCCAGTGCCACAGCTTCATCCACTGACATTTCAGCCATGCGAAGAAACGGAAGACCAACGCCTGATTCCAGAGGGTCCGGATAGGATGGGTAATGTACGGGAGCAGAGATGCCACGCACCAGTACCATCCAAAGGCAAAGCAGCTCCAGAACAGCCAGATGAGGAACACAGCGGCAGCTCCTGCATATCTGCCCAATGCCAGATCAGACTCCAGTACCCCCGCCAATGAATCCGGTCCCCTTTTCAGTGTCAGGTAAGTCACTTCTGTCCCCAGCGTCCAGGCAGTGCCAGCACATCCCCAGCCGGTGATCACCACGTTGATTTCTGTCGGGAGTCGGAATATCCTGTATTTCCGTAACTCCAATGCCGGGATATTCTGCAGAATCAGAGCTAATATTGCCATGGCGATCATAATCACAACCCCGGCCGTTGCAATACCACTGTTGCTGTAGGCGGAATGTGCAAGCCAGTACTGGCCATCCTCATAACTGTAAGTGTCATAGGAACGGTTAATCCCAAAAACAAAGGTTGTATTCTGGATGGTCGGGAGCGTCATCTGCCGGAGCTGTTCATCGTTACTCTGCAGGTCTCCGGCATTCATAACAGATATCCCATCCCCCTCCGTCTCTGTCTCCACACTATCCTCCGCCGTTTCGTCATAATACGTTTCAGAATAATCCGCATTTACATCCATGCCGTTATCGTCCATGAGCTGGCCGGTGGTTGCCTGCTCCAGATAAACGGTAATCTCCTTTTGCATATCTCCATCTTCCAAATCAAGATTCCAGGACTGACGGATATCCGGAACACCCCGGCTGTCATAGGAAATTACCAGACCGGCGTCATAATAATCATAAACGTAACCACTGGAATCGTAGACCGCCTGTGCCAGCAGGGAATCATTTCCAAAACTTTTATCCACACCTTTTGCGTAACCGGCAAAATGATAGATATCCTGTCCAATGACATACTGATTTCTCATATTTTTCATGAGTCTTGACGCCGCTTCTTTTACACCTGCCTGTTCGTCAGAAGTCAGCTTGTTTGTATCATAATTCTGGGTCAGATACGCATAAGCATCCATGTTCGGCGTAATCTCATAGTTCAGATAATAGATGGACGATAAAAGATACCGTTCAAATTCATCATCGACCGTAAAAGCGGACTGTTCCTTATCGGCCGCCTCCTGCTCCTGCCAGGTCTTCTCCCCTGCCTGTATGGCGTTTTCTGCATTTTTCCGGAACACCGGATACAGATTGCACATGATCACTCCTGTGAGTGCCATACAGAAGAATACTACAAAGAGCCCTTTCCACTTACTGTTTTTCCATTTTATAACCAACACCCCACACCACCTTCAGATATTTTGGATTTTTCGGGTTAATCTCGATCTTCTCACGGATATTCCGCACATGCACCATAATGGTATCGGAATTGACCGCTTTCTCATTCCAGACCCGCTCATAGATTTCATCGGAAGAGAACACTCTCCCCGGATGCTTCATCAACAGCAGCAGAATCCGGTATTCCATGGGAGTCACCTTCACCGGCACACCGTCCACCCGGAGTTCTACTTTTTCTTCGTTGAGTTCCAGACCTCCGATCCGGTAAATATGCTGCTCCTCTTCCTTCTGTCCGCCGTCCCTTAATTTTTCCAGATAGCGGCTGTAGCGGCGCAGCTGGGAATTGACCCTGGCCAGAAGCTCCAGCGGCGTAAAGGGTTTGGTCACATAATCGTCCGCTCCCATGTTGAGTCCCAGAATTTTGTCCACTTCCTCTGATTTTGCAGAGAGCATAATCACCGGGAAATCGTAGTCTTTGCGCATCTCCATGACCATCTGAATGCCGTCTTTTCTCGGCATCATCACATCCACAATGGCAAGGTGGATTTCCTCCCGGTAAATAATCTCCAGTCCTTCGATTCCATCCGCAGCTTTGAATACTTCGTAGCCCTGACTTTTCAGATAAATCTCGATTCCGTCCCGAATCTCTTTGTCGTCCTCAACGACTAACACATGATATTTCTCCATTTCACTTTCCTGCCCTTCATGACTTGTATTCTATCTGCTGTTTCTTAAAATCAAATGCAGGTATTTCTAAAGAAATTCTGAAGAAACACCTGCATACTTTCTAATTATATATCCACTCTATGAACTTCAAACATATCTTCAGACCGTCTGGTTACCTGCAGCACCAAATCAAACCGGTCCACATCCGTGCACATCCGGTAGTCTTCTGCCGGAAATACCTCCTGGGTCTCTGTACGGAAAAATTTTTCTCCGGACTCGGTATGGCGGAGCGCTTCCAGTTCCGCTTTCATATCAAGAGGCGTTCCTTCCACCAGACTTTTTATATAGCGGGCACACAGAACGTCTTCCGGCGCGGAAGCCTTTCCTTCCAGTCCCATGGCAACCAGAGACACCTGTTCCGGCTGTCTGCTCTTAATATAACGGGCAATGGCCGCCGCGTTGACCAGACTTCCCGTGATAATCTCCTCTGCCCCGGCTGCATTGACGATTCCCTGGGTTCCGGCACTGGTGGTGTGGATCAGTGTCTTCCCTGCAAGGTCTGCGTCCGCCGTCTGGGACGGGGAATTTCCATAGGCAAATCCCGGAAGAATCACGCCATGGCGTTCACCGATCAGCACTGCATCCGGATGGTTCTCCTTCCATGCATAGGCTGTCTCAGTGGCTCCCACCGGACACAGCTGTGCCGGATGCTTCGCCATCAGATAACATTCCAGGGAAAATGCCCGGAATACGTCGATCACAACGGTCAGTCCTCTGGCCTGTTTTGCCCCTTCTATCATTTCCAAAATCTGAATATCCATTTTTCTGCCTCAATCCTGTTGTCTTATGCCTGCTGACAGAGCCGTTCTGCCAGTGTATCCAGTTTTTCTCTCACATCCGGCCGCTCGGAAAGTCCCTTCTTATCGGAACCGCCCATGGTCACAATGCCCTCGCAGACCGCTCCCAGATCGTCCAACATATACTGGAACGTAGTGGACGCTCCCAGAAATTGCCGCTCGGACTCCGGCGCACCTCCCACCAGAAGGATCGCGCCTTTCCGGTAAGGCTTTTTCTTACCGCCCCGGATAATGGCCGCCCAGTAGACCTGCAGCCGGTCCAGCACTGCTTTCATGGAGCCCGGAATATTATAAAAATACACCGGCGCCGCGAAAATAATCCGATCTGCCGCATCAAGCTTCGCATAGATCTCATTCATGGGATCATCAATGGCGCATTTCGGATGAGTAAAACAGTAACGGCAGTCTCGGCAGGGGGTAATATCCTTCCGGTTATCCACCGACAGCCATTCCACTTCTCCGTCAAGCCGTTCGGCCAGATACTCTGCCATGGCTATCGTATGTCCCTTTTTTCTCGGTGACCCGGTGATAATCAGTGTTTTCATCATTCTTCCTTTTCTCTTCTATAGAAGTATTCCCGGTAAAATCCATCTGCCGATAATTCCGTAAAGCAGCAGATGGGCCGGATAAAACCAGTAGAAAAACCATTTTGGCTGGCGCCCCCGCTCCCCGTTATAAAACCAGATGGGGATAAAAGCCAGCGGCGCCGGAAGTTCCCAGGAGGTGCAGACCGCTCCCAGCGCACACTGCTGAAGTCTGGATTCCCTCATAAGATAGAGCACCACAATCAGAGCCACGCCCATGGCTCCATAGTCGCAGTGCACCAGTTCTCCCAGTGCACATCCGGCTGCGGTGATCACCAGACGCAGATACCAGACGTCCCGCTGGGTTTTCAGCGCCCAGATGGTCAGAAGTCCGATCAGCAGCGTCACATACACGTTCTGATACTGCCAGTCAAAGAATTTCCCGCGCACTGCCAGATCAAAAGGGATCTCGCTGATCAGCGCAAAGATTCCAAGCCGCATGGCATATTTTTTCACGTCCCTGGTGTGAAGAAAGCCTTCCACCAGCAAAAAGCAGAAAATCGGGAAGGCCGGCCGGCCAATATACCGCAGAATCCGATCCACCCGCAACAGTTCGTTCCAGTGGTCGTGAAACAGATTTCCCAGCGGGGACCGTCCCCAGGCGTTCATCACATAGGTTTCCAGAATGGACGCCCCGAAATGGTCAATGACCATGGTAATCACCGCGAACCACTTGAGCACACTGCCGCTGATGCCCCATTTAGTCTTCATGTTTCTCCACAACTTCGCCCTGTTTCTTATAAATAGAATGTGCCGGTACCACACCTCTTACGGAAGACAGTGGATAAATATTGCTCTGTCTGCCGATGACCGTGCCCGGGTTCAGGACAGACCCGCAGCCAACTTCTACATTGTCACCGATCATGGCACCGAATTTCTTAATACCGGTCTCAATATCTCCCTCCGGTGTATGTACCTTCACCAGATGTTTGTCGGATTTTACATTGGAAGTGATGGAACCTGCTCCCATATGCGCCTTGTATCCAAGAATAGAATCGCCCACATAGTTGTAGTGCGGCACCTGTACTTTGTTAAAGAGCACGACATTTTTAAGCTCCGTGGAGTTGCCTACAACAGCGCCTTCTCCTACCAGCGCGTTGCCGCGGATAAATGCACAGTGGCGAACTTCGGCCTCTTTTCCGATGATGGCCGGTCCATGTACGTATGCGCTGGGAAATACATTGGCGGATTTTGCAATCCAGACGTCCTCGCCCACCTTGTCGTACTCCTCCGGATCGAGCGTGGCACCTAATTTTTTGATAAACTCGCCGATTTTCGGAAGTGCCTCCCACGGATAGGTCAGCCCGTCGAACAGTTCTGCTGCGATGGTCTCGTTCAAATCATACAGATCCTTAATGGTAATGTTACTCATGGTGTGATTCTCCTTTACTCTTTGCCGGGGCTTTCCGCTCCGTTTTTGTTCGTTCTGTCTTTTTATAATATGCTGCTGCCGCCTCAAAATAAGGTCTCATGGCAAAATGCTGGCGGCTTCCCAGCACCTGTTCGGTTCTGCTGCGGACGAAATGCTCCAGTTTACCCATGTATTCGTCCTGGGTAATCTGGCCTTCCGCCACATAAGTAAGTCCCTTCTCCCAGCTGGCGGTCAGTTCCGGATTGAGAAGCGACCGGATGGATACGCTGACCACGTCGAAAATATTTTCGCCCAGCAGGGTGGGGGTGATAATCTGTGTCTTTTTATTTAACGCGATGTATTTATTGTTCACCAGCTTTTTCAGGATCTCTGCCCTGGTGGCACTGGTGCCGATACCACTTCCTTTGATCTGGGCCCGGAGGTCCTCATCTTCAATAAGCTGTCCCGCATTTTCCATGGCAAGAATCATGGAACCGGAATTGTAGCGCTTGGGCGGGGAAGTCTCTCCTTCCTTGATCTTCGCATTCTTCACCGGAAGCTTCATGCCCTTTCGAAGCTTCATCAGAAGCTCCAGCGTGGAAGCATCTCCTCCGGTCTCCTCCTCTTCCCCGGCGTCGTCCTTTTTCTTCTTGAACTCCAGCGCCTTGGGGGCGATTTTGAGATATCCTTCCTCCATGAGAATCCTGAAATTCGAGAAAAATTTCTCCGTTCCCATACGGGTCACCAGCGCTGCCTTCTGATAGACCGCCGGTGGATAGAAAATACTTAAAAATCTTCTCACGATCAGCTCATAGACCTGCTGCCCTGTCTGGGACACGCTCCGGAGAGCTCCAAAGCCCTGGCCGGTAGGAATGATGGCATAGTGATCGGTAATCTGCTTGTCATTGGTGTAACGGCTCTTTCCAATCCCCTGCCAGGATTTCTTCTCCAGAATCTCTGCCGCCGCTTCGGCTAACGGCTGATAATTCCGCAGGCCGCCGATATTTTTATAAATTTCTTTGGCTACCGCCGTGGATAATACACGGGCGTCGGTTCTTGGATAGGTCACCAGCTTCTTCTCATAGAGCTCCTGGGTAATCTTCAGGGTCTCATCCGGGCTGATCTTGAATCGCTTGGAGCACTCGTTCTGAAGCTCCGCCAGGTTAAATAACAGGGGCGCGTAACGGGTCTCTTTCTTCCGCTCAATGGAGACAATCTCCGCCTCCTGGGGCTCCATGGCTTTTAATTTCTGAATCAGTGCTTTCGCGTCCTCTTCCTTTTTAAATCCATTTTCTTTATAAAGAAGAGGGGACTGATAGTAAGCGCTTCCTTCCACGGCACGCCATTCCCCGTCAAAGGGTTTGCCGCCCAGGTCCTGCACCAGCAGTACCCGGTAGAAGGGCGTCTTCACGAAGCTTCGGATCTCCCGCTCTCTGCGGACTACCATGCCGAGGACGCAGGTCATAACACGGCCCACGGAAATGACCGTATATTTGGTGTTCTGGAAGCTGGAAATGGCTCTTCCGTACTGCAGGGTCAGCAGTCTGGAGAAATTGATGCCCATGAGATAATCTTCCTTGGCCCGCAGGTAGGCGGCCCCTGCCAGATTATCATACTCGGACAGGTCTTTTGCCTCCCGGATACCGCGCAGGATTTCTTCCTCTGTCTGGGAGTCGATCCAGACTCTCCGGCGTTCTTTGCCTTTGACGCCTGCCATCTGCTCTACCAGGCGGTAAATGTATTCTCCTTCCCGACCGGAGTCCGTACAGACGTAGATGCAGGTCACATCCGACCGGTTCAGAAGTCCGCTCACGATCTGAAACTGCTTCTTCACACTGCCGATAACCTCGTATTTCCATTCTTTCGGAAGGAAGGGAAGGGTATCTAATGACCAGCGTTTGTATTTTTCATCGTAGACTTCCGGGTAACTCATGGTTACCAGATGGCCTACACACCAGGTCACGATGGCTTCGTCGGATTCGAGGTAGCCATCTTTCCTTGCCATATTCAGTTTCAGTGCTTTTGCGAATTCCTGAGCCACGCTGGGCTTCTCCGCAATATATAAAGATTTGTCCATATGTATTCTCTTTCTCAGTCTTTGCCATGTGCAATTGTAACATACTTATGCTATAATGTCCATGATGTAGGGAGGGATAAGGGACTGCGGACGTTCCTTTCACAGAAAATCATGACCGCTCGCTTACATTCTACATCATTGGCTTTCAACAGGAGTTTTTATGAATATTGTAGGTATTATCGCAGAATACAATCCTTTTCACCAGGGTCATAAATTTCACTTATCACGTGCACGGGAGATAACGCATGCGGACTATGTGATTGTCGTCATGAGCGGCAATTATGTGCAGCGGGGGACGCCTGCCATGTTCGATAAGTATACCCGCGCGGAGGCGGCTTTGCGAAGCGGCGCGGATCTGGTGCTGGAGCTGCCGGTTTCTGCTGCCACAGGAAGCGCGGAATATTTTGCTTCCGGTGCGGTAAAGCTGCTGGCTGACACGGGGATCGTGACGAATCTCTGCTTTGGCAGTGAATGCGGCTCTCTTGTAGAATTACAGGAGCTGGCGGATGTTCTGGCGGATGAGCCGGAAGGATATCAGCTTCTCCTTCGAAACTATTTAAAAGAGGGAATGAGTTTTCCGGCCGCCCGAGCACAGGCCATGAAGGTCTATGCACCGGAGCTTCCCACCACGCTTCTCGACACCCCCAACAACCTGCTGGGACTGGAATATATCAAAGCATTGAAACGGCTGCAAAGCGGCATCCGTCCTCATACCATTCAGCGGGAAGGCAGTGGTTACCACGACATTTCCCTTGCAGACGGACAATCTGCTTCTGCCAGCGGCATCCGGGACACCCTGATCAAGAGCCAGGGTGTCTTCACAGACGAAATATTACAGCAGCTTCCATTTCCGGAACTCTACCAGGATTATGAAGGGCTGCCGCCCATCACAGAGGACGCCTTTTCGCTGCTGCTTTTACAAAAACTACGGGCATTACAGGATCAACCGCTGGATGCATATTTTGGCGTCAGTGCCGAACTTTCCAACCGGATCCGGAACCGGCTGGATGAGTTCTCATCCTTTTCTGAGTTTACGGATCTTCTGAAGACCAGGGAACTGACCAGAACGGCCGTCAGCCGCGCCCTGCTTCATATTCTCTTAGATATCCGGGAATACGCCCCGGCGGATCAGTTCCGGGTGCTCGGCTTCCGGAAATCGTCCGGCATCTTATTAAAAGAACTGAACACCCACGGAAAACTCCCCGTGGTTACCTCGCTTTCCCAGGCCGGGATACCGCCGGAAGCGGTTTATGCGGATCACCTCTATGAATCGGTCCGCTCTCTGTTACACGGGCAGCCTTTCCGGAATGAATACCGAAGAAAAATGCTTGTTGTCTGAACACAGGAGGAACACCATTTGAGAAATTATATCTGGAAACTGTTCACGGATTTCGTGGAACGGATTTCCCGCACCCATACTTTTCATGCCCATTTCAGCCTGCTCTTCACCATTGGAGCCATGGCGCTGGCTACCGGAATTTCTTCCATATACCATCATGCCAATCCGACCGGCTCTGCCAATGTGGCGCTGATTTACATTCTGACCATTATTATGATTTCCTACCACACGGATAAATACCGGTACGGCATTATCTCCGGCATTATCAGTGTCTTTTTTATTAACTATCAGTTTACCTATCCGTTTGGCCGGTTTAGTTTCACCATATCCGGTTATCCGTTTACCTTTGTGGTCATGTACTTTATTTCCATTCTGACCAGTGCCACCACCTTCCGTATGAAGGATCAGGCGCGGAAAATCAATGAAACGGAAAAGCTGATCGCCGAAGCAGAAAAAGAAAAGCTTCGCGCCAATCTGCTGCGGGCAGTCTCCTATGACCTGCGGACTCCTCTCACCAGCATGATCGGTGCCAGCTCCTCCTATCTGGAAAATGAAGCAGTTCTTCCTCCTGAAGAAAAGCGGGAACTGGTTTCCGAAATCTATGAAGATGCCAACTGGCTGCTTCATATGGTAGAAAATCTTCTGTCCGTCACCAGAATTACCGACGGCGGAGCCAATGTCCTGAAAAAAACCTCGGAAGCCGCAGAGGAAGTGCTTTTTGACGCAGTGTCCACTTCCCGGAAACGCTATCCTGACCTGCAGATCAAGACCATCATTCCTGATGAGTTTCTGACAGCGCCAATGGATCCGCTGCTCATTAAGCAGGTACTTTTAAATCTCATCGAAAATGCATATTTCCATGCACACAGCAAAAAACCACTGGAATGTATTTTAAGCAGTACAGAACACGGCATCGAATTTTGCATCCGGGATTATGGCAGTGGCATTGCACCGGACCGCTTAAGAAGTATCTTCGACGCAGTCCCGTCTGCCCCCAGTTCCGCCGCCACCGCCGTGGATACCCGGAAAGGCATGGGGATTGGCCTCTCCATCTGCAAGGCCATCATCAATGCCCATAACGGCGAGATCATTGCACGAAACCATGCAGAAGGCGCAGAATTCTGTTTTACCATTCCGAAGGAGGAAGCACATCATGAAACCGATGGTACAAATTCTTGTCATTGAAGACGAGAAAAATATTCTGAACTTTATCACATCCGTTCTGGAGTCCCAGGATTATCGGGTGATTCCTGCTTTAAATGCCACGGAAGGGCTCTCCCAGGCTGTTTCCGCCTCTCCTGATCTCATCCTGTTGGATCTGGGTCTTCCTGATCTGGATGGAACAGAGGTCATCCGGAAAATCAGAACCTGGTCTGCGGTTCCCATTCTGGTCATTTCTGCCCGTACCCAGGAACAGGACAAGGTGCTGGCACTGGATCTGGGTGCTGACGACTACATTACCAAGCCCTTCGGTAATTCCGAGCTGCTGGCCAGAATCCGGACGGCACTCCGCCACACCTTACAGCATCAGACCGGCGGCAATTTTCTTCCCCATCCCTATCATCGGGACGGTCTGACCATCGACTTTGAAAAACGGCTGGTCACCAGAGACGGGACTGATATTCACCTGACCCAGAATGAGTACAAGATCGTGGCACTGCTGGCCCAGAACAGCGGCCGGGTACTCACCTATGATAAACTGATTGAACATGTATGGGGTCCTTATTCCGAAACGGATAATACAGGCCTCCGGGTTCATATGGCAAATATCCGGAGAAAATTAGAACCTAATCCGGCAGAACCGGTCTATCTCTTTACTGAGATCGGCATCGGTTACCGGATGGCAGAGGAGGATGCGTAAGATTCCCAACAACAATGACCCCTCCGGGAGGCAGGATGTTCAGGAACCTGCGCCCGTAGGGGTCATTGTCTGTTGCTTGACTGATGTGCCATTCATATGCGATGGATATGGAGGATAACGCATAAACATCAGTCGTATATTTGTGCATTCTGCATGAGATTTCACATAAATAAAAAATTGCCGCTATAACCCACAAGCCGACATTTCGCAAAATGAAGTGCGCCATTCACTCCATCTGTTGGATGTTAAGCCTTGCTCGGAAGCTCATCTCATATACCAAGCAGGTTTCCTGACTTACGGATACAAACGTCTGTTTTCCCCTTCTCACATGTATGATTGGGTTATGCAATGGGATATCGAAAACAGACTCTCCGAATACAGTGACCGGATCGCTCAGGACTCTCACCTGATTCCCTTTTCGCACCTCTATATAGTAGATACGCACTTGATACAGCATTCTCTGCACGATATTAATTATAGCCAACAACAGCCGGACTGTCAATAGCCTTGAGAAGTTTTTCCCAATTTTCTTTTTCAGTCCGGCTGTTTTCTTGGCAATATTTACCTTTTAATTTTTAAAGCTGTGGATCGGAGCCGGGATTCTTCCGGTTCTTCCCACGAATGCATCACAGGAGAAGTTATTCACCGGCATAATCGGTGCATAGCCCAGTAATCCACCGAACTCGACCATCTCGCCCACACCTTTTCCGATCACCGGAATCAGGCGGACTGCCGTTGTCTTCTGATTGACCATACCGATTGCCATCTCATCGGCAATGATTCCGGAAATAGTCGTCGATTTGGTATCGCCCGGAATAGCAATCATATCAAGACCTACCGAGCAGACACAGGTCATGGCTTCCAGCTTCTCCAACGTCAGAGCCCCTGCCTGTACCGCATCAATCATACCCTGATCCTCACTGACCGGAATAAATGCACCGCTTAAACCGCCCACATAAGAAGAAGCCATAACGCCACCCTTCTTTACCTGGTCATTCAGAAGTGCCAGTGCTGCGGTGGTTCCCGGTGCACCTGCATGCTCCAAACCAATCTCTTCCAGAATCTCAGCCACGCTGTCTCCGATGGCCGGAGTCGGCGCCAGAGAAAGGTCGATAATACCGAACGGGATACCCATTCTTCTGGATGCTTCCTGTGCCACCAGCTGACCGACACGGGTAACCTTGAACGCCGTCTTCTTGATGGTTTCGCAGAGTACTTCGAAGCTCTCTCCCCGTACCTTGGTCAGTGCTTTCTTCACGACGCCCGGACCGCTGACACCTACATTGATGACTGCGTCACCCTCGGTCACACCGTGGAAAGCGCCTGCCATGAACGGGTTGTCATCCGGTGCATTACAGAAAATCACCAGCTTTGCACAGCCAAGAGAATCATTTTCTTTGGTCATTTCTGCGGTTTCTTTCACGATCCTGCCCATGAGACGGACCGCATCCATATCAATACCGGTCTTAGTGGAACCTACATTCACAGAGCTGCAGACACGCTCGGTCTCTGCCAGTGCCTTCGGAATGGCACGCATAAGAAGTTCGTCGCTCTTTGTCATTCCCTTGGATACCAGTGCGGAAAATCCACCCAGGAAGTTGACGCCCACCGTATGGGCTGCCTGATCCAGCACCTTTGCGATCTCCACATAATCGTCCGGCGTCTTGCAGGCCGGTCCGCCTACCAGGGCGATGGGCGTCACGGAAATCCGTTTATTGACAATGGGAATTCCGTATTGTGCCTCGATGGATTTTCCGGTAGATACCAGATCCTTTGCCGTCGTGGTGATCTTCTCATAAATATTTTTCTTCAGAGTCTCAAGGTCAGAATCAATACAGTCCATCAGGCTGATTCCCAGCGTAATGGTACGCACATCCAGATTCTCTTCCTCGATCATTTTATTGGTCTCAAGAACTTCTGTAATATTTATCATAGTCGCTTATCTCTCCTTAGATACGGTGCATCATGTTAAAGATATCTTCATGCTGACAGCGGATCACTACGCCGATCTCCTGTCCCAGCGCACCGAGATCACTGGAAAGCTCTGTCACATCTCCTGCCTGCGCAGCATCCACGATCATCATCATATTGAAATAACCGTCGACGATGGTCTGGGAAATGTCCAGAATATTTACCTGATGCTCTGCCAGATACGTGCAGACTTTTGCAATAATACCTACCGTATCATGTCCGACTACCGTGATGATAAATTTGTTTTTCATAGGTTTTCCTCCATACTGGTTAGAATGTAACTACTCCTGAGCACTGCTCCCGGCTTGCTACCTGAATGTCAAAATCACCGGGTTTATAATCCACCGGATCCAGCTCAATCTCAAGACGTACTGTCTCATAAGCCAGTTCCGCGTAGTTATTTTCCTTACTCAGATGCCCAAGGTAGACCTTCTTCATGTTGTCGTGCAGAATTTTGCACAGAAGCTGTCCGGCGCTTTCGTTGGACAGGTGGCCTCTCTCTCCTAAAATTCTCTGTTTTAAAGGATAGGGATAAGGCCCTACCTGAAGCATCTGAATGTCGTGGTTCGCCTCCAGAAGAACTGTATCCAGCCCTTTCAGATGCTCCACTATGTAATCATCATAGACCCCCATGTCCGTGGCCACCGCCGTGCTCTTTCCCCCGCACTCAAACCGGTAAGCCACCGGTTCTGCCGCATCATGGGAAATGGCAAAAGGTTCCACCTTCATATCCCCTATCAAAAAATCCTCATCGGCATGTACCACATGGTACAGTCCCTCGTCAATGGCACCAAGACTGCTCATGGTCTTCATCTGACGGATCGTGCCCTCTGTTGCATAGATCGGCACACCATATCTTCTGGCCAGAACGCCCACTCCCTTAATATGGTCCGAATGCTCATGGGTAATCAAAAGTCCCTGGATATCGCTTCCCTCCAGCTCCAGTTCCTTCAGTCCTGCCTCGATCCGCTTGGCACTGACACCTGCATCCACCAGCAGATGGGTATTGTCACTTCCTGTATAAATACAGTTTCCACTGCTTCCGCTGGCAATACTGCATAATCTCATTTATTCATTCATCCTTCTGTCAATCTGTCGAAATGTCTCTTCTTCGCTGCCGTTATTGTCAATCATAAACTGGCAGCGTTCCTGAAATTCTTCATGGGTCTTCTGACTGCGGAAAATCTGGTCAACGCGTTCGTCGCTGTAACCACGGCTTTCCTTCAGTCTCTGACGCCGAATTTTTTCATCCGTATAAATATACCATGTTTCATCGCAGAATGCATCATAATTTTCTTCCAGAAAAAGTGCGGCCTCTACCACTGCATATGGCAGATGTTCCAGTTCTGCCGCCTTCAGACGATGTAAAATTTCCTGCCGGACTGCCGGATGAATGATCCGGTTCAGAATCAGCCGCTTCTTCTCATCTGCAAACACAATGGCTCCCAGCACTTTCCGGTCAATGGTTTTATCTTCCCCTACCACTTCCGGACCAAATGCCTTTATTACCTGATCATAAGCCTCCTGTCCCGGCTCCATGACCTCATGGCCTACCAGATCCGCCAGAATCAGCTTTGCCCCGTAATGGCTTTCCAGATAATTCAGCACGGTGCTCTTTCCGGCACCCACACCGCCTGTCACTCCGATAATTTTCATCTGTTATTTCGCCTCGTACCAGTTCTTTCCTCTGTGAAGATCAATTTCCAGCGGCACTTTCAGGGAAGCAGCCTGCTGCATCTCTTCTCTTAAAATCTGCTCTACCCGGTCTGCCTCGGAGAGCTTTGTCTCCACCAGAAGTTCATCATGCACCTGCAGAATCAATCGGGATTCCAGTCCCTCTTCCTGCAGGCGGTCATGTACCCGGTTCATGGCAATCTTGATAATGTCTGCTGCCGTTCCCTGAATGGGGGAGTTCATAGCCACACGCTCGCCAAAGGAACGCTGCATGAAATTCGACGATTTCAGTTCCGGAACTGGTCTTCTTCTGCCATACATGGTAGTCACATAGCCTTCTTCCCTGGCATGCTCCACCAATCCGTCCAGATAAGATTTAATTCCCGGATAGGTCTCAAAATACCGTTCAATATATTCTTTCGCTTCCTTTGTGGAAATGCTCAGGTCCTGGGACAGTCCAAAAGAACTGATGCCATACACGATACCAAAATTCACTGCCTTTGCATTTCTACGCTGCTGCGGTGTTACCTCTTCAAAGGGCACATGGAATACCTGGGACGCCGTCAGACGGTGGATATCCTCCGCCTGCTGATACGCCTCGATGAGTTTCTCATCCCCGGACATATGCGCCAGCACACGAAGTTCGATCTGGGAATAATCCGCATCCAGGAAAATGCATCCCTCAGCCGGGATAAATACTTTCCGGATCAATCTTCCCAGTTCCATCCGCACCGGGATGTTCTGAAGATTCGGCTCCGTACTGCTGATTCTTCCGGTGGCCGTAATAGTTTGGTTAAATTTGCTGTGGATTCGCCCATCCGCCGCAATACAGCCTGCCAGTCCGTCCGCATAAGTGGATTTTAATTTGGTCAGCTGCCGGTATTCCAGAATATCCCGCACCATGGGCTGGTCACCTGCCAGCTTTTCCAGAATATCCGCAGATGTGGAATAGCCGGTCTTGGTCTTCTTGCCGCCCTTCATTCCCATCTTTTCAAACAGGATAACGCCCAGCTGCTTGGGAGAATTGATGTTAAATACCTCCCCTGCTGCCTCGTGGATATTTTTCTCCAGCTCCTCGATCCGGCCCACCAGCGCTTCTCCGTACTCCCGAAGTTCTTCGCCGTTGACCTGGATACCCGCCTGCTCCATGTCGTACAGGGTAAATACCAACGGCATCTCAATCTCATCAAAGAGCTTTCTCATACCCATCTCATCCAGCTTTTCCAGCAGATCCGGCATCTTCTTAAAAGTCGTCAGCGCTGCATACGGTTTTCCCAGATCCTCATGCTCATAGCTGCTCATAAGCGGATTAATAAGATAAGCCGCAATCTCAATATCAAATAAATGCTCCCGGTGAACCGGATGCACAAATGCCAGTAATTTCTTCACATCGGAAGCCCCGCAGACCGGCACTTCCTCGATCACTTCCGTCAGTTTGTCCAGCAGATACTGCTCTGTCAGGAAGCCTTCCTCAGAAATACAGAACACTTCCTTATCAGAATCTGCCAGAGATACGTGCAGTCCATCCTCATGATACAGTTCAAAAGCAATCTGTTTCTGCCCTTTCAACCGTGCAAACAGATTTTCCGCTTCCGCAAAATCTGTAATCATCTGCACTTCCGGCTCCGCCGGCATGCCTGCCTCTGCCTGCTCAAACCGCCCCAGCAATTTCTTAAAATTCAGCTTCCGGCACCATTCATAGGCTTCCGGTGTATAAAGGCTGGTCAGTCTGGCTTCCTCAAAGGAAAGGTCAAGGGGCGCTTCCACACAGATGGTCGCCAGCTTTTTGCTCATTTCTGCCATATCGTAATGATTTTTCAGCGCCTCTTTGGCCCGATTCGGCTTGATCTCCTCCACATGGGCATAGGCATTTTCAATGCTGCCGTAGGCAACGACCAGATTGGTGGCTGTCTTCTCTCCGATTCCCGGCACACCCGGAATATTATCGGATGCATCTCCCATCAGTGCTTTCAGCTCAATGATCTGCGGCGGTGTTACCTGATAGGTATCCTTCACATCCTGTGCATGATAATTTTCAATCTCTGTCACGCCCCGCTTTGTCTTCGGCATCCGAATCATGATTTTCTCCGTCGCCAGCTGCAGAAGGTCCCGGTCTCCGGATACGATCACCGCATCCATGCCCGCTTCCTCGCTCTTTCTGGCCGCCGTTCCCAGAAGGTCATCCGCCTCATATCCCTCTTTCATCAGAAGCGGAATCCCCATGGCTGTGAGCAGCTCTTTGAGCACCGGCACCTGCTCCCGCAGTTCCTCCGGCATGGGTTTTCGTGTTCCTTTGTACGCGTCGTACATCTTATGCCGGAACGTAGGCGCCTTCAGATCAAAAGCCACCGCCAGATACTCCGGCTTCTCCTCGTCCAGAATCCGGAACATGATATTCAGAAATCCATAGATTCCATTGGTGTGCAGACCTTCGGAATTGGTCAGGTCCGGAACACCATAAAAGGCACGGTTGATAATACTGTGCCCGTCAATCAAAACTATTTTTTCACTCATCAGATGAGCCACCTCACGATCATATAGAATAATACTGCGGTTGCAGCCAGCCGCATCAAAAGTACATACAGATACAGGAAATGCTCATCCCGTACATCTTCTTCTGAATTTTCCAGCGAATCATTTACCAGCGTCCGGTAATTCACCGTCTCCTCCGCTCCATCCAGCTGTCGGATACCGGCAAAAACCGTGGCATACACTTCCAGTTCTTCATAACATTCCGGACAATGCCGGATGTGTTTTACAAATTCTCCTTCTTCCTGCTCGTCCAGTTCCCCGTTAATATAAGGAACCAGCAGCCGCTGTGCCTGCTTACAGTTCATTCTTACCGCTCCTGTCATAAATAGCTACATATGTGTATTATATCCAAACAAATATGGGAATGCAAGTTGAGACTCTCCGCTTCGCAAAAAAGGCTCCATACCGTCCGGTATGAAGCCTTTTTTACTATGCAGGAGATGGGACTTGAACCCACACGAAGTCACCCTCGTCAGATTTTGAGTCTGATGCGTCTGCCATTCCGCCACTCCTGCGCATCTAACTCATTTATCTTATCACAGGTTCTCCCAAAGTGCAAGAAATTATTTTACAAGTTCTTTCAGTTTTATGAGCCATATATGATAATGTCCTAGTATACCACAAATGAAAATGTCCCAACTGTGGTAAAATAGCCTCCTAGACTACAGACAGGAGGTACTACTCATCAGAAAGGTACTGCTTACAATGGACGAACAGAAAAAATATGAAACAATTAAATATCTCGCAGATCATCCGGATGCAAATAAGACCAGGGCAGCAATCATGCTCAACTGTTCTTACAGACATATTAATCGCATGCTGGCTGGATATAAAGAACACGGCAAAGATTTTTTTGTACACGGCAATCGCGGACGTAAACCATCGACTACGATTCCCGAACAGACGCGTCAAGCTGTTATTGATCTTTATCGCAATAAATACTTTAATGCCAACTTCCAGCACTTCACGGAGCTTCTTGCCAAACATGAACAGATCTGTCTTTCTGTTTCATCAGTCGCAAGTATCCTCGAAAGTGAATATATTCTCTCTCCAAAGGTTACTAAAACGAAGCAAAAAAGAATCAAAAAAGAATTACGTGCTGCCAAGATGGCTGCTCATACTGCAAAAGAAGCTGACGCTATCCAGGCTAATTTAGTAGCTGTTGAGGATGCGCACTCCAGACGCCCCAGATGTGCTTTCTTCGGGGAACTAATCCAAATGGATGCAACTCCTCATGAATGGGTTCCCGGACAGGTCTGGCATCTCCATCTGGCTATTGATGATGCCACTGGCACTGTTGTTGGTGCATGGTTTGATATGCAGGAAACATTGCATGCTTATTACCATGTATTCCACCAAATCCTCTCCACCTATGGCATTCCCTGTAAAATACTTACTGACCGCCGTACGGTATTCACCTATAAAAGAAAAAATTCCCCATCAATTGATGAGGATACCTATACCCAGTTTGCTTATGCATGTAAACAGTTAGGAGTTCTTCTTGAATCCAGCAGTGTTCCTCAGGCCAAAGGCCGTGTGGAACGTCTTAACCAGACACTACAGTCGCGACTCCCTGTCGAATTACGACTTGCAGGAATCACGACCATAGACGCTGCCAATGAATTCCTAAACTCCTACATAAAGGAATTCAATGAGAAGTTCACCCTTCCCATTCATGGTAGCAAATCTGCTTTTGAAAAGCAACCCTCAAACGAAGAAATCAACCGAATTCTTGCTGTTTTGACTGAACGTACTGTAGACTGTGGGCATTCCATTCTTTTTATGAATAACTATTACCGTATGCTTAATTCCAATGGCAAACAGGTCCATTATCGTAAAGGAACGAAAGCAATGGTGATTCAAGCGTTTGATGGCAATCTTTTCTGTTGTATTAATGACAAGGATACCTATGCCCTCGAAAAAATTCCTCAACGTGAAGAAAAATCAAAAGAACTGGATCTGGATTATCAGCCACCAAAGCCAAAGAAGCTCTACATTCCACCTATGTCTCATCCGTGGAGACGCTATGAATTCCTTAAATTTGTTCGATCTCAGCCTCATCACTTTGATGATCTGTGTACAACTCGCTCATAGAACAATGGGTTGTTAAAGTTATCTGACCAGTGTTTCATGTATTGACAGTAGGGGCTGCTATGTTAGGCTGGCACACGTGTGTGCCGGCAGGCTTCCAGAGGGGCACGATGAACCATCGTGCTCCTGCGGAGCCTGCCTTCAAGCCTGTTCAGACATGGCAAGTGGGTTCATGCTGTCAATATTTTAATCAGTATGGAAGATCATTTTGATTAAAAAATGCCCTGAAAAATCAGGGCAAATATTTTAATTATTTCGGGACATTTTCATTTATGCTTGACAGAAATTATTTTACAAGTTCTTTCAGTTTCTGTCCAATCTCAAAGCAGTCGAAGGTTGCAAAGTAATCATTCAACGTCTCTGCTCTGCGGATCAGCTGTACAGAGCCGTCCTCTTTCAGAAGCAGTTCTGCAGAACGAAGTTTACCATTATAGTTATATCCCATGGAATGACCATGTGCACCTGCATCGTGGATGAACAGGTAATCACCTTTGTCAATTCTCGGAAGTTTGCGGTCTACGGCAAATTTATCACAGTTCTCGCAGAGGGAGCCGGTTACATCATAAACATGATCACAGGGTGCATCCTCTTTGCCAAGAACGGTGATGTGATGATAAGCGCCATAGATAGCCGGACGCATCAGGTTTGCTGCGCAGGCATCCACACCAATGTACTCTTTGTGGGTGTGTTTCTCATGAATGGCCTGGGTAACCAGTCCGCCATACGGTCCCATCATATATCTTCCCAGCTCCGTGCACAGGGACACATCGCCCATGCCAGCCGGTACCAGTACTTCCTCGTATACTTTCCGAACACCCTCGCCGATCACCATGATATCATTCGGCTCCTGATCCGGCTGATACGGGATACCGATTCCACCGGACAGATTGATAAATGTAATGTGAGCGCCAGTCTCTTTCTTCAGACGTACAGCCAGCTCAAATAATACTTTTGCAAGCATCGGATAATACTCGTTGGTCACGGTATTGCTTGCCAGGAATGCATGAATTCCAAAGTTCTCAACTCCTTTGGATTTCATGATCTTGTAAGCCTCAATGATCTGGTCCTCGGTCATACCGTATTTGGCATCTCCGGGGTTATCCATGATACCGTTGCTCATTTTGAAATATCCACCCGGATTGTAACGGCAGCTCATGGTCTTAGGCAGATAGCCGACAGATTTCTCTACTGCCTCAATATGGGTAATATCATCCAGATTGATGATGCCGCCCAGTTTCTCACAGTATGCGAACTCCTCCAGAGGTGTATCATTGGAGGAAAACATAATATCATGTCCGGTAATGCCTACTGCCTCAGACAGCACCAGCTCTGCCTTGGAGGAACAGTCGCTTCCACAGCCATACTCCTTTAAAATCTGCATCAGGAACGGATTCGGCGTTGCCTTTACTGCAAAATACTCTTTGTATCCCGGATTCCAGGAAAATGCTTCGTAAAGACGTTTGACATTTTCGCGGATTCCCTTTTCATCATAAATATGGAACGGTGTCGGATAAATTTTTGCGATACCTTCGATCTGGTCTTTGGTAACAAATGGTACTTTCTTCATCTGCATCTTACTCCTCATCATTGTATAGTGTTTGCATTTCTATCGAAAACTACCCTGGCAGCTGCAAAAAAAGTGGGAGTCTGTTCTCACAGCCTCCCACTTCGGATTGAGCCGCTCAGGCAGCCCTGGAAATCGGGGTAACAGGATTCGAACCTGCGACCTCACGGCCCCCAGCCGTGCGCTC
>CAVCTH010000019.1:0-22144 GCA_963604695.1 Clostridiales bacterium | reverse complement strand
ACCTCATTGACAATGATCGGATCCATGGAGTCATTCTCCGGCTGGAGGCGAATGTGTCCGTCTTCTTTATAAAAAGTCTTCACAGTGGCAGAATCTTCCACCAATGCGACAACCATGTCACCATTTTTTGCAGTGTTCTGCTGGCGAACCATGATATAATCACCACTGAAAATACCGGCATTCACCATGCTGTCGCCCTTTACCTTCAGCATAAAGCATTCACCCTTCGGCATGTATTCTGCCGGAATGGGGAAATATCCTTCAATATGTTCCTGTGCCAGAATCGGCTGGCCTGCAGCAACGGTTCCTATCATGGGGACATTCACCGTCTCCCGGCGAGTCAGGTTAAACTGATCGTCAATAATCTCAATGGCTCTGGGCTTGGTGGGGTCTCTTCTGATATAACCGTTTTTTTCCAACGTCTCCAGATGGGAATGTACTGAAGAGGTAGATTTCAGATGAACAGCCTCGCAGATATCCCTGACGGCAGGCGGATAACCCTTATGAAGTATTTCGGATTTGATAAAGTCCAGAATCTCCTGCTGCTTTGGTGTGATCTTTCTGTCATTCATAAAAGTTCCTCCTGCTAATCGAACATTCGTTTCTCCCATTATAGCATGCATATGTCAAAAAAGCAAACAAATGTTTTATTTCCACTGTACCAATACCATATATAATACCGTACCACCGGCGATGGAAAGCAGGGTATTCTTCTTCCATTTATGCAGGAAAATGATAAATACAATGGCGATGGCTTCCGGAATGCCGCAGGTGCCGCTCTCCGGCACGTCCTTCAGGCAGTAAACCACCAGAAGGCTGATGACTGCATAGGGAAGCACCGTTCCCAGATAGCGGACCACATCCGGAGGATTTTTCCCTTCCGGGAAGATCAGAAACGGCAGGAAGCGGGTTGTCATAGTGCCAAGCACAACGGCCACGATGGTGATAATCTGCTGTGTAACTGTCATCTTTCAGCCTCCGTATCCATATATTTTCTTCCCGCAAGGAAGCTTACCGTCATAAAGATCATAGACGGGATCATAAAGCTGCCGCTGCCGAAAATCGCCAGGCAGATTACCGGACAGACAAGACCGATGAGCGCCGGACGGTGATCCTTATGTTCTTCCCACTGATTGACTAGCATGACCACAAAAAGGGCGGTCATGACGAATTCAATGCCTTCTGTATTAAAATGAATCACATAGCCAAGCAGCGCTCCCATGGTGGCGCCGAACACCCAGTAGATCTGGTTCAGAAGGTTTACAAAAAACATGAACCAGCCTTTATCCACATCTTCCGGAGGCGTCACTGCGGAGTTAATGGTAAAGGATTCATCGCACATGCCGAAGATCAGATAGGGCTTCTTCCATCCGGTGTTCTTATACTTTTCCAGCATGGACAGTCCATAGAACAGATGTCTTGCATTAACCATCAGCGCCAGAAAAAAGGCTGCGATGGGATTAAAGGCGGACAAAAGCAGGTTACAGGTTACAAATTCCATGGAACCTGCAAAAATAAACATACTCATAAACAGCGGATACACAAAAGAAAATCCTTTGCTCCGCATCATAAATCCATAGGACATTCCTAAAAATAAGAATCCTATACAGATCGGCAGTGTATAAGGAAACGCTGCCCGGAACGCTTTCTTTTTCATATTGACGGTCCTTTCCGTAAGCTTTATAATAAAATAAATTGTACATTCGTTCAATATTCTGAATGACCTTTTTCATATTACCTTGATATGATTTGTTTGTCAACAGAGAAAATACAGCACCAAAAAGGAGCTTTTCTATGGATCTTGGAAAAATTATCGGCGAAAACCTGCGGCGATTGCGGACCGAACGGAATCTGTCCCTGGGGCAGTTGGCCAAAACTTCAGAAATCAGCAAAGGAATCCTATCGGAAATCGAGAAAGGAAACAGCAATCCTACCATCAACACGATTCTGAAGATTGCCGACGGACTTAGCATTCCCTATACGGCCCTTCTGGAAGAACCGGAGAAGGAATGTGACCTGGTCCGTAAGGAAGATACGGAGCTTCAGCAGGATGATTTTGGCACTTATCGGCTCCGCTGCTATTTCCCATGCAGTGCCTCCCGGAATTTTGAATATTTCCAGATGGAGCTGGACCCCGGATGTTCCCACACTTCTATCGGGCATCCGCCCAAAGCCCAGGAATATCTCTATGTGATCCGCGGCACGGTGGCGCTTACAGCAGGCAGTGAAGAGCATGTCCTGCATCCGGGTGATGCTTTTATGTTCGCCTCTTCCATTCCGCATGTCTATGAAAACCGGACCAATGAAACAGCGGAATGCATGATTATCAATTATTACGGGGGATAAAAAGAAATGGATAACGAATTAACAAAAGGACCTGTGGTCAAAAGCATGCTGCTGTTTGCCATTCCTATGATTCTGGGGGATCTTTTACAGCAGTGTTATAATATTGCGGATACGTTGATTGTGGGGCGCTACCTGGGTGCCGATGCGTTGGCAGCCGTCGGCTCCGCCTTTTCTCTTATGACCTTCCTGACTTCTATTTTATTAGGACTTGCCATGGGAAGCGGCACCGTCTTCTCTATCCGCTACGGAGAAAAAGACGAGGTCGGATTAAAAGAGGGCATTCTTGCCTCTTTTATTTTGCTCTGCGTCATTTCCATAGTTTTGAATGTACTGGTATTTGCAGGCATCGACGGCATCATCTGGTTTTTGCGGATTCCCTAGGAATTAAAGGTGATGATGCGTTCTTATCTCATGGTGATCTTTGTGGGCATGACGGCGATCTTTCTCTATAATTTCTCCGCTCTGACCTGCCTGCAGCAGTCCATTATGAACTTTGGTATTCTGGCAGTACAGGGTCTGGTCAACAGCTTCGGAACGACCATTATGGCTTCCTTCGCCGCAGCTGTGAAGATTGATGCCTTTGCCTATCTTCCGGTGCAGGATTTTGGAAATGCTTTTTCCATTTTTATTGCTCAGAACTACGGGGCAAAAGAAAAGGAACGAATTCAGAAAGGCATCCGTGGGGCGGTGATTACCTCCATTTCCTTCGGTGCCCTGATCTCCGTTCTGGTCTTCGTATTTGCGGCTCCACTTATGAGCCTCTTTATTGATGCTTCCGAGACAGCGGTCATTGCGGAAGGCGTCCGTTATCTCCGCATCGAGGGTGCTTTTTACTATGCCATCGGAATGCTGTTCCTGCTCTACGGTCTGTACCGTGCACTGACCCGTCCGGGTATGTCCGTGGTACTGACGGTCATTTCCCTTGGCACCCGCGTGGCGCTGGCCTATGCACTCTCCGCCATTCCGGCTATCGGTGTTGTGGGAATCTGGTGGTCCGTACCTATCGGCTGGTTCCTGGCAGATGCGGTAGGCGTCATTTATTATGCTATCAAAAAAGAACAGTTACTGGCCGCTCTGGATTAGCCTAACTACGCACGGATGGAGCTTCCGGTGCATATTCTGACAGCAGGAGGTGGAATATGAGCCGGACCTGTCAGTTAAGTGATGTTACGAAACAATATTTGCATACATACAGGGAACTTGTGAATCAAATGTCAGAACGGATGAGCAGAATTGCTGTGACTGCCAGTATTTCAGAAAATTGTCTGTGCCAGTTGCAGATTCATCAGGAAACGGGTATCTGCCTGTGTCAGAATCTGCTGCAATATACCATCTGTATTCCGGTTCAGGAACTGGCCAGCCGCATGGAACAGGAACAGCGGGAACGAATCGGGGATATGGAACGCATGTGGGATCACTGCAGTACGTACCGAAATACCATTCCCGATCAGCATGCTTTCCGGTGCCGTCAGTGCCAGATTTCCAGCCGAATGATCCGACAGATGCGGCAGATTCCGGCAGAAAATCAGATCAACACATTATTTCTAAAAGAAATGATCCCGTACCACAGGGGTGCTGTGGACCTTTGCCAGGCCACACTGCACTTTCCTGTCTGTCGGGATCTGAAACGATTTCTCTATGCTATGATTATCAGTCAGGAACAGGAAATCTGTACTATGCAGCAAATGCTTCGCTGTATGAATGCTGTTCCTTTTTCCTGATCAGCTGCAGCCGTTGCAGCCACTGCATACGGAAGGTGCGGTGGCACATCCTCCCAGTGCTGTTTCCCGGAGTTCTGCCGGGATTCGTTTTCCTACGGTATACATGACCTGAATCATCTCGTCCAGCGGAATCCGCTGTGGAATTCCTGCAAGGGCCATCTCCGCGGCAATGAGGCTGTTTGCCACACCGGCCGCATTCCGGTTCTGGCAGGGATATTCCACCAGTCCTCCTACCGGATCACAGACCAGACCCAGCATATTCATAAGTACCGTGGAAGCCGCATCAAGACACTGCTTTGGCGTTCCGCCCATCAGTTCCACAGCTGCAGACGCTGCCATGGCAGACGCCACACCAACCTCTGCCTGGCATCCGCCGACTGCTCCGGCCACGGTTGCATTTCGCATAGCCAGATAGCCGATGGCTCCGGCGTTAAAGAGCACTTTCACCATCTCATCGTCAGAAAGATCATAAGTCTCCTGAAAAGCCAGAAGAAGGCCCGGTACGATGCCGGCAGAGCCAGCGGTAGGTGCTGCCACAATGAGACCCATGGAAGAATTGGTCTCCAATACGGCCATTGCATAGGTAATAGCTTTCTCCAGAATCGATCCGCACAGTCCTTTTCCGGCTGCCTGATGTTCTGATAAGATTCTTGCTTCGCCGCCAATGAGTCCACCCATGGATTTCACAGGAGTCTTGATGGGTGTTTTGGCAGAATCCTTCATAATATGGAATGCTTTTTCCATACGGGCCAGCGCTTCAATCTCAGAGATTTCTCCCAGCTCTATTTCCCGTTTCAACATTACTTCAGAGATCTTATTCCCAGATTCCCGGATTCGCATATCATCGGTGGTAAACCCCATCATACCTCCCAGCAGTGCCCGGTCTGTACCATGTCCCCGATAAGTTCTGGCAAAAGAACCATAGAGCGTAAAATCCACCCGGACAAGCGGTCCGGTAATCATTTTCTGTGCCAGATAGGCGATCTTGGCCGCTCCGGCTGTATGTGAACTGGAAGGACCGATCATATTCGGCCCTAACACATCAAACACACTGATAAAAGACATCACATATCCTCCCTTGTTCTTACCTTTATATCATAGTATTTCCCAATTTGGCAAATAAAAAAGCCAGGAACTAAAAAGCTCCCAGCTGTTTAAACAGAAATATCCATCCGCAGATGGTAATGCAGGATAAAAGTGAGGTAAAGATCAGACATCCTGCCGCCAGTTCTCCATTACTGTCCATCTGCTGCGCCATGGTGTACCCGGATACGGCGCAGGGCGCTCCGAACATAATAATGAGAAGCGCTAAGGGAAGTCCACGAAGTCCCAGTAGATATCCGGCTCCCAGTGCCAGGCCGGGACTGACAATCAGCTTTCCGGTCACACCCAGGATCAGATTCTTCAGGTTCTCTTTGATACTGCTGAACCGGAAGGATGCGCCCATGACCATCAATGCAACGACGGATGCGGAGGACGCTACCTGTCCCATAGGCTTTGACAGAATCACAGGAAGCTTTGCTCCCAGCACTGCAGCAATAATTCCCGCCACCGCTCCGAAAATCAGCGGATTGGTCACGATTCTCTTCACAATCACCCCTGGCTTTAAGGTTCCGCCACGAAATACTTCCAGCGTTATCACCGCCAGTACATTATAGATGGGAACAATAATCGCCACCATAACGGTGGTCAGTCCCATGGCCTCGTCGCCCATAAGATTGTTCATAATCGGAATTCCCATCAGTACGAAATTTCCCCGGTAGACTGCCTGAATCAGCGCGCCGCGGCTGTAATTCTGTTTCTCTGTCAGCAGCGCCACAACCAATGCAAGACCATAGACGACCAGCAGCATACCAATACAGAACACAATATAGCCTGGCATGATCACGCCGGAAAAATCCACGGAATAAATATTGTAAAACATCATAATCGGAAACATGACCTGAAAAATCGCTTTGTTGGCATGATTCAGTTCCGTATCCGACATAATATGAAGATTCCGGGAAGCCATGCCCAGCAAAATCAATAAAAAGATGGGCATGACCGCTTCCACGGCAATCCTGAAATTCGTCAGCATCAGCAGTTACCTCAGAAAATAAAAGGGATCCTCTGCTGTATGGCACAGGAAATGCATCAGTAGGTATCCGCAGTTAATAGACACATGTTCTTCCTGCAAAATCCGGCGCACCTCTTTCCGGTCCGCCAGAACAACTTCCAGATCTTCATTGTCCTCCAGTCCGGCTTTGGAAATATGGCCGGATGCATAGCCATAAACCGTTGCACAGGACTCATCCGTCATCCCGATGGTGGTGAACAGCGGTTTACTGAACATTTCATTGGCTTTGACCGGTGTGAAATCAAGTCCGGTCTCTTCTTTCAGCTCTCTGGCTCCGGCCTCCGCATAGGTCTCGCCTTCGTCTACCAGTCCTGCCGGAAATTCATAGACATAGTCGTCGATGGAGAACCGGTACTGGCGAACCATCACTACCTTGTCTCTTCTCGGACCATACAGCGCATAGATAATCACGCCATCCGGACGATTTACCCGGGTCTTCATTTTCAGTGTATCGATAGAAGACGCACGGGATGCAATGTGATAGATGCCCTGGCCTCCGACTTTATTTTCATACTGAATGTCATACATATTGAGAAAACGGTTGTCCGTTTTTTTCTCAACAGAAAGAACGCAGTCATGCTTTTCCATTTTTATGCCTCTAACTCTTCCTCAGAAACGACTTTTCCATCTCTCCAGATTCTCTCCAGATCGTAGAACAGACGGTTCTCCTCATCAAAAATGTGAACGATAATATCCTGATAGTCCATCAGAATCCAGTTTGCAGTCTGATAACCTTCGATCTGCTTCTGCTCATATCCGGCTTTGTACAGACGCTCTTCTACCTCGTCTGCCATGGCCTGCACCTGGTTACGGTTGCTTCCGGATGCGATGATGAAGTAATCTGCCAGAACGGAAACATCAGAAATATCAAGGATTTTGATATCATTTGCTTTCTTCTCTTCCAGTCCTGCAATTGCCAGTTTCGCCATTTCCTTTGAATTTTTTAATACCATATCTTTTCTCCTCTATGGTTGTAATTGCTGTTGATAGAAATCATAGGTCGATTTTGTCATGGAATCCACATCCTCCGGGGAATCTCCCAGATAGTGCAAAGTATCCTGCAAAATCTTCAGCAGCGCACGGTCCAGGTCGATGAAAGCCAGTTTCCGGATCTCGCCAAGATTCGGCGCTTTGTCTCTTTTGGGTTCAATATAATCGGCTATATAAACGATCTTTTCCAGAAGCGTCATATTGGGACGGCCGGTGGTATGCCAGCGAATGGCTCCAAGTACTTCCTCATCGGTGATATCGTACTTCTTCTCCGCCAGAACGGCGCCAACCTTTGCATGGAGCATAAACGGATTCTTCTTCTCCAGCTCTGTGATTTCCAGTCCATACTTTTCTGCCGTCTTCAGCTTCTTGGCATTGGGCATGCATTTGGCACAGTCATGCATAAGCCCGGCCAGCAGTGCCTTGTCGAGATCGCATTCATACCGCATGGCCAGCGCGGCGCTGGTGTACATGACACCTAAGGTATGTTCATAACGGCTCTCGTCCATATTTTTCTTCAGTTCTTTTTTTAAGTCTCTGATACAGATCTCATCCATTTTCCAGGACTCCTTTCTCATTCGTACAGATGGTTCTGACGAATATAGGCTGTCACTTCTTCCGGAAGCATGTCAGAGGTATCCTCCCCATGCTGCAGTCTCTTACGGATATCTTCCGATGCAATATCCATGTTCGGCGTATTTAAAATACGGATATCAGCGTCAAAAAGCTGTTTCAGTTCGTCGATCTTCTGAAGGATCTCATCTCTTCGGCAATGATCTCTGGTAGCCGCCAGAATGACGCATTCCCGGCTGATGATATCCGGTCTCCGCCAGTCTGCAAAATCAAACAGGGAATCAGCCCCCATGATGAAATAAAACTGTACCTTGGGGAACAGATCTCTTAAAATCTGAAGGGTCTCAAAGGTATAGTGATAGCTCTTTTCAAACTGCTCCAGTCCGCATAAGCGTAAATACGGAATTTCTGCAATGGCGCGGCGCACCATCTCCATCCGATGGGAAACATCGGTCTGGGAATGGTCTCTCTTATGAGGGGGCCGTCCGTTGGGCATCATCCATACTTCATCCAGGGAGAACTGCCGGTAAGCCTGTTCTGCCAGTGCCAGATGCGCCTTGTGAACCGGATCGAACGTGCCGCCCATAATTCCGATCTGTTTCCAGCCTTCGTCCATATAGCCTCTCTTCTGCTTTATTTAGGAAGCACGATTTTCTTTTTCTCGTCTTTTCCTTCTTTGTAAAGCACAATCTTCTTTCCGATGACCTGTACCACCTGGGAACGGGTTCTCTCTCCCACCAGGGCTGCCAGCTCCTTCGGATCATCCATACAGTTCTGCAGCACGCTGATCTTGATCAGCTCCCGTGCTTCCAGTGCTTCTGCAATGGCTGCTGTATTTTCCGGCGTCAGACTGTTCTTGCCGATCTGGAAAATCGGTTCCATGGTCTGTGCCAGTCCTTTTAAATAAGCTCTCTGCTTGCTTGTCATAATTTATCCTCTTATTTATAATATGTGAAGCTTAAACCATACATCCGGACAGTATCGCCCTCCTGGATTCCGGCTGCTTCCAGTTCCTCCAGAATTCCTGTGTCTTTCAGGAAACGCTGGAAGAAAGCAAAGCCTTTCTCGGATTCCAGATTGGTATAGCCAAGCATTTTTTCGATTCTCGGTCCTTCCACCACGTAGGTATTTTCCTCTTCGGTGGATTTTTCCACGGTATAAGGCAGATTCTCCCGCACGAACATATCTTCCGGGAAGAACTCCTGCTCGAAGACCACCGGTTTGTGATCCATATTGTCAAGCAGTCCTTTTACGTGGTACATCAGTTCTTTCAGCCCCTGGCCGCTGACTGCGGAAATCGGGAATACCTTGATTCCTTCCGGCTCAAATTCCTTGCGGATCTTCTCTACCGGATCATTTTCCTTATCCCAGATGGCATCAATCTTATTGGCAGCAATGACCTGCGGTCTGGCAGCGATCTCCGGATTGTAGGCATTCAGCTCTTTATTGATGGCATGAATATCTGCAATGGGATCTCTTCCCTCTACGGATGCTGCGTCTACCATATGGATGATGACCTTGGTACGCTCAATGTGACGAAGGAAATCAAGTCCCAGTCCCACGCCCTCGGATGCACCCTCGATCAGTCCCGGAATGTCCGCAATGACAAATCCGTCACCGTCCAGGTCTACCACACCCAGGTTCGGGCTTAAGGTTGTGAAATGATAGTTGGCAATCTTCGGCTGTGCATTGGTTACGCGGGAAAGCAGGGTGGATTTACCTACATTGGGGAATCCGACCAGTCCCACATCTGCGATGACCTTCAGCTCCAGCATGACTTCCAGCTCCTGGCAGGGCTGTCCCGGTTTTGCATATTTCGGGGCCTGCATGGTGGAAGTGGCAAAATGCTGGTTGCCGATGCCTCCGCGTCCGCCTTTTAAGATGACCTGACGGCGGTTCCCACCGGACATATCCGCGATTACCTTGCCGCTCTCTGCGTCTTTAATGACCGTTCCTTCCGGAACTTTTAATACAATACTCTCTCCACTTTTTCCGTGGCAGTTTCTCTTTCCGCCTTCCTGTCCGTCCTGCGCCGCATATTTGCGCTTATGGCGGTAGTCGGTCAGCGTATTCAGTCCTTCGTCCACTTCGAAGATTACATCTCCTCCGTTTCCGCCGTCACCGCCATCCGGACCGCCGTCCGGCACGAACAGTTCCCTGCGGAAGCTTACATGGCCGTCCCCGCCCTTACCTGAGCGGATATATATCTTTGCTCTGTCTGCAAACATGTGTCGTCTCCTTTTTGTCTGGCAATGGAAGATTAAGAAAGGGCTCCAAATCTTACCGACTTGAAGCCCCTGTGAATGCGGATTATTCAGCTGCTACCGGAACGATAGAAACCTGCTTTTTATCTCTTCCTTTTCTCTCGAAGCGAACAACTCCATCCACTAAAGCGAATAAAGTATCATCTCCGCCGCGTCCTACATTCACACCCGGGTGAATCTTGGTTCCGCGCTGTCTGTAAAGGATATTTCCGGCTTTCACAAACTGGCCGTCAGCTCTCTTGGCACCAAGTCTCTTGGACTCGGAATCTCTGCCGTTCTTTGTAGAACCGACTCCCTTCTTATGTGCGAACATCTGAAGGTTCATATTCAACATAGGTCTGCACCTCCCTGAATTTCTTAATGAATAAGTAACTGGTTAACTGTAATAAAAATTATTTGTTGATCTTTTCG
This sequence comes from Clostridiales bacterium, assembly GCA_963604695.1. Lineage (GTDB taxonomy): Bacteria > Bacillota > Clostridia > Lachnospirales > Lachnospiraceae > Hominiventricola. The sequence continues at coordinate 11,723 of CAVCTH010000019.1, read as the reverse complement.
ATCTTAACAGCGGTGTACTGCTGTCTGTGACCATTCTTTTTATGATATCCAGTTTTTCTCTTGTACTTGTAAACGATAACTTTTTTCGCTTTTCCGTCACCGATTACAGATGCTTCTACGGTAGCACCCTCGACTACCGGAGTACCTACGGTAAGAGCGTCGTCACATACTGCGAGAACCTGATCAAATACATAGTTAGAACCTGCTTCAGCACCGAGCTTCTCAACTTTGATCACATCGCCCTCAGATACTTTATACTGTTTACCACCTGTTGCAATAATCGCGTACATATGGCACCTCCTAATATTTACTCGCCAGCTTCGGTGTCGCCCTTTCGGACAAACTTGCAACCCCACTGCGCGGCATCTTTGATATACTAACATGAACCTTTATGGTTGTCAAGCTGTTTCCAACATCTTTTTCCAATTTTTTTATGATTCACTGCAGGATACCTGCAGATATTCATCCCCATAGGATTTTACAATATTTTTCAGGCCAAGAATCAGAGCGTTCATCAGAAGATCCGTCCCTGCTGATACGTCGGAAGTAAACTCCCAACTCTCAATCATTCCATCCCGGCAGTCACAGGTAAATGCATCTTCCGTAAACTCTTCAATGGAGTTGATGGTGTTGATGACCAGTGCGGACACGGCTGCACACACAATATCCTCTCCTGCGTCTGCATAAAGGGCATGTCCTTTAATATGAAAGCTTTTATAGTGTCCGTTTTCTTTTTTTGCCAGGGCTTCAATCATTGAATCTTACACTCCTTTGCCTGTTCTTTTAATGTTTTTTTCTGCTTTTTCCGGGTCAGTTCCATGAGACCAAGAGCCGTCATATCCACGGCAGATGCTTTCAACGGATCCCGCTTCAGAAGCTTCTGCATCATTGTCAGCAGTTCCTCGTCTGCACCCGGTTCTGTCATATCGACAAAGTCCACCAGAATGATACCGGACAGATTCCGAAGACGCAGCTGCCGTGCAATCTCCTGGGCTGCCTCCTGATTAATTTTCCGGATAGTGGCCTGCTTGTCTTTCCCTGCAATGCACTTTCCGGTATTCACATCAATGACCGTCAGCGCTTCGGTGGCTTCAATGACCAGATAGCCGCCGGATTTGAGCCAGACCCGTTCTGCCAGCGCTTCTGACATTCCCTTTTCCAGCCGGTACAATGCTTTTAAGGGAAGCATCCGGTCTTCGTAGAAATGAAGCTTTGCCTCATCCCCCGGCATTTCTTCCCGGAGAAACTGTCCCATTTCCTGATAAATTTCCGCATCGTCTGTGAGAATCTCTTTTAAATTCTCGCTTCTGCTTCCCAGCACGGAGCTTAAATAAGCCGGACGGCTGCGGAACACGCAGGAATACAGGCTTCTGTGGATAGCCTGCTGCCGCAGGTACTGATATTGCGCCCCCAGGTGCTGATATTCCCGGTTCAGTTCCTCTTCTGACACCCCGGAAGCATTGGTCCGGACAATCATCCCCGCCCCTTCCGGCAGCTTCTGTCCGGCTGTCCAGGCCTTCAGCCGGCTTTTCTCTGCGCTGTCCAGTTTTCCGGAAAAACCGATGGTCTCATTTCCATGGGTCAGCACCAGATATTTTCCGGTCAGGCTGAATCTGGTTGTCACCGAAGGCGCTTTGGTCTTCACCGCTTCCCGACTGACCTGCACCAGAAGTTCATCCCCCTGTACCAGTGTCTGTTTTGCCTTTGGATGAAGATAGACCGGATGTTTCACATCTTCCAGCGGAAGATAACAGAGCAGTCCCGGCTCAATCTCCACAAAGGCCGCCTGAATATTTTTTACGATATTCTTTACTTTTCCTATATAAATATTTCCAAGGAGGGATTCCTTTTCTTTGGAAATCAGGGACAGCTCCATCATGTGCCCGTCCTCATAGAGGGCGTCTGCCAGAACTCCGTCTCTTACATAGGTAATAATTCTTGTACTATCCAATTTCTTCTCCCAGCGCTTCCAGAGAGACAAGCTTCCGCTCTTCCTCTGTTCCCTGATCTGCGTACATTTCCCGTCTGGTCACCAGCAGGGCAAACTGCGGCATCTCCCAGCCGATATGTTCCGCAAATGCTTTCAGTACCATTTCCGGTTTCAGGTTGTGAACACTTCCTGCGGACACCTGCATCCGGATCATGTCGTCCACGATCTCCCAGCTGTAGATCCACGGGCGGATGTCCAGTTCCTGCTGGCCCTTTTTGGTCTCTTTCACAATCCGCATTTCCGGCTGTGCGAGGAATTCTGTGAATTTCTCTTTCCAGCCTTCCTCCGGCTCACAGCCTTCCCGGAACCGTACTTCATAATCAGCCGCTGCCACACTTGCCATGGCATTCTTGCTGTTCTCCGGCAGCTCCCGGAAGCTCATGACATCGATGCCTTCCACCATAACGGCATTTAAGCGGCGGACCGCTTCCTCTGAAGAGATGGAACCGTTAATCCGGATATCCATATATTCGCCGTCGCTCTCCAGGCCCAGACCTAACGGGGAAGCAAACGACATAATCATGTGCGGACTGTAACCTTCCGAATAGCAGATATCAATGTCTGCCCGGCGGATAGCTTTCTGGAAATATCTCATGACATCCAGATGTCCGATAAATTTTAATACTCCATATTTCCGAAATCTGACTCTAATGTTCACGGCAGACACCTCCTCCGAAGACAGCCGCACCACAGCCGGAACATTGCATCCGGCAGTTGGGGGTTACAGTCTCCTCATGAGCTCTTTTCCATTCTCTCTCCAGGAATTTTCTGGTTACGCCGATATCGATGAAATCCCACGGGAATACTTCGTCAAGCTCTCTCTTGCGGATGGTATAGAAATCAATATCCACACCACACTCTTCAAAGGCTTCCATCCAGAGTTCATTTTTGAAGCCCTCTGTCCAGGAATCAAAGAGACATCCTTTGTCATAGGCTTTCTTAATGACCTTTGCCACCTTCCGGTCTCCTCTTGCCAGAACACCTTCCAGAATGGTGACGTCGGCTTCATGCCAGTTATATTTGATGCTCTTCTTATTGAGCTGATCCTTGATCTCATGGTTAACAATATAAGCTCTGTGCAGGAACTCATCCTTGGTACACATCTGCGCCCACTGGAACGGAGTGAAAGGCTTCGGCACAAAGAAGGACGTGCTGACCACAATCTGGCACTTTCCATTTCTCTTTTCCTTCGGCACCTCATAGTAACGCTCGGCAATCTTCTCCGCCAGCCATGCGATCCCCTTCATATCCTCTTCAGTCTCCGTCGGATGTCCCAGCATGAAATACAGTTTTACACGGTTCCAGCCGCCCTCAAAAGCCTGTCCGGCGCCGTTTAAGATGACTTCCTCCGTCAGACCTTTGTTGATGACGTCGCGGAGTCTCTGGGAACCAGCCTCCGGCGCGAAGGTCAGGCTGCTCTTCCGCACATCCTGTACCTTTCCCATGACATCCAGGGAAAATGCATCAATACGCAGGGACGGCAGGGAAATATTAATATCCTTGCTTCCAAACTCATCAATCAGGAAGGTAACCAGTTCCTTCAGATGGGAATAGTCGCTGGAGCTTAAGGAGCTTAAGGAAATCTCCTCATAGCCTGTATTTTTCAGCATGGCATACGCTGCTTTTTTCAGCATCTCCAGATCCCGCTCTCTGGTGGGGCGGTACAGCATACCCGCCTGGCAGAAACGGCATCCGCGGATACAGCCTCTCTGAATCTCCAGTACCACACGGTCCTGGGTTGCCTTGATAAACGGAACCACAGGCTTCTCCGGATAACTGGAACTGGTCACATCCAGTACCAGCTGTTTTTTCACCTTCTCCGGCGCTTCCGGACAGAGCGGGATCATTTTATCAATGGTACCGTCTTCCTTATAGGAAACTTCATATAAAGAAGGAACATAGATTCCCGGAATCTGTGCCGCTTTCTTTAAAAATTCTTCTCTGGATGCATCGCTTGCTTTCCACTCTTTGTAAAGATCCAGAAGCGCATCATACTGTACTTCACCTTCTCCGATATAGAACAGGTCAAAGAAATCTGCCAGTGGCTCCGGATTGTAGGTACAGGGACCGCCGCCAATGACAAACGGATGCTCTCTGGTACGCTCGGACGCTTCCAGCGGAATCTGTGCCAGATCCAGCACCTGCAGAATGTTGGTGTAGCACATCTCATACTGAATGGTAATTCCTAAAAAGTCAAAATTCTTAATCGGATCCTGGGATTCCAGTGCAAAAAGCGGAATCTGCTGCTCCCGCATCACCTTGTCCATATCGTTCCATGGAGAGTAGACACGCTCACACCAGGTGTCTTCTCTCTTGTTAAACATATCGTAGAGAATCTGGATGCCCAGGTGGGACATACCAATCTCATATACATCCGGGAAACACATGGCGAACCGGATGTCTACCTTTTCCTTGTCCTTCATGACCGCATTGACTTCCCCGCCGATGTAACGGGCCGGCTTTTCAATGGTCATGAGGATCTCGTCTGATAATGCTAATTTACGCATAAACTACCTTTTCTGTTATTTTTCTGTTATGAACTGTCAATCCGAATTATTATAAGGGATTTTACAGGTTTGTGCAAGGTTTATACATGGTATGTCCATAAAAAAACTGCCGGAAACAGTCTTTTACATCTGCTTCCGGCAGTTTTATGTGCTATATTACGATTTCAGCATTAATCGTTTTTTACATTGAATGCGCCGATTCCCGGATATACAGCGCTTGCGCCAAGCTGTTCCTCAATTCTGAGCAGCTGATTGTATTTTGCAACACGCTCGGATCTGCTAGGAGCACCGGTCTTGATCTGGCAGGTGTTAAGTGCTACTGCAAGGTCTGCAATGGTAGTATCTGCGGTCTCACCGGAACGATGGGAAGAAATAGCGGTGTAACCAGCTTTGTGAGCCATCTTGATTGCTTCCAGTGTCTCAGATACGGAACCGATCTGGTTCAGTTTGATAAGGATGGCATTTCCTGCGCCCAGTTTGATACCTTTTGCAAGTCTCTCGGTATTGGTAACGAAGAGGTCATCACCAACCAGCTGTACTTTGTCGCCCAGTCTTGCAGTGAGTTTCTGCCAGCCTTCCCAGTCTTCCTCATCCAGACCATCCTCGATGGAAATGATCGGGTATTTCTCGCAGAGTTTTGCCCAGTGCTCAATGAGCTCTTCAGAAGTATACTCGGTTCCTGCCTTCGGAAGTTTGTAGAAACCTTTGCCTTTCTCGCTCTTCCACTCAGAAGATGCAGCGTCCATAGCGATCTTGAAATCTTTGCCCGGCTCATAGCCAGCTTTCTTTACTGCTTCGAGAATGGTCTCGATTGCTTCTTCATCGGATTTCAGTGCCGGAGCGAATCCACCCTCATCACCTACGGAAGTAGCCAGTCCGCGCTCTTTTAAAATAGAAGCCAGTGCATGGAATACTTCTGCACACCATCTTAAGCACTCTTTGAAAGACGGAGCGCCAACCGGCATGATCATGAACTCCTGTACATCCAGTCCAGAAGACAGTGCATGGCATCCACCGTTTACGATGTTCATCATCGGAACCGGAAGACGGTTGCCGGATACGCCGCCAAGGAAACGATACAGCGGAATATCAAGAGAGATAGATGCTGCTCTTGCTGCTGCAATAGATACAGCCAGGATTGCATTTGCACCCAGTTTGGATTTATCTTTGGTTCCGTCAGCCTCGATCATTGCTTTGTCAATAGCATAAGTATCGGATGTATCCATACCGGTCAGGACTTCATTGATTACGGTATTGATGTTTTCTACTGCTTTGGTAACACCTTTTCCAAGGTATCTGCTCTTGTCGCCATCTCTTAATTCCAGAGCTTCGAACTCTCCGGTGGATGCACCACTGGGAGCTGCTCCTCTTCCGATGGTTCCGTCAGCCAGATAAACTTCTGCTTCTACCGTAGGATTTCCTCTGGAATCCAGAATTTCTCTTCCTACAACCTTTTCAATCTCTAAATAATCCATAGTAAATGTCTCCTTTATGTAAAATTTTTCATTACTACCATGTTAAGCAGGACGCTCCTCACCGGAATTGTCCATGTTCCGGTGATTGTTTGAAAAATGGAGTTTCCTGATTTATTCACGTCAGTTAGTTTTTTCTAACCATGGATTATCATAACAGATCTGAACGGAAAACGCAAGAAAAGGAACCGATAGATATTGAAAATTTCTATCAAACTCCTTTATTTAACGATATTTTTCTACTTCCAGAATCTCTTCTGCTCTCTTTACTTCTTCCTCTGTGGGCGTCGGTACTCCATCCAGTGAGTATGTAATACCTAACTTTTCCCATTTGAACAGGCCAAGCGTATGATATGGCAGCACTTCCACTCTTTTCAGTGTCGGAAGGGACCGTTCCAGATCCCGGAGGGCCAGCAGGTCTTCCTCGGAGTCTGTCAGTCCCGGCACCAGCACATGGCGGATCCACATGGATTTTCCATGGTCAGCCAGATAATGGGCCATGGCCAGAATATTGTCATTGGGCTGTCCCGTCAGTTCCTTATGAAGCTTTCCGTCCACTGCTTTAATATCAAGCAGAAACAGATCGGTGAGATTCATAAGACGGTCAAATCTTTCCAGATATTCCGGATTCATGGAAAAGGGATTGCCGGAGGTATCCAGTGCCGTGTTTACCTTTTTTTCTTTTGCCAGGCGGAAAAATTCCGTTACGAAGTCTAACTGGAGAAGAGGCTCACCGCCGCTGACGGTAAGCCCCCCATCCTTTCCCCAGTAATTCCGGTAACGGTACACTTTTTGGAACATCTCTTCTGCTGTGGAGTCCTCGCCCCCCTGCATGCTCCAGGTCTCCGGGTTATGGCAGTATCTGCAGCGCATATGGCAGCCCTGCAGAAATACCACACACCGCACCCCCGGTCCGTCTACCAGCCCGAAGGTCTCCAGAGAGTGAATCTTTCCGGTGATTACTGTGTTTTCATTCATAGTCATTACATGCTCTTGTGGCAGGTTCTGGAAATAACATCCATCTGCTGCTCTCTGGTCAGGTCAATGAATTTGACTGCATATCCGGATACACGGATGGTGAAGTTTGCGTACTCCTCCTTCTCCGGATGCTCCATAGCATCGATCAGCTTCTCAGTTCCGAAGACATTGACATTCAGATGATGGGCTCCCTGATCAAAGTATCCGTCCATTACCTGTACCAGATTCTTGATCCGCTCGTCCTCGCTGTGTCCCAGTGCATCCGGGTTAATCGTCTGGGTATTGGAAATACCATCCAACGCCCACTCATACGGAAGCTTTGCAACAGAGTTCAGGGAAGCCAGAAGTCCGCTCTTCTCAGCCCCGTAACTCGGGTTCGCTCCCGGAGACAGCGGCTCGCCTGCTTTTCTTCCATCCGGCATGCTTCCGGTGGCCTTACCATATACTACATTGGAGGTAATGGTCAGGATAGAGGTTGTCGGCTCGGAATCTCTGTAGGTATGATGCTTCTTGATCTTGTCAAGGAACGTCTTCAGAAGCCATACTGCGATATCGTCTGCCCTGTCGTCGTCGTTACCGTATCTCGGGAAGTCTCCCTCGGTCTCATAATCCACAACGATACCCGTCTCATCTCGAACGCATTTTACTTTTGCATATTTGATCGCACTTAAGGAGTCGACCACATGGGAGAAGCCTGCGATACCGGTTGCGAAGGTTCTTCTTACATCGGTATCGATGAGTGCCATCTCAGCTGCTTCATAGTAATATTTGTCATGCATATACTGGATCAGGTTCAGTACATTGACATAGAGACCTGCCAGCCAGTCCATCATCTTGTCATATTTTTCGATGACTTCATCATAATCCAGATGCTCGGAGGTGATCGGTTTGTAAGCCGGTCCTACCTGCTCCCTGGTCTTTACATCTACGCCGCCATTAATTGCATACATCAGGCATTTTGCCAGATTTGCCCTTGCTCCGAAGAACTGCATCTCCTTACCGGTCTGGGTTGCGGATACGCAGCAGCAGATGGAGTAATCATCGCCCCATACCGGCTTCATCACATCGTCATTCTCATACTGGATGGAGCTGGTGCGGATGGAGATGTCTGCTGCAAATTTCTTAAAGTTCTGCGGCAGCTTGGAAGAATACAGAACCGTCAGGTTCGGCTCCGGGCTCGGTCCCATATTGATCAGTGTATGCAGGAACCGGTAATCGTTCTTGGTCACCATGGAACGTCCGTCCACACCGATACCGCCGACTTCGAGGGTCGCCCATACCGGGTCGCCGGAGAACAGCTGGTTGTAGGACGGGATTCTTGCGAATTTTACCATACGAAGCTTCATAACAAAATGGTCGATCAGCTCCTGGGCCTCTTTCTCCGTGATGGTTCCGTTCTCCAGGTCTCTCTGAATATAAATATCGAGGAAGGTAGATACACGGCCAACACTCATAGCTGCACCGTTCTGGGTCTTAACTGCTGCCAGATATCCAAAATACAGCCACTGAACTGCCTCTTTTGCATTCTTAGCCGGTTCAGAAATATCAAAGCCGTAGATCTCAGCCATCTTCTTCATCTGGCCCAGAGCCTGATACTGTCTGCTGATCTCTTCTCTCTGACGGATGACATCATCGGTCATGGTGCCGTCTCCGCAGTTCGCGAAATCCTCTGCTTTTTTCTCCATCAGGAAATCGATTCCGTACAGGGCCACACGACGGTAATCACCGACGATACGTCCTCTTCCGTAGGTATCCGGAAGTCCGGTAATAATTTTATTGTGGCGTGCTTTCTTCATCTCCGGGGTATAAGCATCGAAGACACCCTGGTTATGGGTTCTGCAATACTCGGTAAAAATCTTATGGAGCTCCGGATCCGGCTCATAGCCATTGGTCTGGCATGCCTGCTCAGCCATCTTGATTCCGCCAAACGGCATAAATGCCCTCTTCAGCGGTTTGTCCGTCTGAAGTCCTACGATCTGCTCCAGATCCTTGGTCTCCTCACTGATATATCCTGCTCCATGGGAAGTGATGCCGGATACAATGTGGGTATCCATATCCAGGACACCGCCCTTTGCACGCTCTTCCTTCTGCAGTCCCTGCAGAATTCCCCATAATTTGTCAGTTGCCTCGGTTGCCCCTTCCAGGAAGGATTCATCCCCGTCATACGGCGTGTAGTTCTTCTGGATGAAATCTCTTACGTTGATCTCCTCTTTCCAGATGCGGCCTTCAAAGCCGTCCCACTGCTTGCAGTCTTTCATCTGCGTACCTCCTAGTAAATGATGCTCATAATACTTCTGCTCAGTTCGTTAGTCCTATCTAACGCGTATAAGACTGTCGAACGGTTTGTATTATAGCACATCTACGCAAAAATACAAGACGAAGTGGGTCTTACCACAAAATTTTTTTATTCGGTACTATATCTGGTTGTTATACCTCGTTTTCATAGTTAGGCGTAGTTAATATTGTACATTCTGCTCAGGAAATCTTCATCTCACCCTTCCGGTGCTTGGCAAGATAGAGGGCTTCGTCAGCCCGGCTGTACAGGGTCTTAAAGTCCTCGCCTTCCTTCCGCACCGTACCGCCCACACTGATAGTGATATGCAGATCCGGATATAGCTCCTGCATGCTGCTCATGAACTCTGACTGCACCTGCTTCATCTTCGCGGTCACACGGTCTTTCAGGGACGCATCCGGACAGTACAGCATGTATTCATCCCCTCCGAGCCGTGCCGCAATTGCCATACCTCTGGTATGCTCCTTCAGCTGGTCCGCCAGCTCTACGAGGACCTTGTCCCCTTCTGCATGGCCCCTGGTGTCATTTATGCTCTTGAAATTATCCACGTCGCAAATAAACAGGATCCCGGTGCTGCCCTCCTCAAAGGCTTCCTCGATCATGCTGATGGCTTTCTTCCGGTTGTAAAGTCCGGTCAGGGAATCCCGGTGCGCCTCCCGGATCAGCTGCTTTTCCCGTTCCACGCGCTCTGTGATATCGGTAATGATACTGATCATGGCTTCCCGGCCATCGTCCGTAATAATCTTCCGGCCTATATCATTCACCCAGATAATCCGGTTATCCTTGCCAACGGCCCGGTAATCAATCTCATAGGCTCCTTTTTCCGCAAACTGCTTTGCAATCGTATCCTCCACCCACTGCCGGTCTTCCTTATAGATAAAGTTCAGCATCTTCTCACCGGTGGCTGCCACGAGCTCTTCATAGGTATAGCCGAGGATGTCCAGCATCTTGTCATCAATCGTATACAGCGGGTAGCCTTCTTCCAGATAGCCGCCCATGATACCGCCCGGAATGGACGCAGCCACCAGCTCCATCAGCTTTGCATTGGAATCCACCGACATCTTTGATGCCACCGTTTTTCCATAATGAAGCGGAAAAAACTCCTGTTCCTCCTGCTGTTCTGACGGTGTGGACATGTGAAGGGATGCAATTTTCCACATGCCGTTCTCCCGGCAGCAAATGCAGGTCAGACGGGTCAGGACCTCACAGTCATCCTTTTCGGTCTTCATCCTCGCCAGCACATTGGTGAAAATACTCCACACATCCGCACACAACTGTGTCTCCGTATAGTTCTTCAGCTCAAATTCCAAAGGATCCGGCATGACAGAGAATTCACACTCCATCAAGGCACGCAGTTCTTTTTTGTTCTTTGCGATCTCCTGCTCCCCGGTTCCCAGACTGATGACATGGTCTGTCACCAGCTCCATCGTGGCTTCCAGATTCCGCTCACCAAGATAGTGACGGAAAAATGTCTCCAGTAATTCTCTCATTTGTTCTCTCATGTCTGTCATCTTCCTCTCCGTGGTGCAGTCTTCAGGGTGTCGGCATCTCTGCGTCAGGAACCTGGAAGTTTTCGCTTACATCAGGCCCTTTTCCCTGCAGAGCTTCTCTAACTTCGCATTCATAGCCGGATCCACAGTAATAAGCTTGCCGTTGTTCTTTGCTCTTTCCTCCTGGAGTTCAGCCTTGGCGATATCTATGTAGGCCTCCATGGCGTCATGGCTGGCTTTCTGCTGCCGGGGATCTACCTTTCCTCCAATGACATCTGCCTCGTATCCATGGGAATGGAAGAACATCGGAGCAATTACATTGGCCTGCTTTCTGCTGCTCGAATAAATAATGCTTCTCATGTATATCAAAAGCTCATTGCTCGTATTCCTTGCAAATTCATCTTTGACGAAGTCCTCAATACTGTTATACTTGCTAAAGAATCCTTCTGTCTGTATCATTTTTCTCAAATGCATACTGAACCCTTTGTCTGTCAGCTGATCCTCCGTCAATCCGCCCCAATAGCACTTAAGGAAGCAGCTGGCAAGGGCTGCGATTCTGTCCGTCTGGTCATCCGAGTTAAGCAGCTTTATCATTTTTTCATTATATGCATGATTCTTCTGGCCATTGGCAGTCAGTTCTCCCTTTTCGTCTCTTTCCAGGTTGAGCAGAAGGTTTCCCTGTCTGGTATGCTGGGTCCAGTATTTTCCACTGTTATATTCTTCCGGATGGTTAATTTTGAAACTTTCATCCACCTCCGACTGCTGTTTCAGAACCTCCTGTACCAGATCATTGGTCTTTTGGAGATAAGCAGTGGAATCCGGACTGGCATTATTATCGATATAGCTCTGAATCGCCTTCTCCATCTCTTCATTGCGCGCCATATATTGATACTCAGGTGAATCGGTGGAAAGCTGACCCTTAAAAATTCTTCTGGCATCTTCAAGGAAATCATTTGTTATAACTTTATTCATTTCAGTCTGAGACTGATCTAT
>CAVCTH010000018.1:0-22179 GCA_963604695.1 Clostridiales bacterium | reverse complement strand
CTTTTATATCATCTTCGTCCTCGTCTGTTTCATCAAACAGGTCGTCATCTTCAAAATCTTCCAACTCCTCGTCAGCTCCGAAGAACTTGCGGAAGAGATACAGACCTGTGGCGGCAAAAGCGGCTGCGGTTCCGAGAAATGCAACGGTTTTCCATACTTTTTTCATAGGGAATGCTCCTTTCGTTCTAGATCTCATTTCCACTTATTTTAATATAAATGGCGTCATAAGAAAAGTGGTAAATTATTAAAATTTAAAAAATTTAAGAAAATATCCGTTGAGCTTTTATGTGATTTCGATTAGACTATAGAAATATGAAATACAAAGGAAGACAGAATATGACACGATTGATTATCAGTGATATTGATGGAACATTAGTAAAGGAAGGGTCTACAGAGATCAATCCGGAATATATGGAGGTGATCCGGCAGTTATCGGATCATGGAGTAGTATTTGCGGCGGCCAGCGGCCGGCATTCCAGCAGCATTGACGCGGTATTCCATGAGGTGCGGGACCGGATTTTTTATTTATCCGATAATGGCTCCTGTATTCAGAAATACGGGAAACCCTGTCATGAGCTGCGTCTGAATACGGAAGATTTGAAAGCATACTTGCAGGAGGCGCTGGAAGGCGGCGACTGTTATCCTCTTCTGTCCACGGCAGAGGGATTTTTTACGGACGAGAAAGACGAAGCATTTGCCAATCTGATTTTCAGCCAGTATAAGGGGGCAGGCGGCGTTGTGGAAAGTCTGCAGGACTATTTGCCGGAAGGAGTAAAATTAAGCCTTTACTGTCTGGACGATGTGAAAAAGGTTTATGCACGCATGTCCGCAAACTGGAAAGAGAAGTTTGCCATTCATATTTCCGGAGAAAAGTGGATCGATATCAATGCGCCGGAGGCTACCAAGGGAAATGCGGTCAGATGGATTCAGAAAGAACTTGGGATCAGGCAGGCAGAGACGGTTGTTTTTGGTGATAATTTCAATGATATATCCATGATGGCCTGCGGAGAACGCAGTTATGCGTCGGTTCTGTCAGCACCGGAGGTGAAGCAGGCAGCCAGGTATGAGGTGGCATCTTATGAGGAAGATGGTGTGTTGCAGGTGCTGAAGGAAATTCTACAGGAGGTAGCCCATGAGAAATAAACGAAGAATCGGCTGTCTGGGACTGACAGCGGTACTTCTGGCCGGTTCTCTGACGGGATGCGGCGATACAAAGATTGTGGTGACCACCGGTCTGGCGCCCAATGAGCTGTTCCGTATTGGAAATGTGTCCTGTGCCATGCCGGAGGCGCTGGTCTATCTCAATAATCAGAAAAATCAGTATGAAAACGTCTATGGCATTGAGATGTGGGATCATGCCTTTGGAGATACCACGCTGGAGGAATATTTAAAGAGTCAGGTGCTCTCTCAGCTGGCGCAGATGAAGAGTATGGTTTATCTGGCAAAGGAGCGGGATATTGCGCTTTCTGAAGAGGATGAGCAGAAGGCGGCAAAAGCGGCTTCTGAATATTTTGCATCGTTGAGCCAGAAAGAAATTAAGATTCTGGGTGTGGACGAGGATGCGGTGAAAAGCATGTATGAGGATTATTGTCTGGCCCAGGAGGCCTATGACAAGATCACGGAGGATGTGACCGTGGAAGTCAGCGATGATGAATCCAGGGTTATTCAGCTGGATCAGATTTTTGTGCAGGAGCAGACGCTGGCAGAGGAACTGAAAAGCCGGATTGATCAGGGCGAAGATTTTGAGACGCTGGCAGGTACTTATTCTAAAGCGGCAAAGGTGACGGTATCCGTGGCCAGAGGGGATCAAAGCCAGGAATATGAGGATGTGGCGTTTGATCTGGACAATGAGGAGGTCAGCGATGTGTTCGCGGCAGACGACGGATATTATATCCTGAAATGCCTGAATACTTATTTACCGGATGAGTCCGAGGCTAATAAGACGAAAGTTGAACAGCAGCAGAAAACCGAACGCTTCCAGAGTATTTACGATGAACTCATGGAGAATACGGTGTCCGAATATCAGAAGCATCTGTGGGAAAAAGTGAAGTTTGAAGATTACACGGATGTGAAGACAGACAGCTTTTTTAAAGTGTATGAAGAAAAATTTTCATGATGAATGAAAATCCCGCAGCCAGACACTTGCTGTCAGGCGGCGGGAGAACCTGATTCAGAAGTGAGTGATAATAAAAAGAGATTCCGGGGTTAACCCAGAATCTCTTTTAAACTGTTCAGAAGTTCGGTATTTTTCTCCGGCATCATAAAGCAGAAGCGGAAGAAGGTCTCGTCCTCCAGTCCGGGGAAGGTGGAGCAGTCCCGGAGCATCAGTCCTTTTTTGATGCAGTGGACGAAGACGTCATAGGAGGTGACGCCTTCCTTCAAAATGCGGACCAGAATAAAATTGGCATGGGGCTTATAGACCTTGACGGTATCCCATGTTTTCAGCTCTTTATAAATGCGCTCCCGTTCAGTGGAGATTAAGTGGCGGGTTTTCTCGATGTAATCCCAATCATGGAACATATAGGAGCCTGCAATTTCGGCCAGGCTGTTGATGGTCCAGGGATTTTTCTCCTCCATGATCTTAGCCAGCAGCGGAAGATTGGCGGTCATGGCGTAGCCAAGCCGGAGTCCCGGGGAGGCGAAGAATTTGGAAATGCCCCGTAAGATGGCAAAGTTATCAAATTCATCCAGCAGTCCCACAGAACTGATGCTTTCCCCCGCAGGAGCAAACTCTGCATAAGTTTCGTCGATCATGACGAAAATGCCGAGTTCCTGACAGCGGGCAAGAATCCGGCGCATCTCCTCCGGGGAGGATGCGGTAGATGTGGGGTTATTGGGGTTGCAGATGACGCAGAGATCTGCCTGTTCTGCCGCCAGTGCACTGCAGAAATCTTCCACGTCCAGCTGGAACTCATTTTCTTCTTTTAATGCGTAATAGAGGACTTCGCCTCCGTTCAGGCGGACTTCCCGCTCATATTCGGAATAGGTGGGGGAGACGATCAGCGCCTTTTTCGGATGGCGGATCTGGATGAACAGGGAAATCAGTTCTGTACATCCATTTCCCACCAGGATCTGTTCCGGGCGGCAGCCGGTGTAGCCTGCAATGTGGCCGCGGAGCTCGGTGTATTCCGGATCCGGGTAAGTGGTGACTGCATCAATATGGGCAGCCAGTCCTTCTTTCATTTTCTGGGAAATACCCAAAGGGTTTACATTGGCGCCAAAGCCGGTAATCTGGTCTTTGGGGATGCCAAAATATTTTTCAATCTTTTCCAGGTCACTTCCATGGAAGTGCTCTTTTCCTTCGATCTTTGGTTCTGTATTTGTATTCATTTCTACCTCGGTATTCTGTCCTGCGGTTGCGTAGAGCAAACCAGTGGTGATATAATATTGATATTACTGATTATAAACAAAATTAGAGAAAATGCAACGGGGTTCATATGAAAGAGAAAATCATAGACTTTTCCAACGGAATATTTACCTATGAGCAGGCAAGCCTCCGGGTGGAGCCTGAGATGCTCAGACTGGAGATACAGGATGGCCGCGCGGTGGAGGGCAGCTTTCTGATCGTCTCCTGCGATGAGCGGCGGGTAAAAGGCATTGTGATTTCAGAGATTCCGGGATTCCATCTGAAGAAAACCAGCTTCTTCGGGCGGGCAGCGCGAATGGAATATGAGTACCAGTCCCAGTGGATCCAGACGAGGGAGACGCTGGAAGAGAAGCTTTTCATAGAATCCGATGCAGGAGAATATGAGATTCCGGTGGTGATCACATCCGCTGGAAAAGAAGAACAGGAACCAGAGGAGAAACCGTTGCCGGAAGAACCGGAGGCGGCAGAAGCCACACAGGAACGGAAGAAAGGTCCGGGACGGTCGGAGGGCTGGAAGCGGAAACGCGGCAGACAGAAGATCATGGCGGACTTTCTGACAGAACTGGAAAAGGAGCGGCGGGGCGGTAGCAGTGAGAAAAAAGCGCTGCAGAGTTACCGCGCGCTGGTGGATCGGCTTAGAAAGGAAAATCCGGAGGACCCGGTAGGACCGCTCATGGACGCCTGGGTCATGTTCCGGGAAGGCAGAAAGGAAGAGGCTGGCTGGATTTTAAGAAAATATGAGAAGACCCGGCTGTATCAGCAGAAGCAGGCGACGGTTCGTGCCATTTTTTACTATGTGAACAGTTATGCAGGCGCCAATTGTCTGCCACAGCTTCAGAAGCTCTATCAGAAGCAGCCGGAGAACTGGATTCTGGTGCTCATGCTTCTGGAAAAGGATCCGAAGCTTCAGCAGGGTTCCCGCATGGCTTATAAACTGCTGGAACGGCAGTTCCGGGCAGGTGCCAGAAACCGGCTTCTCTATCAGGCGGCCTGGGAGATTCTGAAAAAAGATATGGCGCTGTTTACGGGACTGGATGCATTTGCCATGCAGATCTTTGCCTGGGCGTCTGCTCACGGATTCCTGACGACGGAGACGGCCATGGCAGCGGCTGGACAGGCAGCAGGGGTGAAGCACTGGTCACCGCTGACGGCAAGGCTTTTAAAAGCCTGCTATCAGGTCGTACCCTGCAAAGAGACAGCCGGAGCGGTATGTGCGGTCTATATCCGGGGCCATCGGACCGATGAGGACGCCTTCGTCTGGTACCATAAAGGGGTGGAACTGGACGCCAAGATTACGAATCTGTACGAGTATTTTATGTATGCGCTGCCGGACAGTTATGCGGAGCGCCTTCCCCGGCAGATTATTTTGTACTTTGATTACCACAATACATTGAGCGGAAAACAGAAGACCGCGTTTTATACGAACCTTCTCCGCCATGGAGGCATGGAGGGGACGGACATGGAACATCTCCGCTGGAAGCTGCAGGAATTTCTGCTGGCGCAGTTAAAGGAGCGGCGGCTCAATGAGCAGCTGGCATGGCTCTATGAAAAATGCCTGGAGGTGGAGACACTGGAGGGTGAGCAGCTGGATGCCCTGGCCGATCTTCTCTTTTTAAGAAAGCTTACCTGCAGGAATAAGAGAATCCGTCAGGTGGAAGTCCGTTATGAGCAGCTGGAGCAGGTATTTACAATGCCACTCTCCGGCGGAAGTGCCTGCATTCCGGTCTATACGCCGGGAGCGGAGATTACGCTTCTGGATGAGCAGGGAAGACGTTACCGGAAGACCGTTCCCTATGATCTGAAGCGGCTGCTCATTTCGCCAGCCTTTCTGCAGGTGTGCATCAGCCGGAGAAAAGAGCATCTGGGATTGAATCTCTATCTTCTGGAAGGAAAAGGAGATCACCGGATTCAGGGAGAGACGGTGGAGACAGCCAGACAGCTGCTGGAGAGCGGAAAGCTGACCGCCTCCTATGAGCGGAAACTGAAACTGGAACTTCTGCAGTATGAGCGGAAGCACCGGAGACTGGAAAAGATTGATGAAAAACTGCTGATTCCGGACGGGGAAAAGTTAAGCCGCAAGGAGCAGGGAACGTATCTGGAAATTCTCATGCTGCTGGAGCGGGATGAGGAGGCATGGGAGCTGCTTCAGAAGACCGGGTGCCGGACGGCAGATCCGTCAATTCTGTTAAGATTTCTGCTGCGGCTTCTGGAACAGGAAAAGATTTCGCATGATGAGTTACGGCCCTGGGCATGGGAAGTATTCCGGAAGGGAAAATATACGGATGGGATTCTGGCCCTGCTGGCAGAGCAGGTGGTGGCGGATACCACTTCTCTTCTGGAACTTTGGAAAGCCTGCCGGGAGTTTCAGCTGTATTTTCCGGAGCTGGAAGAACAGCTGACGGCCCAGGCACTTTATACGGAGCGGCATGTGCAGGAGGTATTTCCGGTACTGCAGGATATGGATGAGCGGGGCGCGGATCCGGTCATGGTGAGCGCATGGCTTAACTATTTATCCTGGCTTGATTTTGTGAAGGAAGAGAAGGTACCCGAGGGACTGTTTGAAAGTCTGGAGCAGCATATGATCTGGGAGGACCCGCTGGCAAGGGTGGCAGCATTGTCGTATCTTCGCCAGCTGTCCGTACTGCTTCTGCTGACCGATACCCAGAAGCGTCTGGCAGGGCGGCTTTTAGGCCAGCCATGGCTGGAGCGGAGACGGTTTGCATTTCTGGCAAAACTGCTTCCTTATGCGGAACATACGGATGGTATGAATGACTGTATGACCGTGGAATACCGGTGCCATCCGGAGCACCGGGTGATTCTTCATTATGTACTGGAATATCACGGGAAAAAGAGCTTTGATTATGTGACGGAACAGCTGTATCCGGTGTGCGGAGGCGTTTTTACCAGAACCTTTACGTTATTTTACGGGGAACGGCTTACCTGGTTTTTCACGGAAGAATGCCCGGATGGAACGGAAAAGTCCACAGTGTGCAAAACCTATGAGAACCGGGAGGAGCATCTTACCGGGGATGGTCGTTATGAGCGGCTCTGCCGTATGCAGAAAGCCTGCGATTACCGGCAGGAGCGGCCGCTTCGGAGGATGATGAGGGAATATGAATCTCTGAGCGCAATCGTGCAGGAACAGTTTCAGAGAAGATAAGAGGGCGAAGAACAATGATACTGACAAAGGAAGAACAGAGAGTGATTGCCGGGATTGATTTCCGGAAGGAAATTCCACAGGTCTGCTATCAGACTGGGGATATGAAGGAACCGGTATATCTTCCGCTGGAGTATGAGCAGCCCTCCGGGCATACAGCG
Organism: Clostridiales bacterium; assembly: GCA_963604695.1. Lineage (GTDB taxonomy): Bacteria > Bacillota > Clostridia > Lachnospirales > Lachnospiraceae > Hominiventricola. The sequence goes on along the minus strand of CAVCTH010000018.1, from coordinate 15,494 downwards.
TGTTTCTGTAAAATACTGTCCGCACTGAAACGGTTTGGCAAAAAAGAAACGATCTGTGCGGTACTGGTACTTCCGGATATGGAAGAAGAAACCATCCGCCAGTACCTGCAGGAAGCCTGCCAGGCTGGCTTTGAAAAGGAACAGATCCACATGCTGTCGGAGGCCGAGAGCCTGGTGCATTTTGTTATGAGCCAGACCTCCGATATCTGGCAGCACCGGGTATTTCTGCTGGAATTCGGGCAGGAGGAAATCCGTTCCATCTGTCTTCATATGAACCGGAGAACATCGCCCATGCTGGTGCAGGCGGAGGAGCCGGAGTACTGGCATGTGGGAAATCTGCTGGACGGCGGACGGGATGAAAAGCTGGCGGAGACCGCGAAGGAACGGTTTTCCGGGGAGCCGGTGTCCTCCGTATTCCTGACAGGGACAGATTTTAATGCGCGGGATTATAAGAAAAGCCGGGAGGAAATCTGTTTTCGGAGAAGGGTATTTCTGGCGGAACAGATCTGTGCCAGAGGCGCGTGCATGCTGGCACAGGCAGGAAAAGACCGGGTGCCCTATCTGTTTTTAAGTGAGCAGACCCTGCTTTATAATGTGGGAATCCGCAGCAGGCGGGGCGGAAAAGAGACGACTTATACGCTGGCGGAAGCCGGACAGAACTGGTATGACGTGCAGGTGTCCCAGGAAATGATTCTGGTGGGCAGTCCGGTGCTGGAGCTGATTTTCCAGCCCATGCTGGGAGGAACGGAGATCCGGGGCGGCATCCGGCTGCAGAATCTGCCGGAGCGACCGGAAGGAACCGGAAGGCTTCTGGTGGAGATTTCCTTTTCCTCGCCGAAGCAGTGCGAGGTGAAGGTGACAGATCTGGGATTCGGAGAGCTGTATCCGGCGTCGGATCTTTACTGGGTGGATACGTTTTTACTGGAAGAAGAGGAGGAGAACCATGGGACTGGCAGTGATCTGCAGGAGCAGACGGGCGAAGACGCCGTATCTGGTGGAACAGACGGGCAGGAACCTGTATAGCCTGGAGGAACTTTCCTGGTTCGTCTACCATAATATCTGCCTGGCAGGGAGAAATTTTTTTGACGAGCGGCTCTGCAGATGGCTGGAACAGGAGCTGGGCTGTGTGGATCTGGCGAAACGGATCCGGAAAGGCATTTCCACGGAGACCAGCCTCACCAATCTGGTTGTGGCGGTGGTGGGAGCGTCGGATCTCTATGACAGTGTGCAGCTGACAGAATTGAGCGACCGGATCCGTGCCATGGATTCCATGCAGGAGCAGGAGCGGCTGAAGCTGCAGGCGGATGAACTGCTGGACGGCGGAAATGTCTGGGCGGCCATGGAAGGATACCGGCATATTTTACGAATGCATCAGAACAGCCGTCTGGGTGTCAGCTTTTATGCCAGGGTATGGAACAACCTGGGAGTATGCCATGCAAGAGAGTTTGCATTCAAAGAAGCGGCGGAATGTTTCCGGAAATCCTGCGAGTACGCCATGGAGCCGGAGGTGCGCGACCAGGCAGAGCTGGCGGAAAAGCTGGCGTCGGGCATGATTCCGGAGCAGAAAAACAGAAAATCTGAAGAGACGAATCCCCAGAAAAAGCTGCTTTCCTGGGAGCAGGAATACCGCAGCAGAAGAAAACCGTAAGAAAGTTCTTGACAATCGGAAGTCCAGCTGATATGATTCTATCATCGCAAATCACTTTATCATGGTAGAGTGGTAGCAGATGGAAATATCAGGAGGATACGATTATGAAAAAGTTAGTAGTTCTGATGCTGGCAGGTATGATGACAGCAGCAATGGTAACGGGATGCGGAAGCTCTTCAGCAGACACCGCAGCACCGGCAGAGACAGAAGATACCGCTGAGGATGCAGAAGCAGCAGATACGGAAGATGCTGCAGCAGACGAAGCAGAAGCAACAGATGCAGCTGATTCTGATCTGGCATATGTACAGGATAAAGGAACTCTGGTAGTTGGTATTACCGAGTTTGAGCCGATGGATTATAAAGACGAGAACGGCGAGTGGGTTGGCTTTGATGCAGATATGGCAAAAGCATTTGCAGAGAGCATTGGCGTAGACGCTGAGTTCGTAGTCATTGACTGGGATAACAAGATCCTGGAGCTGGATGGAAAGACCATCGACTGCGTATGGAACGGCATGACCCTGACCGACGAAGTAACAAGCGCTATGGAGTGCACCAATCCGTATCTGAACAACGCACAGGTTGTTGTTGTTCCGGCTGACAAAGCAGATCAGTATCAGGATGAGGCAAGTCTTGCAGACCTTTCCTTCGCAGTAGAGACCGGAAGTGCCGGTGAGGCAGAGGTAAGCGCACTGGGTCTTAACTATACTCCGGTAGCAGCACAGTCTGACGCACTGATGGAAGTTGCAGCAGGAACTTCTGATGCAGCAGTCATCGACTCTCTGATGGCAGGCGCTATGGTAGGAGAGGGAACCGGTTATGAGAACCTGACCTACACCATCGGACTGAACAGCGAGGAGTACGGCGTAGGATTCCGTAAAGGATCTGATCTGGCACAGGCACTCAACGATTTCTTCGCAGCAAGCGCTGAGGACGGAACACTGGATGCATGCGCAGAGCAGTATGGCGTACAGGCAGCTCTGATCAAATAGTAACAATCATAAAAATGGATCATGAACCGGAAAATTTCCGGTATGATACGGGCAGCCGGGAGCGAAATTTCGCTTCTGGCTGTCGCTTGTGTCTGTGACACAATAAAGAAGAAGGCGGGAAAAGTACATGGAACTTATATTACAACAGATGCCGGTGGTAGTGCATTCATTGAACATCGGCTTTATGCAGACGTTAAAGCTCTTTTTTGTAACACTGATCGGAGCATTCCCTCTGGGACTGATTATCGCCTTTGGCTCCATGTCCAGATTCCGCCCGTTAAGTTATTTTACAAAAGTAGTAGTATGGGTTGTCCGCGGTACGCCGTTGATGATCCAGCTTCTGATTATTTATTATTTTCCGGGACTGGTACTTGGAAACGCCATCTGGGGAGGCGGAGAAGCAGGCCGTTTTGCAGCGGCAGCCGTATCCTTCATTTTTAACTATGCATGTTATTTCTCCGAGATCTACAGAGGCGGTATCCAGAGTGTACCGGCAGGACAGGAAGAAGCAGGACTGGTGCTTGGTATGACCAGAACCCAGATTTTCTTTAAAATCACGCTGCTTCAGATGATTAAGAGAATTGTGCCGCCCATGTCCAATGAGATTATCACTCTGGTAAAGGATACCTCCCTTGCAAGAATCATTGCACTGCAGGAGATTATCTGGGCAGGACAGGCATTCATGAAAGGTTCCCAGGGAATTTCGGGAGCTATCTGGCCGCTGTTCTTTACAGCAGTTTATTATCTGATCTTCAACGGTGTGCTGACCGTACTGCTCGGCAGACTGGAGAAGAAACTGGATTATTTCAGGTAAGGGGGAAGACGAGATGCCAATTCTGGAAGTAGAACATATCAGTAAATCCTTCGGAGGTACCGAAGTCTTAAAAGACATCAGCTTTTCTCTGGAGAAGAGTCAGGTGCTGTCCATCATCGGTTCTTCCGGCAGTGGTAAGACGACCATGCTGCGCTGCCTGAATTTCCTGGAGAGACCGGACAACGGAATCATCCGTGTCAATGGAGAGACTTTGTTTGATGCGGCGGATAATTCCGCAAAACAGGAAGCGGAGATCCGCAAGAAACGACTCCACTTCGGTCTGGTGTTCCAGTCCTTCAATCTGTTCCCGCAGTATACGGCTCTTGACAATGTCATTCTGGCAAAAGAGCTTCTGGCGAAGGAGCAGCCGGATTATAAAGCAAGAAAAAAAGAGATTCACGACGAGATTGAGGCGCTTGCAGAGAAGCTGTTGAAAGAGATGGGGCTTGGTGACCGGATGAAGAATTATCCGCACCAGCTGTCCGGCGGACAGTGCCAGCGTGTGGCCATTGCGAGAGCACTGGCGCTCCGTCCTGACATTCTCTGTTTTGATGAGCCTACCTCCGCGCTGGACCCGGAGCTGACCGGCGAGGTACTGAAGGTCATCAAAGGCCTGGCTGATCAGAAAATGACCATGGTTATCGTTACCCACGAGATGGCATTTGCAAGAGATGTGGCAAATCACGTGATTTTCATGGATGACGGACGCATCGTGGAGCAGGGTACCCCGGATGAGGTATTCGGAAATACAAAAGAAGAGAGAACCCGTCAGTTCTTATCCCGTTTCAATCAGGGCTGATGAGCTTTGAAAAGCTGTTTTGCGGCCGGAAATTCTTTTCGACGGCAAAGCAGCTTTCTTTATGCCTGCTTATGAAAAAATGGATAATTACCCGTCTTTTCTTATAAATAAGTTACAATTTATAATTTTTTCTAATTGAACGGTTGAAATTCCGAAAGGCGCAGGTTATACTATTGGCAGAAACGCGAAATTACAGACGACAGGATTTGGGAAGGATAACGCGGATGGAAAGAATGAACTTGATGGAACAGGGAAATGTACTGGATGACCTGCACGAAGAGTGTGGCGTCTTCGGTATCTACGATTTTGACGGAGGGGATGTGGCTTCTTCCGTATATTATGGTCTGCTGGCACTGCAGCACAGAGGTCAGGAGAGCTGCGGTATTGCCGTAGGGGATACGGACGGACCGAGAAAAGTGACGACGCACAAAGGCATGGGCCTGGTAAATGAAGTGTTCACACCGGAGATTCTGGAAGGCATGCATGGAGATATCGGAGTCGGCCATACCCGTTATTCGACCGCAGGCAGCAGCACCCGTGAGAACGCGCAGCCACTGGTTCTGAACTATATCAAAGGTACGCTGGCCGTCGCTCACAACGGTAACCTGATCAACGCACCGCAGCTTCGCCGGGAGCTGGAGTACAGCGGAGCAATTTTCCAGACGACCATCGACTCTGAGGTCATTGCCTATCATATTGCAAGAGAGCGTGTGAATTCCGCATCCGTAGAGGAGGCTGTATCCCATGCCATGAATAAAATCCAGGGTGCGTATTCCCTGGTTGTCATGTCCCCCAGAAAACTGGTGGGAGCAAGAGATCCCTATGGTTTCCGCCCGCTGTGTATCGGAAAACGGGACAATACCTATATTCTGGCATCCGAGACCTGCGCGCTGCAGACCATCGGCGCAGAGTTCGTCAGAGACGTGGAGCCGGGCGAGATCGTCAGCATTTCTCCCAAATACGGCATCGTATCCGATAAGAGCCACTGTCTGCCGAAAGAGAAAGCAGCCAGATGTATTTTTGAGTATATTTATTTCGCAAGACCGGACAGCCATATTGACGGCGTCAGTGTCTATGGTTCCCGTATTGAAGCCGGAAAATATCTGGCCATGGACAGCCCGGTGGATGCAGACCTGGTCGTAGGCGTGCCGGAGTCCGGCAATGCCGCAGCCCTTGGTTATTCCCTTCAGTCCGGTATTCCTTACGGAATGGCATTTGTAAAGAACAGTTACATCGGAAGAACCTTCATCAAACCGAAACAGAGCAACCGGGAATCCAGCGTGCAGGTGAAATTAAGCGTGCTGAAGGAAGCCGTAGCCGGAAAACGTGTAATCATGATCGATGACTCCATTGTCCGTGGAACTACCAGTGACCGGATTGTAAAAATGTTAAGAGACGCAGGAGCAACGGAAGTCCATATGCGGATCAGCTCCCCGCCATTCCTGTATCCGTGCTATTTCGGAACCGACGTTCCGGCACGGGAACAGCTCATTGCCTATAACCGTACCGTCGAAGAAATTCGTCAGGTCATCGGGGCAGATACCCTTGCCTACTTGAAACTGGAGCGGTTAAGTGATATGGTAGGAGGGCTTCCTTATTGCAGCGGATGCTTTACCGGAAAATATCCCATGGATCCGCCGACAGAAGATATCCGTGGAGACTACGATAAGTAAGATGCTACACAAACACAGAAAGGAAAATAATCATATGAGTACAGACAGATATACAAGCCCGTTATCAGATCGTTATGCCAGCAAGGAAATGCAGTACATTTTTTCCCAGGACATGAAGTTCAAGACCTGGAGAAAACTGTGGATTGCACTGGCAGAGACCGAGAAAGAGCTGGGACTGCCCATTACCCAGGAGCAGATCGATGAGCTGAAAGCACATGCAGAGGATATTAACTACGATGTGGCAAAAGCCCGTGAGAAAGAGGTCCGCCACGACGTGATGTCCCATGTTTACGCTTACGGCGTACAGTGCCCGAAAGCAAAAGGGATCATCCACTTGGGTGCAACTTCCTGTTATGTAGGAGACAACACGGATATTATCATTATGACCGAAGGACTTCGTCTGGTTCGCAAAAAGCTTATCAACGTAATCGCAGAGCTGGCAAAATTTGCAGACAAGTACAAAGCACTTCCGACCCTGGCATTTACCCATTTCCAGCCGGCACAGCCGACCACTGTTGGTAAGAGAGCATCCCTGTGGCTCAATGAGTTCTGCATGGATCTGGAGGATCTGGAGTATGTATTAAGTACCATGAAACTTCTTGGTTCCAAGGGAACTACCGGTACCCAGGCAAGTTTCCTGGAGCTTTTTGACGGAGATCAGGAAAAGATCGACCAGATTGATCCGATGATTGCAAAGAAGATGGGCTTTGAGAAATGTGTTCCGGTATCCGGACAGACCTATTCCAGAAAAGTGGATACCAGAGTCATGAACATTCTGGCAGGTATCGCAGCCAGTGCACACAAGATGTCCAACGACATTCGTCTGCTGCAGCATTTGAAAGAAGTAGAGGAGCCTTTTGAGAAATCCCAGATTGGTTCTTCTGCTATGGCATACAAGAGAAATCCCATGAGAAGTGAGCGCATTGCTTCTCTTTCCAGATATGTGATGATCGATGCCCTGAACCCGGCCATCACATCTGCTACTCAGTGGTTTGAGAGAACCCTGGATGACTCTGCCAACAAACGTCTCTCCATCGCAGAGGGATTCCTGACCATCGACGGTATTCTGGATCTGTGCCTCAACGTTGTAGACGGTCTGGTGGTCTATCCGAAGGTCATCGAGAAGAGACTGCGCAGCGAGCTTCCGTTTATGGCAACCGAAAATATCATGATGGATGCCGTAAAGGCAGGCGGAGACCGTCAGGAGCTTCACGAGAGAATCAGAACTCTTTCCATGGAAGCAGGCAGAAATGTTAAAGTAGAAGGAAAAGACAACAACCTTCTGGAGCTGATCGCAGCAGATCCGGCTTTCAATATGACGCTGGAGCAGCTGGAATCCTGCATGGAGCCGTCCAGATATGTGGGCCGTTCCGAGATTCAGGTAACCAGTTTCCTGCGTGATGTGGTACAGCCGATCCTGGATGCCAACAAAGAGGTTCTGGGTGTGAAAGCTGAGATCACCGTATAGTTTTCAGAAAAGAATTGGAGGAATTACCGTATTGTATAGCTACACGTTCAGACAGTGGTTATCCTTCTTTTATCTCTATTGTATATTCGGCTGGTGCTTTGAGTCGGCATATGTGTCCCTCAAACAGCTCCGGCCTGTGAACCGGGGCTTCTTAAAGGGGCCCTGGCTTCCTTTATATGGAAGCGGTGCGATTCTGGTGCTGTGGATGACTTTGCCCTTCCAGAATTCACCGGTAGAAGTGTATTTTGTTGGTATGCTGGGTGCTACCGTACTGGAATATTTTACCGGGGAAGCCATGGTGCGTCTCTTCAAAGTAAGGTACTGGGATTACAGTAACCAGCATTTTCAGTATAAGGGACATATTTGTTTGAGTTCGTCTATTGCATGGGGATTTTTAAGCGTTGCCATGGTTTACGGTATTCAGCCTCAGGTGGAACGGCTGGTTTCCTGGATGAACCAGGAATTCGTATCGGTGGCCACCTTTGTGATTACCGCATGTATGGCTTACGACTTCAGCGGAGCATTCCGGGAGGCTATGGATCTGCGGCGTATGCTGGAGCAGGCCGAGCAGCTGGTGGCAGAACTGGAGCAGCGGGCCGCAGAGAAGAAACGGCTTCTGGAAACGGCGTCTTCTTTTGCAAAAGAAGCCGTTTCCAGAAAGCTGGCGGATACGAAGGAAGCTCTTGCGGATACTTTGAGCGAGACGAAAGACGCTCTTACAGAGCGGCTTCCGGCTGTGGAAGCACCCGATGCCGGTCAGCTGAAAGAGAAAGTGCTGGAGCGACTGGAAAAAGAGATGGCACAGCTGGAAGAGCGACAGGAGCAGTTAAAAGAGCGCATGACCAGCGGCGCCGAATGGTTCCTGACCCACAACCCCGGTTCCCGGTTTATGAATGCGGGCATTGACCGGTCGGCAGAGATCAGAGAACGGATTTTGAAACGCAAGAACACAAAAAATTCATAATTTCTTTCTTGACTTTGTTAGAACTCTAACTTATACTCGTTAGAGTTCTAACTTTTTGTATAACCATTCAGAGCCATGCACATGCGGTTTTGCGAATGTGGCTCTGAACGGTTATATTCGTATTGTTGAGAAAGGAGGAAATGAATGTTGCAGATAGAAGACCACCCTATTAAGACGATTATGGATCTTTCCTGTCTCATGCGCCGTGCCATGGAGCAGGAGATGGAGGAGTTCAAACTTTCATCCATTCAGAGCCGGATTCTGGGCTTTCTGTGGTTTAAGCGTCAGCACTACGAGAAGGCATTTCAGAAAGAGCTGGAATCAGAGTTTAAAATCCGCAGGTCTTCCGTAACCAGTGTGATCCAGAGTCTGGAAAAGCGTGGATATATTGAGCGCAGAAGTGTGAGCACCGATGCCCGGCAGAAGGAACTGGTGCTGACGGAGGAAGGCATGCAGATACAACGGCAGGTCATTGCCCGGCTGGAGGAGATGGAAAAGCGGGTCAACGGATGGCTGAATCCGGAAGAACGGGAATGGTGGATCCATTGTGTTAATAAAATAGAGACTGGATTAAAGGAGGCAGAATATGATTAAAAAAATGATGTCATATATCGGGGAATATAAAAGGGATACGATTCTTTCCCCGTTATTTATCATTGCAGAAGTATTTCTGGAAGTACTGCTCCCCACATTGATGGCACTGGTCATCGATAATGGAGTGGAGACCGGGGACATGAACTATGTAATGAAGATGGGAGTGGTGATGTTTCTGGTTGCCATGCTGTCCCTGGCAGCGGGTACCTTGTCCGGTACATTTGCGGCAAGGGCATCCATGGGATTCGGACGCAACCTGAGAAGAGGAATGTTTGACAATATCCAGGACTTTGCATTCCAGAATATCGACCATTTCTCTACGGCAGGACTGGTTACCCGTATGACTACGGATGTTACCAACGTACAGAATGCATACCAGATGCTGATCCGTATGTTTGTGCGGGCGCCGATCATGATGATCTCTGCACTGATTATGTGTGTGCGGATTAATGTGGAAATATCGCTGATCTTCCTGGCGGCACTGATTTTCCTGGGATTGATTATCTCGTTTATCATCCGCAGGGCATTTCCGATCTTCAATGAGATGTTCCGGGGGTATGACCGCCTGAATGCCAGTGTACAGGAGAACCTGAACGGGATCCGCGTAGTCAAGGCCTATGTAAGAGAAAACCATGAAAATGATAAATTCTGTAAAGCGACGAAAAATCTGATGGATCTGAGTGTCCATGCAGAGAAGCTGGTCATCATGAACCAGCCGGTGATGCAGCTGACGGTCTACACCTGCATCCTCCTGATCTCCTGGATCGGGGCAAAGCTTATTGTAGTCAACAGCACTATGACCACCGGAGAGCTTATGAGTCTCTTTACTTATACGACCCAGATTCTCATGAGTCTGATGTTGATCTCCATGGTATTTGTCATGGTGACTATGGCCAGTTCCTCCGCAAAGCGTATTGTGGAAGTGCTGGATGAGAAGAGTACCCTTCACAATCCGGAGAACCCGGTATACAAGGTGGAAGACGGCTCTATTGAGTTTGACCATGTAAACTTTGCTTACAGCGAGAACGAGACGAAGGAAGAGCGGGAGGAGAAATGTGTCCTTAACGATATGAACTTCCAGATTCATTCCGGCGAGACCATCGGTATCATCGGTGGAACCGGAAGTTCCAAGTCCACGCTGGTACAGCTGATTCCGAGACTTTATGATGTACTGGACGGTTCTGTCCGTGTAGGTGGAAGAGATGTCCGGGAGTATGACATCGAGACCCTTAGAAATGAAGTCTCCATGGTGCTCCAGAAGAACGTGCTGTTCTCCGGAACCATTCTCGACAACCTGCGCTGGGGTAATAAGGAGGCTACAGAGGAAGAGTGCCGCCATGCCTGTGAGCTTGCCCAGGCCAGCGAATTTATTGACAAGATGCCGGATGGATACGAGACTTATATAGAGCAGGGCGGAAGCAATGTGTCAGGAGGACAGAAGCAGAGACTCTGTATTGCCAGAGCCCTTTTAAAGAAACCGAAGATTCTGATCCTTGATGATTCCACCAGTGCGGTGGATACCAGAACCGATGCGCTGATAAGAAAAGCATTCCGGGAGGAAATTCCGGATACGACGAAGCTCATCATTGCCCAGCGTATTTCTTCTGTTGAAGATGCAGACAGGATTCTGGTCCTGGATCAGGGAAGCATCTCCGGTATGGGAACCCATGAGGAGCTCCTGAAGACGAACGAGATTTACCGGGATATCTACAGATTACAGCAGAAAGGGGCAGGTCTGAATGAATAAGAAGAACATGAATGGACGCGGCAGCAAGAATCCGGGCAAGACCCTGATGCGTCTGCTTGCTTATATATGGAACTATTATAAGATTCACTGCATTCTGGTAGCAGTGGGGATTGCAGTCAGTTCCCTGGCGGGTGTTGCAGGTAATCTGTTTATTAAAAATCTGATCGATGATTATATTATGCCGTTCCTTGCGGAGAGTAATCCGAGCTTTGCTCCGCTTGTAAGGGCACTGCTGATTATGGCAGGTATTTACTATGTGGGAACATTTGCCACCTTTATCTATGCAAGGCTGATGGTCAATGTGACCCAGGGCACTTTGAAAAGGATCCGTGATGATATGTTCACCCACATGGAGCGTCTGCCGATTAAGTATTTTGATACCCATGCCCATGGCGACATCATGAGCTGTTATACCAACGATACGGATACCCTGCGTCAGATGATCAGCCAGAGTATTCCGCAGATGTTAAGCTCTGTCATTACCATTGTGAGCACCTTTATTTCCATGCTTGTGCTGAGCATTCCGCTGACGATTCTCATCGTTGTCATGATTGCCGTCATGATCAAAGTCGTGCGGGATCTTGGTTCCAAGAGCGGAAAGTACTTTGTCCGCCAGCAGAAGGATCTGGGGGTCCTGAACGGATATATCGAGGAGATGATGGAAGGACAGAAGGTAGTAAAGGTATTCTGTCATGAGGAAGAGACAAAGAAGAAATTCTATGAGCTCAACGACGGACTCTTCGACAGTGCTAAAAATGCCAATATTTATGCGAATATTCTGATGCCGGTCATGTCCAACCTTGGAAATATCAACTATGTCATCACTCTGGCAGTGGGTTCGGTACTGGCCATTAACGGTGTGGGCGGTCTGACCCTTGGCGCGCTGGCTTCCTTCCTGCAGCTGACGAGAAGCTTTAATATGCCGATCACCCAGGTATCCCAGCAGTTTAACTCCATTATCATGGCACTGGCAGGAGCAGAACGTGTCTTCGATCTTCTGGATGAGCCGGTGGAGGAAGACCATGGATATGTAACCCTGGTCAATGCAGTGGAAGAGCCGGATGGTACGCTCAAAGAGTCTCCGGTGAGAACCGGTGTCTGGGCATGGAAACATCCTCATCAGGCAGACGGCACCGTCACCTACGAAAAACTCCAGGGCGACGTGGTATTCAACGGTGTGGACTTCGGATATACGGATGACAAGATTGTCCTTCACGATATTAAAATGTATGCAAAACCCGGACAGAAAGTTGCATTTGTCGGTGCAACCGGTGCCGGAAAGACCACCATCACCAACCTGATCAACCGGTTCTACGATATTCAGGACGGTAAGATCCGTTATGACGGTATCAACATCAACAAGATCAAGAAGCCGGATCTGAGAAGATCCCTCGGTATGGTACTGCAGGATACCCATCTGTTTACCGGAACCGTGGCAGACAATATCCGCTACGGAAAACTGGATGCGACGGATGAAGAAGTTATCGCAGCGGCAAAACTGGCCAATGCCCACTATTTCATTACCAAACTGCCTCACGGATACGATACGGTATTAAGCGGCGACGGTTCCGAGCTTTCCCAGGGTGAGCGTCAGCTTCTAGCTATTGCGCGTGCAGCCATCGCAGACCCGCCGGTACTGATTCTTGACGAGGCAACATCCAGCATCGATACAAGAACCGAGACCATCGTCCAGAGCGGTATGGATAAGCTTATGAAAGGCAGAACGGTCTTTGTCATTGCCCATCGTCTTTCTACCATTAAGAACTCTGACGTCATTATGGTACTGGATCAGGGACGCATCATCGAGCGCGGTGACCACGAATCCCTGCTGGCAGAAAAAGGACGTTATTACCAGTTATATACGGGAGCATTTGAATTATCATGATAAAAGGCGTATTATTTGATCTGGACGGGACGCTGCTTGACACTCTGGAGGATCTGTACCTGAGTGTCAATGCGGCGCTGGCCGCATGCGGCTTCCCGGAACGAACCAGAATGGAAATCAGAAGTTTTGTAGGAAACGGTGTCCGGAACCTTGTGGCCCGTTCCATCCCGGAGGGAGAAGAAAATCCGAAGTTTGAGGAGTGTTTTCAGAAATTCCGGGAACATTATGCGGTGCATTTAAACGACCATACGGCGCCCTACGCAGGAATTATGGAACTGTTGGCGGAGCTGAAGGAAAAAGGAATTCCCACGGCGGTTGTCTCCAATAAATCCGATGCGGCAGTGAAAGAACTGTGCCGGAAGACTTTTGGAGATCTGGTGCCGCTGGCCATCGGAGAATCCGAGCGGGTGAAGAAAAAACCGGCGCCGGATACGGTCATCGAGGCGGCAGCAGGCATCAGGGTGCCGTTACAGGATTGTGTTTATGTGGGAGATTCCGAGGTGGATCTGGCTACTGCAGAAAATGCCGGGATTCCGTGTATTTCCGTCTCCTGGGGATTCCGGGATAAGGAACTTCTGGAAAGTCTGGGAGCGAAGACGCTGCTTGATACGGTAGCGGAGTTACAAGCCCGTCTGATGGAGATCTGCGGATAAAAACTTCGGGAGGATGAGTGGAGAATGAAACAGATGAAAAATAATGTGCTGCTGGTGCTGACTGCCCTGATCTGGGGCTGTGCATTCGTGGCACAGAGTGTGGGAATGGATTATGTAGGTCCCTTTACCTTTAATACGGTCAGAAATTTTATCGGTGCACTGGTATTGATTCCGGTGATTCTGATGATGGATAAGGGAGCCGAGAAAAGCGGTCTGACGCCTGCGGAAATGAAGACCCGCAGGGGCAATACGAAGACGCTGGTTATTGGCGGTATCTGCTGTGGTACGGCTCTTGCAGTGGCAAGCAGCCTGCAGCAGTGGGGCATCATGTTTACAACGGTGGGAAAAGCCGGATTTATTACGGCCATGTACATTGTGCTGGTGCCGATTTTCGGTATTTTCCTGGGCAAGAAAGTCCGGCCGCTGATCTGGCTCTGTGTGGCTCTGGCGGTCGTAGGACTTTACTTCCTCTGCATCAATGAGACATTCCGACTGAATACCGGAGATTTTCTGGTCATTCTGTGTGCCATCTGTTTCACGGTCCACATTCTGGTCATTGACCATTTTTCACCGAAGGTAGACTGCGTGCGGTTATCTGCCATCCAGTTTCTGGTGGCAGGCATCGTCTGCGGCATTCCCATGCTGGTCTGGGAGCATCCGGAGATTGCGGATATTCTGGCTGCATGGATGCCGATCCTGTATGCAGGCGTCATGTCCAGCGGCGTGGCGTATACCCTCCAGATTGTAGCGCAAAAAAATGCGGACCCCACTGTGGCATCTCTGCTCTTAAGTCTGGAGTCCGTCTTTTCCCTGCTGGCAGGCTGGGTGATCCTTCACCAGAGCCTGAGCATCAAAGAACTGTTCGGCTGTGTGCTCATGTTCGGTGCCATTATTCTGGCACAGCTGCCGGAGAAGAAGCTCGCAGCATAGCAATTTCTTCTTTATAAGGTGCTCTTGTATTTTTCTTATCACCATCTACAGGAATCCACGGCGTTTCCAGAATCTTCGGAACGTCCGCAAAATCCGGATGATGGACGATGTAATTCAGAGCGTCGAACCCAATATAGCCTTTTCCAAGATTCTCGTGGCGGTCTTTTGCGGCTCCACGGGAATTTTTGCTGTCATTGATATGAAAGGCAGCAATCTGATCTTTTCCCAGCACCTGGTCAAAGTGCGCGATTACCCCGTCAAAATCATTGACAATATCATAACCGCTGTCATGGGTATGGCAGGTATCAAAGCAGACCCGCAGCCGGTCCTTTTTCTCCACGCCGTCATAGATTCGTGCCAGCTCCTCAAAATTCCGTCCGATCTCAGAACCTTTTCCGGCCATGGTCTCCAGCGCCACCATGCATTTCGTGTCGTCTGTCAGCACTTCATTCAATCCCTTTACGATCGAAGCAATGCCTGCATCCACACCGGCTCCCACATGAGCGCCCGGATGCAGCACCATGATATGGCTGCCCATGGCGTCGGCCCGGGTCAGCTCCAATCGGAGAAAGTTGACGGCCAGTTCGTAAGTCTCCGGTTTCACCGTATTGGCCAGATTGATGATATAAGGCGCATGAATAATGAACTCATCAATGCCGTTTTCTTTCATCAGCGCGTGAGCAGCGTCAATATTCAGCTCACTGATCTCTTTCCGTCGGGTGTTCTGTGGCGCGCCGGTGTAAATCATAAAGGTATTTGCCCCGTACGAGAGGGCTTCTTCCACGGAGCCGAGCATCATTTTCTTTCCGCTCATGCCCACATGGGAACCGATTTTTAACATAAGTAAGATCTCCTTTTTCTATAGTAGTTCTATTCTGCGGGAGGAATAAAAAAATGTCAACCTCTTACGCAGCCTGACAGCAAGTGTCTGGCTGCTGTCTAAACAGTAACAACCCTACCCATCTGGGTAGTGACCGGACGGAGCGGTTCCGTTATAATAAAAATATCATGATACTATGGAGAAGGAGTATACATATGAAGATACGGATGATTCTTTACCGGCTGGTGGGTGCTGTGATTGTGCTGCTGGGACTGGCAGTGCTTTTTAAGTACTGGTATAGTAAATTCTTTATTTCTGTGTCAACGGTGATCGTGATTATCGGAGTTGCGGTTTTTATGATGTCAAGCCCGGAGACCTACAATGCTTCCACCGATATGGCGAGAATGGTGAGCATGGGAGATACGGTGTGGACCATCGAGGATTTTTACAAGGCATGTAACTGTTTAGAACCCCCTGTTTGCTCAAAAACTCTTTGGTAAAAACAGAGAA
>CAVCTH010000017.1:0-22812 GCA_963604695.1 Clostridiales bacterium | reverse complement strand
GACGCAAGCGCAAGCGCGATGGACAGCGGCAGCGCGATAATTGCCACAATAATTCTGACCACACCCACAATCAGGGCGTCCTTATTTACCGTTCCGATATTTCCAATAAAAGCTTCCAGTTTTTCCATAGTTTCAATGGGTTTTACCCCATCCGGATAGGTCACGCCGAAGAAATCCTTCAGCTGTCCGATGACGATGGTCACTGCGATTCCGGAGGTGAATCCGGTGGTAATCGTATAAGGAATAAATTTAATCAGTGTTCCAAAATGGCAGAGTCCCATGAGAATCAGGAACACGCCAGCCAATACCGTCGCAATGACCAGTCCGTCAAGACCGTCTCTTGCCACAATTCCAGCTACAATCGTTGCAAATGCAGCGGTCGGACCTGCAATCTGCACACTGCTCCCTCCCAGTGCAGAAATCACAAATCCTGCCACAATGGCGGTAAAAATACCAGCCTCCGGTCCAACGCCTGACGCAAGCGCAAGCGCGATGGACAGCGGCAGCGCGATAATTGCCACAATAATTCCAGCCGTCACATCTTTGAAGAACTGTTCCCGGCTGTAAGACTTCATAGAAGTCAGTAACATAGGTTTTAAAGAATTCATTCGTATTTCATTTCCCTTTCTGTCTGTTTTCTGTACGACAGTTTAAAATTATAGCACAATCTTTTCAAAAAACAATCGTAACTATTCAGAACACCATTCGTAAAATCGACTCTGCGAGGCTTTCCAGCATACTCCTTTATATCTTCGTTGTCCACTGGCTGCAGTCCCACACCTTGGTCGCCAGTCCTTCATAGAACTCCGGCTCATGGCACACCATGAGAATGCTTCCGCGGTATTCCTGCAGGGCGCGTTTCAGTTCGTCCTTGGCGTCCACGTCCAGATGGTTGGTGGGCTCGTCGAGCACCAGCAGGTTGCTTGCCCGGTTGATGAGTTTGCAGAGCCTCAGTTTGGCCTGCTCACCACCGCTTAACACTTTGACGCGGCTCTCAATATGTTTGGTGGTCAGTCCACATTTTGCCAGGGCAGAGCGGGCTTCATACTGGGTAAAGGCCGGAAATTCCTGCCACAGCTCTTCCAGACAGGTGGTGGCAATGTCCTGGCTCATTTCCTGCTCAAAATATCCGATCTCCAGATAATCCCCCAGTTCCACACTTCCACCCAGCACCGGGATCAGGCCCAGAATACTTTTCAGAAGCGTGGTCTTACCGATTCCATTGGCTCCGGTGAGCACCAGTTTCTCGCCGCGCTCCATCTCCACGTTAAGCGGCCTGGACAGGGGTTCATCGTAACCGATGACCAGGTCCTTCGTCTGGAAAATGTATCTGCCCGGCACCCGTGCCTCTTTAAAATGAAATTCCGGCTTTGGTTTCTCTGCTGCCAGTTCGATCACATCCATTTTATCCAGCTTTTTCTGACGGGACATGGCCATATTTCTGGTGGAAACCCTTGCCTTATTTCTCGCCACAAAGTCTTTCAGCTGTGCGATTTCCTTCTGCTGGCGGTTGTAGGCTGCCTCCAGCTGGGCTTTCTTCACCGCATAGACTTCCTGGAATTTATCATAGTCGCCCACATAGCGGTTCAGCTGCTGATTGTCCATGTGATAGATCAGATTGACCACACTGTTCAGGAACGGAATGTCATGGGAAATGAGAATAAATGCATTTTCATAATCATTGAGATACCGCTTCAGCCACTCAATATGCTCCACATCCAGATAGTTGGTAGGCTCGTCCAGAAGAAGGATGTCCGGCTTTTCCAGGAGAAGCTTGCCAAGCAGCACCTTCGTTCTCTGACCGCCGCTCAGCTCCGTCACGTCACGGTCCAGACCGATGTCCGCAAGGCCCAGCGCCCGTCCTACTTCCTCTACTTTTGCATCAATCATATAGAAATCATGGGCGGACAGAAGTTCCTGGATCACACCCGTTTCTTCCATATAAGAAGCCATCTCTTCGTCGGTGGCATCCGCCATCTTGTCATACATCTGGTTCATCTGCTCTTCCAGTTCAAACAGGAAGCCGAAAGCGGACGCCAGCGTCTCACGGACGGTCATGCCTTTTTTCAGCTCTGTGTGCTGGTCGAGGTAACCGACGCGCACATTTTTAGACCATTCTATTTTTCCTTCATCCGGCTGCAGTTTTCCGGTGATAATGCTCATGAATGTGGATTTCCCCTCTCCGTTGGCTCCCACGAGACCGATATGCTCGCCTTTGAGCAGACGGAAAGATACATCCTGAAAAATGGCACGGTCGCCAAATCCGTGGCTTAAGTGTTCGACATTTAAAATACTCATACGTTCCTCTCTATTCCTTCATAATCAAATGCGGGGATAAAGCTTTCTCCCACGCAGCCGCCCTCCTGAATGTACACCTGGCTCATTCCCAGAAAACGGGCATAGTCTACAATTTCTTCATACTCCTCATCCGTCACCTTCCGGTTGATCTCCGGATAGGCCGCCACATGGGGCAGCGGCGTATACTGGCTCATAATGCTTACATAAATCCGGTTTCCAAAGGTGTCCCACAGATATTCCAGCACATCCTTGCTGTCGGAAACACAGCCCGGCAGTACCAGGTGCCGGACAATAACGCCTTTTTTCATCATACCACGCCTGTCAAATACTGGCTCTCCTGTCTGGCGCACCATCTCTGCCAATGCCAGTTTCACCGTCTCCGGGTAATCCGCCGCACGGGAATAGCGTGCCGCAAGCTCTGTACTCCGGTATTTGCAGTCCGGAAGCCAGATATCCACCAGTCCTTCCAGCAGACGCAGAGTTTCCACCTTTTCATATCCACCGGTGTTGTAAACAATGGGAATGATAAGCCCGCTCTCCTTTGCCCGCTGCAGTGCCGGAATTACCGTCGGCAGAAACTGGGTAGCCGTCACCAGATTGATGTTATTGGCGCCTTTTTCCTGTAATTCCAGAAAAATCTGCGAAAGGCGCTCTTCTGTCACCGGCTTTCCCACCGCTCCCGCTGCAATCTCATGATTCTGGCAAAAGACACAGCGAAGCGTACAGCCGGAGAAAAAAACAGCGCCTGATCCTTCTGTTCCGGAGATGCACGGCTCCTCCCAGAAGTGAAGGGCCGCCCTGGCCGCCATCACTTCGGAAGTCATGCCGCAAAATCCGGTTTTTCCTGCCGTCCGGTCCACTCCGCATTCCCGGGGACAGAGACGGCAGTTTTTATATAATTCTGTTCTGTTCACTACAACTCAATTCCTTTTCGCGCCGGGATGCCCTGGTCGAAAGGATGTTTCACCTTCCGCATCTCGGTGACGTAATCTGCCAGTTTCACCAGCTCTTCCCCTGGATCTCTTCCGGTCAGAACCACCTCCAGGCTTTCCGGACGATGCAAAAAGAAATCAAGCGCTTTCTTCTGATCGATAAATCCATGATTATAGGCACTCATAAATTCATCGATCACCAGAAGATCATAATCCTCCTCCGTGGCAGTCTTCACAGCTTCATCAAACAGCTGATTATAGAGTCTGGCCGCTTCTGCCTTCTGCTCCTCCGTCATGTTCCAGAAAAATCCCAGCCGTTCCTCGCAGCAATGGTAGTTGACGCCCAGTTTTTTCAGCATCTCCACCTCGCCGGAGCGTCCGTCCTTCATCACCTGGCAGAAATAGACTTTCATACCAGTACCGGCCGCACGGACAGCCAGTCCTACGGAAGCAGTCGTTTTTCCTTTTCCATCTCCACAATAGATCTGCAGACAACCTTTCTTTAAATGAGCCATAATACGATTCCTTTCACCAATCCAAAGACCACAAGTGACAATATTGCCGTCGCATAGAGCAGCCGGTTCACCCTCGGAATATCCTCATATTCCACAGGACGATCCGGATCTCCCAGCGTTGGTTTCTCATATAATTTTCCAAAGTAGTATGCATTTCCGGCCAGCTGAATATGCATGGCTCCTGCTGCCGCAGCCTCTGTGTGAGCCGAGTTGGGACTGCTGTGATTGTACCGGTCTCTCCGGTAAATCCGCCAGGCATTTTTCGGATCCATGCCGCAGAAAGCTGCCGCCGCACACATGAGCATACCGGACAGCCGGGCCGGAATATAGTTCAGCACATCATCAAATTTTGCCGCCGCACGGCCAAAATAGAGATATTTATCATTTTTATAACCCACCATGGAATCCATGGTATTGACTGCCTTATAGAAAAATCCCAGCGGCGCGCCGCCGATCATAAGAAAAAGAAGGGGCGCGATCACACCGTCGGAAGCATTTTCCGCTACAGTCTCCACGGCAGCTTTGGTCACCCCGATGTCATCCAGCACTTCCGTATCCCGGCCAACCACCATGGAAACGGCAAAACGGGCTTTCTTCAAATCTCCGCTTTTCAGTGCATCGTAGACTTTCATAGTCTCGGTCTTCAGTGATTTGGTTGCCAGTACCCAGTAGCACATGATGACTTCCAGCGCAAATTTCAGATACGGATGCACCAGTCCCGCAGCAAAGAGAAGTCCCCAGGCAACTGCCGTGGTAATTCCCGCCGTCAGCACCAGCAGAAATCCTCCTGCAATGAGTTCGCCCTGTTCCGTCTTCGGGAAAATACTCCGAAGCAGCTTTTCCAGTCCGCTGATCAGATGTCCCACCAGACGGATGGGATGATAGAGCCAGTGGGGATCTCCCACAATCAGATCCAGGATAAATCCCAGGATTACTGCAAGCAAAGACAATTCCATAACGTTGTTTCCTCCACCGGCGTCAGCCTGTAGCCGCAGCCGTTCTTTACCTGATAGTCAAAATAGGCGCGCTTTGGATACCCGTATTGTTCCAAAATTGCCATAATGGTGCCGCCATGTACCACAATTCCTGCCCGGAAGGTTCCGGTCTCCCCGGTCGCTTTCCACTCCCGCTCTGCCACAGACACTTCTTCTGCAATCTGTGCAAAGGCTTTCCGGCACCGGTTCTTGAATGCATCCATGGACTCGCCATTGGGAAATGGCAGCGTGCCGTTGCTGTCAATCCACGCCTGATAGTCCGCATTTCCGGACAGTTCTTTATAATTTTTATTTTCAAAATCCCCGAAATCGCATTCCCGGAGATCCGTTACTTTCTGTATTTTCTTCCGGTCAAATCCAGGCCAGAGAAGTTCCGCTGTCTCCACGCACCGCTTCATGGGGCTGACATAGAGTCGTTCCACCTCCGGCAGCTGCTTTCCTGCAAGACCTTCTCTTCCTTCTTCACATAAGGGTTCGTCTGTCCGGCTGCCAATATAGCGGCCCAGCAGATTTCCGGCCGTCTTGCCGTGACGGATCAGTAATAATTCAGCCATGCTTGATCACCGTCCCGATTCCACAGACTACTCTGTGGACTTCTGATGCCCTCTTTGCCACCTGGCAGCAGACTCTTCCGGTCTTCTCCCGGTAGGCCCGGTCAAATTTATCAATGGGTACTACACCATAACCAAGCTCATTGGTCACCAGCACGATGTCCGGATTCCGTCTTTCCAGCTCGTCAAGATCCAGTTCCCGCTCCTCTTCCATACACCGTCTGATATATTCATGAAAATGATAGAGAAGCTTTGTCTCATAGATAGCTTCCAAGGAGCAGGTCATACCGTCCGCCGCTTCTTCTTTTGCAATGTGAAAGGTCTCACACGCATAATCCGTCTTTCCCTGAAAACATCCGCCTGTCACCAGTATCATAATAATTTTCCTCCAAGCATCACTGTGCAGGCACATGCAAGTTCACATACCTGTACGAAAAATCCTGCAATATCCCCGGTGGTTCCGCCAAATTCTTTCATAGCTACATGATGATAATACCAGAACACTGCCGCCTGGGTCAAAAGCATAATCCCGCCAATCACCGGATTCAGCCACAGAGCCACTGCCGAGCAGGCAAGAATCCATACCGTCAGTGTGCCCAGCAGAATCTTTTTCTGGGCTGCATCGGAAAACATACTTAAAGATCCGCTCTTATTTGCCTTGGGGAAGGTGGAAAGTGCCAGCGCGCTTAACGCACGGGACAGGGCAAAGGCCACTGCCATCACCGGCAGAAATTCTGTCTTCATCTCACTCCAGGCACCCAGTCCAAGCGTAAAATAGGCACATCCCATAATAATAGCAAAAGCGCCCGCATGGGAATCCTTCAGAATCTGCAGCTTCTTATCCAGCGGCTGATAGGAGCTGAGCGCATCCACCGTATCCAGAAATCCATCCAGATGGATGCCGCCGGTTACAATGAGCGGGATCAGCACAAATCCGGCCGCTCTCATCAGGCTTCCAAATTCCAGCTTCATTGCCACCCATCCGTAACCCCATTCCAGCAGGCCAATGATGACACCGATGGCAGGGAAAAAGCACATCATATATTTCATATTTTCCTTATCCCAGTCCGCCCGCGGCACGGGAATCTTGGAAAACATGGCAAATGAAATCAAAAAACTGTTCCATACTTTCTTCATCGTCCAAACACCTCATTCAAATCTCCCTTATGAATCAGCGGAATGGAATACACCACTTCTGCCACCAGATCTGCCATGGAAGCCATCTGTACATTGATTGCTCCCAGATACTTCTGATACCGTTTCGTCTCCTCGTCGTATTCGATTCCATCGGAGAAAATCTCATTGGTTACAATAATCAGGTTCCGGCACTGTTCCTTCACATGGCGGATTCCCGCAAGAATCTCCTCCACGCAGTGATCCCCGCTGCCACTCTCCTGATACATCTCATTGGCCGTCAGATTGGACATACATTCCAGAAGCACCGTGCCATAACCGGACACATCCGCATGTTTTAATCCGGTATAACATTCCAGTGTATCAAACCCCTTATCTTTCCGCATTTCCCGGTGTCTGGCAATCCGTTTATGGCATTCCTCATCGAACGGAAACATGGTCGCAATATAGAGATTGGGGCCGTCCGCCAGCCCGGTTACCAGCGACTCCGCAAATTCTGATTTTCCGCTGCCGCTTCCTCCGGTTACCATCATCAACATCCGTGGTATTCCTCGCATTTCTTTAAAAATTCGTAAGCTGCTTCCGGATTGGACCAGAAAAAGAGATGGGGAAATCCCGCATACAGGGATTCACTGCTGTTGACGCAGTCCCATTCCCGTTTTCCCACCGGCTTCTTCGCATGGAAGCTGGTTCCGCACTGCTCACTGTCCCAGTAATGGAACTCATGGCCGCGGATCTCCATACCCTTCTTGCCCAGAAGCTGATCGGCTTCTGCTGTCAATGTAATATATCCAAATCGTCCCAACCGGTCCGTCCGGTATGCTTTCGCATCCAGTACGCCTGCCATGGGATAGAACACGCCGTCCTGTCCTTCCAGTTCCCGGTGCAGATAGAGAAATCCACCACACTCTGCAATGCAGGGCATGCCGTCCTCGATTGCCGATTGGATAGACTCCCGCATAGACATATTTTCGCTCAATGCCTTTGCATGAAGCTCCGGATATCCGCCGCTTAAGATCATGCCGTCCACACCTTCCGGCAGTTTCTCATCCTGTAACGGAGAGAAAAAGACAAGCTCCGCGCCCATGGTTTCCAGTAATTTCAGATTATCCTGATACGTAAAGCAGAAGGCGTCGTCTGCCGCCACTGCCAGCCGTACTTTTTTCTGTTCTTTTAACACCTGGATCTCCGGTATTTTTATATTCATCTCTTCACTTTCCTTTGCCAGTGCACAGAAAGCGTCCAGATCCAGAGACTCTTCCAGTACCTCTGCCAGCCGGTTCAGCTTTTCCTTTAAGGCCTCGATCTCTCCCGGCAGTACCAGTCCCAGATGGCGGCTCTCCAGATTAAGATCCGTAAGCTTCGGCACATAGCCAAGTACTTTCACACCCAGTTCTTCCTCGATGAGCGGCTTTAACTGTCCGTAAATCATAGGCGAAATCTGATTTAAAATCACGGCTTTGATCCGGCTGTCTGACCGGTATTCCAGAAAGCCTTTGATCATGGCCAGAATGGAAAGGCTGGCTCCCCTGCAGCCAACGATCAGCACTGACGGCATGGCAAGAGTCGACGCCACATCATAGGTGCTGCCCTCCGTGCGGATGCCGCCAAGACCGTCATAATATCCCATAACGCCCTCGGCCACGGCAATGTCGCAGTCTGCTGCATTTTCCGCAAAGAGATAGCGGGTGGTCTCCGCGTCCGTAAAAAAGGTATCCAGATTTCTGGAACGGGTGCCAATGACTCTTCCATGAAACATAGGGTCAATGTAATCCGGTCCGCATTTAAAGGATGCGACTTTCATCCCTCTGTTCACCAATGCCTGCAGAATGCCACAGGTAATGAGCGTCTTGCCGCTTCCGCTGGCCGGTGCAGTCAGAAGAATTCTCGGTATCTGTCTTTTCACTCTCTAACAGCCCCCCTGCAGGTAATAATATAAATAGGATTCTGTCCCATCATCAAATGATAACTTCCCAGTTTCTTTGCTTTTGCCACGCTGACGGAGACGATCTCTTCCTCTATCAGCGGAAGATCCTTTAAGCATTCCGTCACTTCCCCGATGGTTTCCAGCGTCACTGTATTAATGACCACGCGGATCTCCGGGTTCTTTGCCAGCAGGCTTTCCAGAATTTCTTTTAAATTACCGGCAGAACCGCCGATAAATGCATGGGTCGGCATCGGCAGGTCTTCCATGGCCTCCGGTGCCAGTCCGTGAATAACCTCAATGTTCGGCGTTCCGAATTTTTTCTTATTCTGCTCAATGAGATCACAGGCTTCCTGATTCCGTTCCACTGCATAGACCATACCGTCCACAGCGGCCAGTGCCAGCTCAATGGTCACGGAACCGGTACCGGCTCCCACATCATAGACCACCGAATCCTTTTCCAGATGCAGCTTTGCCACGGAAAGACTCCGGATCTCGCTCTTGGTCATGGGCGCCTTGCCCCGCAGAAATTCCTCATCCTCCACGCAGGAACGGATGCCCTTGAACGGATGGGGATTTTCAATAAGTGCCACGCAGAGTCCATCATAAGTTCCCTGCTCCAGCTCTTCCGGCGTTCCGGTGGTAATCTTCTCCTCCGGATAGCCAAGACGCTCTCCAATATGGACGGTCACATCTGAAAGATCATATTCTTTCAGTTCTTTGCACAGTGCTTCCACACTTCCATGGGCACTCAACAGCGTAAAGGTCTTCTCATGCGCTTTCACGGCTCCGATGAGGTTCGCACTCCGTCCGTGAGTGCTCTGAAGGCACACATCCTCCCAGGAGGTCTTTAACTTTCCGCAGAAATATACCACGGAAGAAATGCCACACAGGCTCTTCACCTCATAATTTTCCGGGTTCAGTACCTCATACAGCTTCTTTGCACCGCTGTAAAATCCAATATCGCCGGACAGCAGAATCACTGCGCGGCTGTATTCCGGATGGAGCTCCAGGTAATCGGCAATTTTCCGGGGCTCATAAGCTGCAAATTCCTGTTTTCCTTCATAAAGCGTCGGATCAGCGCCCTCTGTCCGCACCACATCCAGCATCCGTCTGGCTCCGATGAGAAGATCTGCTCTCCGGATCTCCTCCACCGCTTCCACGGTCATGCCTTCCATGGTTCCCATACCGATACCGATGAGGGTTACCTGTCGGTTGGCTCCGGTTTCTTCTGCATGTTTTTCCGGTACTCCTGATGTCTTATTTCCGGCAGATGCGCCCAGCTCCGGTTCCAGTCCGAACCGCACATTCAGCATCTCTACCACATGTTCATAGGAAAATCCCTTCTGCTCGGGCGGACGTCCCACCAGCACCAGTTTCGCTCCGGCACGCTTTGCCGCCTGCACCTTTTCCTCATACCCGCCTGCTTTCCCGGTCTCCTTGGTCACCAGATACCGGCAGTCGAACTGCTTTAACATAGCTTCATTTAAAGCTTCGCTGAACGGTCCCTGCATGCAGATGAGATTTCTTCCCACAAATCCCAGTTTCTCACAGGCCGCCGCCACTTCCGCCGTGGAAAGCACTCTTGCAAATACCCGGCTCTCATAATTCGGAATGGCTGTGTATTTAAAAAGCTCCTTGCTTCCAGTGGTAGCCAGAATATTTCCTTCGGTCTCTTTTAAGAAGTTCACCGCCTCATCCACGGAATCCACCAGAACCGCATCTTCGGTCTCCGCGGTGCTGGACTCCCGAATCAGACGGAGATATTCCACTCCAGCCTTTCTGCAGGCTTCTGCTACATTTTCCGACACAACCGCCGCGTAAGGATGGGTCGCATCCACCACCAATTCTGTTTTCTGTTCCTCAAAGAACTGCTCCATGGCAGCCTCATCCATCCGTCCGGCATGAACTTTGAGAAATTCATTTTCCGTCAGAAGCGTCTCTCCATATTCGGTTGCCACGCAGGCCAGCACCGGAACTTTTTTTCCTGCCAGATACTCTGACAGCTTTCTTCCTTCCGTTGTTCCTGCAAATATAATCACTGGTCTCATATTCTAGTCCTCCATACAGATGGTCAGATCCATCACAGCCGCTGCCACTGTCACACCATTTCTTGCCGTCTTGGGAATCAGAAGCTTCTGCACGCCCGCTGCCCTCAGCGCCGAACGCTCGCATACATTTCCCACTCCCGTAACGGATTTTACAAATGCGGATTCTGCAAATCCGTCCTCACACTGTACCTGCTTTAATTCCTCTGCCGTATAGGTAATAAACGGCACCTGATAACGTTCCGCCAGTTCCAGAATGCCGGCTTCCTCTTTTTTCAGATCTATGGAAGCAATCTTACAGATGCTCTCCCGGAAAATGCCGTTTGCCTCCAGCACTTCCTCCACCAGTTCACGGATGGGCGCACTCTCCGTCCCTTTTTTGCAACCGATTCCCAATACCACTGCTTTCGGCACCAGATGAAGGGTCTCCGCAAAGGGGCTGGTCTTCTGCACATCGATGGAAAATCCCAGAGGCTCTTCCCCTGCAGGATCCAGTTCCGGCGGAATCACGCCGAATACCGGAAATGCGCTCCGCATGCCAACCCGCAGGTTATCCACCAATGCTGCTGCAATTTCTTTGGCTGTCGGCATGGAGTCCATATAAAGATCTCTCCTTGCCGCAAACGCATCCACTGCAAATTTTCCATGGAGATCTGTGGCCGTGGTAATGACAGGCTCTGCCCCGGTAAGCTCCGCCACCAGAAGGGTCAGATCATTGGCTCCGCCAATATGACCGGACAGAAGGGAGATGGCATACCGCCCCTGCTCATCCAGTACAATGACCGCCGGATCTGTCTTCTTGCTCTGCACATATGGTGCAATACTCCGCACGGCAATTCCCGTGGAACCGATAAAAATCAGAAGGTCTTTGGAATAAAACTGCTCTTTTGTCCACTCTGACAGTGTTCCTTCCAGAAACTCTACCTGCACAGGCAGCGCTGCCCGATACCCTTTCTTTTTAAGCCACGCCTCGCATATAATTCCGTGAGCAGACATTCCCTCTGCCAGCTGCTCAGCAAGCAGCACTCCATGCTCTGTAAAACAAATGATTCCCGCTTTCATGAATCATTGGCCTCCCTTTTGCCGTCCGATTTTCTCCACCAGGTCCGGTACTTTGGACGTCTCTCCCAGAATTCCGAACACATTGGAAAAGGTAATGACGCCCAGTTCGATGCTGTTCTGGGTCCGGTGGTTCACATAGAACTCCATGCGCTCCATAATCCGCTCCATGACAGGCTTCAAAAGTCCCGCTTCATCAAGATATTTCAAAGCATCGTCTGTGGTGACGCTGCTCATCATGTTCTGTAAAAGCTCCAGGGGCGCACCCAGAAGCGCCGCATGTACGGTCAGAAGCTCCATTCTGGAATCCGCATTGTGGGAATGGGTATTCATAATACCGCCTGCCAGCTTCACAAATTTACCGATATGGCCCACCAGCAGTACACCCTTTGCTCCGAATTCCACTGCTGCATCCAGCGCCTCGCCTACGAAATTACTGCATTTTACTGCATCATTGAGATCCAGACCGTGTCCATACTGTTCCAGGAAATCAATGCCGTAATTGCCCGGCACCACCAGAAGGTACTCCATGCCATTGGCCATCTTCTGCTTCATCTCCACACGGATGGTCTGAATCAGCGCCTGCTCACTCATCGGCTCCACAATACCGCTGGTTCCTAAGACCGAGATGCCGCCTATAATGCCAAGCCGCGGATTAAAGGTCTTTGCCGCCAGTTCTTCTCCCTGGGGAATGGAAATGACTGCCTTTAAACCACCCTGCCAGCCATATTTCTCGCAGACTGCTTCCAGATTTTCCCGGATCATCTGCCGGGGCACTTTGTTGATGGCTACCGCCCCTACCGGCTGCTCCAGTCCCGGTTTGGTGACGCGGCCGACGCCTTTTCCGCCGTCAATGAAAATCCGCTCTTCGTCTGAACGCACTTTGTCCGCCGGGATCCGGGTTACTTCCGCATAGATCAGAATGCCGTTGGTCACATCCGGATCATCCCCGCCATCTTTTCGGATGGCACAGGATACAGAAGTTTCCGTGCGGCGGATATCCAGCACTTCCAGCCGAAGATCAATCCCCTTTGGCGTCATCAGTTCCACGTCGGAAATCTCTTTCCCGGAAAGCAGCATGGCAGCCGCCGCTTTGGAAGCAGCCGCTGCACAGGAACCCGTCGTATATCCATATCTTAATTTTTTATGGTTTTTATAAACATATTCTTCCATCAAGAAAGATCTCCCGAAATTATTTCTGGTGAGTGTAAGCCTCCACATGGGCACCATCCCAGGTTGCCACATGATAGTATACATTCAGTCCCTGATCAATGAGAGAAAGTCCCATGATTGCTCCGGTTCCCTCACCCAGATGCATGCCTGCCTGAATGGGTGCATGCATACCAAGATGCTCCATGACCATTTTTGCCGCCGGTTCCGCAGAGCCGTGGGTGGGAATCATATATTCCTTTGCGGTCTCGCAGAGCATACCTGCCAGATACGCAGAGATCGCAGAAATAAAACCGTCAATGAGAATCGGCAGATGATAATACGCCGCTCCCAGATAGCATCCTACCATACCGGCAATATCAAGGCCGCCCACTTTGGAAATGACATCAATGGCGTCCGTTTTATCCGGCTGATTGACTTCGATGGCACGCTCAATCGCGCGCACTTTCTTATTCAGTCCTTCAGAGGAAAGTCCTGCTCCGCGTCCGGTCACTACTTCCGGTACCTGGTCAAATAATACGGCTGCGCAGGCAGAGCTGGTCGTCGTATTTCCGATTCCCATCTCACCGGTGACAATAAGGTCGTAACCCTCTTCTTTCATTTCACGGACCACATCCACGCCTACAAGAATGGCCTTTACACACTCTTCTTTCGTCATGGCCGGACCTTCCGCAATATTTCCGGTGCCGTAACGGACAACCCGATTGCGGATCTTCGGATGCACGCCGTCTTTTAAACTTCCGATATTGACCGGAATCATGGTGCAGCCTGCCAGATGGCTCATAATACATGCCGTAGACAGATCATTTCCCATATTTTCCAGTACCTGCAGGGTAACAGAGCTGTCCGTCTGGGTAACGCCCTCTTTGACAACGCCGTTATCAGCTCCCATGATCACCACTGCACGTTTATCCGGATGGGGATGTGCATTTCCGTAAATGCCTGCGATCTGCACTACCACTTCTTCCAGCCAGCCAAGTCCTCTTAATGGTTTGCATAAAGAATCCCAGTTTTTCCAGGCTTCCTCTCTTGCTTTTGCATCTGTCGGCTGAATACCGGCAATGATCTCTTTCAGTCTGTCCATCTTTTTTAACCTTTATAATACAGCATGGCATTGCAGATGGTTGCCGCAATGTTGCTGCCGCCCTTTCTTCCTCTTGGTACAATGTACGGAACGCCCGCAGTCATAATCAGCTCTTTGGCCTCCACCACGTTGACGAATCCCACCGGTGCGCCGATGATCAGCGCCGGATTTACTTTGCCTTCCTGAATCAGCTCATAGAGACGGATCAGTGCAGTCGGTGCATTTCCAACAGCAAAGATGACTTCCTTGCCAAGGACCGCGCCACGCTCTATGCAGATGGCTGCGCGGGTGCATCCACGCTCCTGGGCTTCTTTTGCCACATCCTCATCGGACATGAAGCAGTAAGCCTCGCCTCCGTACTCTGCCAGCTTTTTCTTATTGATGCCGGACCATGCCATCTTTGTATCGGTGACGATCACTGCGCCTTTTCTCAATGCTTCCACGCCCAGCATGGCTGCATTTTCGGAAAAACGCAGGTTGTCCGCATAATCAAAATCCGCAGACGTGTGGATGCAGCGTTTGACGATGGAGAACTGCGGCTCCGGCCAGGTTCTTCCATTCAATTCCTGCGTGATGATTTCCATACTGCGTTTCTCTATCTCGTTGGGTTTTACAATCTTAATCTCATTCAGCATCAGATCCCCGCCTCCAGAATTTCATATATTTTTTTCATATCAAATGACGATCTGACCAGATCTGCCAGTTTGTCATATTCCTGCTCTTTGTGAGCAGCCAGATCAAAGTGCCAGTTTCCATAGTCAAGGCCCTTGCTTCTCATCAGCGCCCGGATCATGCTCTCCGCAAAATCATCCGTATCAAAAAGTCCGTGAAGATAACTTCCCAGCACGGTTCCGTCCTCATTGGCAAGCGCGTCAATTCTTCCGTCCTCCAGACGGACCAGTTCCTGACAGCCGCCCAGATTCTCGGAAACACCCATGTGAATCTCATAACCGGTCACTTCTTTTCCTTCCCAGTCACTCCACAGTCCGGCACCTTTCATCATGACACCATGGATCTGGGTTCTGGTCTTGGATTTTGCAAAGACGGTCTTCGTATCCAGAAGACCCATGCCTCTCATGGTGCCGCCATGCTCCACATTGTCCGGATCTTCCATGACTTTTCCCATAAGCTGGAAGCCGCCGCAGATACCGATGATCGGCGTCTTCTTCTCTGCCTGACGCAAAATCAGCGCTTCCATGCCGGACTCCCGCAGCCACTGCATATCGTCCATGGTATTCTTGGTACCCGGCAGTAAAATCAGATCCGGATCTTCCAGCATGCCCGGCTGGGATACATAGCGGAGAGATACACCCTCCATCCGTTCAAAAGCGGAGAAATCCGTGAAGTTGGAAATGTGCGGCAGACGGATGACTGCCACGTCAATGCCTGCGCCCTTATGGGTCTGGTTCAGACGGTCGGAAAGGCTGTCCTCATCGTCAATATCCAGACGCTCCATGGGAACCACGCCTACCACCGGAATATCTGTCTTCTCCTCAATCATCCGGAGTCCCGGTTCCAGGATCTTCACATCTCCGCGGAATTTGTTGACTACCAGACCTTTGATCATGGCCTGCTCATCCTCCGGGAGAAGTTTTACCGTTCCGTATAAGGCCGCAAAAACACCGCCCCTGTCAATATCTCCCACCAACAGTACCGGTGCTTTCGCCATTCTTGCCATTCCCATATTGACAATATCATTTTCATGAAGATTAATCTCCGCAGGACTTCCTGCCCCCTCAATGACAATAATATCGTACTCGCTGCTCAGCCGCTCATAGGCTGCCAGCACATCCGGAACGAGCTGTTTTTTATTTTTATAATAGTCCATGGCTTTCATATTGCCGCGGACTTCTCCATTCACAATCACCTGGCTTCCCACATTGCTGGTAGGTTTAAGCAGAATCGGATTCATGTCTGCCACCGGATCAATGCCACATGCCTCTGCCTGCATGGCCTGTGCACGGCCAATCTCCAGCCCCTCTTTTGTAATGTAGGAATTAAGCGCCATATTCTGGGATTTAAACGGCGCTACTTTGTAACCGTCCTGCTTAAATACCCTGCATAATCCCGCTGTCAGGAAACTTTTGCCGGAATTGGACATGGTTCCCTGCACCATAATTGCTTTTGCCACGTTTCTCACCTCACTGTCTTCTTCAACGCCTCTATAAGCCGTTCATTGGCTTCATGATCTTTGACTGCCACCCGGTAACAGGTCTCATCCAGTCCCCGGTAATTGCTGCATCTGCGGATCATGATGCCTTCCGGCAGAAGCCGGTCGTAAAGATCCCGGATTCCATCTGTCCGAAAAAACAGGTAATCAGCCTGTCCATCCCAAACGGTAAATCCAATTGCCTC
Organism: Clostridiales bacterium; assembly: GCA_963604695.1. GTDB lineage: Bacteria > Bacillota > Clostridia > Lachnospirales > Lachnospiraceae > Hominiventricola. Next base: position 6,747 of record CAVCTH010000017.1, on the reverse strand, counting down.
CATTTCTTTCTTTAACCAGGCCCGTTCCTCTCTCACAAGAGCAATTGCCTTTTCTTTATATTCCCATTCACCAAGGGCCGCAACGCCTGCTTCCGACGCCAGTACGCTGACGCCCCAGCACTGCCCGGCCGCTTCCATCTTCCGAAGAAGCCTCCCATCACCGCAGACGCCATATCCCAGCCGGATGCCCGGCATGGCATACATCTTGGTAAATGATTTTAAAATAAACAGATGTTTATATTCTGTCGTTTTCTGAATCAATGACCGCTCTTCCTGTCCGGTAAAATCAAGGAAACATTCATCCAGCACCAGAAGAATATCATTCTCTTCCGCCCGCTCCAGAATCCGGAGCAGCAGTTCCTGTTCCACCAGAATTCCCGTCGGATTATTGGGATTGCAGAGGAACATCACATCCAGATCTTCCGACATTTCTTCCAGAATATCTTCCCGCACCCGGTAATCCGGCTGCATCTCATAGATGTGAATCTCCGTTCCCGCCTGCTTTAATGCTTCCTCATATTCCAGAAAGGTGGGAGCTGTCACCAGCGCGTGCTTCGGCCTTGCCGCAAAGGCAAGCCGGTAAATAAGATCCGCGCCGCCATTTCCACAGATCAGCGCTTCTGCCGGAACTTCATGATATTCCGACAGCGCTGCCTTTAATTTCCGGCATTCCGGGTCCGGATAATGTTCTGCTTTATCCAGAGCCTCCATCACGGCCAGCCGAACCCCGGCAGGCATGCCAAGCGGGTTGATATTTGCGGAAAAATCCAGAAACTCCCTGTCTTCTCTCTCTATCTGTTTCCGGATTTCCTCACTGTAAATATCTCCTCCGTGCTGTCCCATGCCCGGTCCTCCTGTTTCTTTTTTCTTATCTCTCAGCTTTTGTGTCGGCGAGCAGTACATTTTTAATGCCTTCCGCCGTATATTCCACTGCCGACTGTCCCACGGTAAGCCCTGCTTCCACCGCTGCTTTCTCCGTTACCGGTCCGATGCAGACGATCTTCGCCGGGCAGTCCACGCGGACGCCGTCCTCTTCCAGCATGGATGCAAAGGCCCGCACTGCAGATCCGCTGCAGAGTGTCACATAATCCACCTGGGAAATCATTCTTCTTAATTCTTCTGCTTTCCGCAGATCCACAGCCGTGTGATACATGGACACGCTGCTGTATGCAATGCCTGCCTCAGAAAGTGCCTGATCCAGTTCCTTCGATGCTTCTTCTGCATGCACCAGAACCACCCGGTCATCCTTCTGTAAGGTCGGCACCCATTCTTTTGCCAGCGTCCGGCTGGTATATTTTGTCGGCACAAAATCCGCCAGGAATCCTCTTCCTGCCAGCGCTTTCGCCGTACCGGCGCCAACCACTGCAAATTTGAGATTTGCAAGGCTTCTGAAATCTTTTCCTGCTGCCAGCAGCTTCTCAAAGAACAACTCCACACCATTACTGCTGGTAAATACCATCCAGCTGTACTGCTCCGGATGTGCGGCCAGCCGGTCAAGCTCCGGACTCTCCAGCGCTTCCGTATGAATCAGGCTGAAACGGATGGCTTCTGCTCCTTCTGCCTCCAGCACTTCTGCCAGATGCTCTGTCATTTTCTCAGTGGCTGTCACCAGCACCCGTTTGCCGGACAAAGGCTGCTTGCCATACCAGCCAATCTCGTCTCTTAAAGAAACCACATCGCCAATCACGGTAATAGCCGGAGTCTGAATACCCGCTTTTTCTGCTTCTTCCACGATGGTCTCCACCGTTCCCACAGCCACCTTCTGTCTGGCCGTCGTACCTTCCTGCACCACCGCTGCCGGGGTCTTTGGATTCTTGCCGTTGGCAATGAGATTTTTCGTAATATTCGGAAGATTTTTAAGGCCCATCAGGAATACCAGCGTGCCCTCTTCCTTTGCAAGGGTTCCGTAATCAAGAACCGTGCTGTCCTTGTGAGCGCCCTCATGTCCGGTAATTACATGGAAGGAAGACGCATGATCCCGGTGTGTCACCGGAATGCCTGCATAAGCCGGTGCTCCATAGCAGGAAGACACGCCCGGCACGATCTCATAATCCACGCCTGCTTCCCGCAGCTCCTGTGCTTCCTCACCGCCGCGTCCGAAGATAAACGGGTCACCGCCCTTTAAGCGGACTACATTCTTTCCTTCTTTTGCCAGACGGATGAGCAGCGCATTGGTCTCCTCCTGTTTCAGATGATGATGGGAAGAACGTTTTCCTGCGTAAATCAGTTCTGCATCCGGTCTTGCCTCGTTGAGCAGGGAATCCGTTGCCAGGCTGTCATAGACCAGCACATCCGCACTGCGGATACAGGATAAGCATCTCTGGGTTACCAGCCGCTCGTCTCCCGGTCCTGCACCAACCAGCCATACCTTTCCCTGACAGATTTTCCGTGCCAGTTCCTGTCCAAGTGCTTCCGCCTGCTCAGGCTGAATTCCATTTTCCATGGAACCGGATACCCGTTTCACATGCTTTGCATCCTGTGCAAACAGCACTTCCATGGAAAGCTTTGTTCCGTCCACTTTCGCCAGTGCTGCCGCCGGTGCGTTGCAGCTGCCGCCAATGGCTTTTAAGTAAGCACGCTCAGCACTTAACATCGCCATGGCTTCTGTATCATTTAACGCTTCCATTACTTCTGTCAGATGTCCGTTCTTCGTCTCCACCGCCAGAATTGCCTGACCGGCTGCCGGAAGGCACTGATCCGGTGTCAGCTTTTCAAAATGGAACTCAGCACCGGATACCATATCCAGACGCTCCAGTCCTGCGGATGCCAGCACAATGGCATCATAAAGACCATCTGTCAGTTTTTTCAGTCTGGTCTGTACATTTCCTCTGATGGGACGAATGACCACCAGCGGATTCAGTTCCCGGATCTGCAGCTCTCTTCTTAAGCTTCCGGTACCCACCACACTTCCCGGCTTCAGATCAGAAAGCTTCGTTCCGTCTTTTGTGACGATCACATCCTCCACAGGACCTCTCTTCAATGCGGCACCGATTCCCAGTCCCTCCGGGAAATCCATGGGCATATCCTTGGCGCTGTGTACCGCCATGTCAATCCGTTCTTCCAGAAGCGCTTCCTCCAGTTCCTGGGTAAAGACACCTTTTCCGCCAAAAGACGTCAGTGTCCGGTCCAGAAGCTCGTCACCCTTCGTGGACATCTCGCAGATTTCCACCCGGATGCCCGGAAATGCCTCTTCTATCTTCTGTCTTACGATATTTGTCTGAACCAGCGCCAGACGGCTTTTTCTGGTTCCGATCCTGATCAGATCCTGCATGTTATCCTCCATCTCCATACAAAGAGTCCGCCTTTCTATACGCGGTAGCCTCTCGGAGTAATCATTCTTCCATTCTTTGTATATGTCTGGGAATTGCCCACAATGACCACACTGAACATGTCAATGTCCGCATTTTTCAGTTCTCCCAATGTGGTGATGCAGGAAGACTCATCTTTCCGTCCTGCATTTCTCACAATACCCACCGGAGTCTCCGGTCCTCGGTATTTCATGAGAATATCTGCTGCTTTTTCCACATAGTCTACACGTTTCTTACTCTTCGGGTTGTAAAGGCAGACAATCATATCTCCCTGTCCTGCACAGTCCACACGTTTCATAATCAGATCAAAAGGCGTCATCAGGTCGCTTAAACTGATGACGGCAAAATCATGCATGAGCGGAGCGCCCAGTACGGAAGCTGCCGCGCTGGCTGCAGTCACACCCGGAACGGTCTCGATCTCAATATTGGCATTCATTTCATCAGCTACCTGATAAATAATGCCTGCCATGCCGTAGATACCGCTGTCGCCGCTGGATACCATAGCAACAGTCTGATCCTTCATAGCTTCCTCCACTGCCATCTGACAGCGCTTTACTTCCTGCATCATCGGGGTTGCAAGATAATTTTTATCCGGAAAGAATTCCTTTAAAATATTCACATAGGTCGTATAACCGGTCACCACATCCGCATTGGTAATCACGTCAATGGCTTTCTGTGTCATATGCTCATAACCGCCCGGTCCGAAACCTACTACATATAATTTTCCCATCTGTTATTCCATCTCCTTTAAATGTTCAAAAAATGCATGAAGTTCTGCCGGTGTGGAATGATCCCGCAAACGGTAAAACATCTTGTCAATGGCTTTATCAATTCCCTTTTTCTCTGCTTCCTGTTCCATCCATTCCTTGAAAGAAGCCATATCCGGCAATGCCAGCTGGAATACCATCCACCGTTCAAAATCCAGCTGTACTTCATCAAGAATCTGGTCTGCAGCTACTACTTCATGCTGCTTTTTCTCGTTATTTGTCCGTGCAAGTTCCTGGAAATCATCAATATCATAGCGCATGACTCCCGGCAGCTTCTCCACTTTTGCCTCGATGTCAATGGGCACAGCCAGATCTACCAGCACACGTGGTTTCTCTGTCACAAGCTTCTCCGCCATCTTGCTGTACGTCAGCGTATAATGCGGGCTGCTGGTGGCACTGATAATCGCATCCATCTCATTGACCAGCTCATACCGCTTCTCATATTCCATGACGCGGTAGGTGATCTTATGATGATGATCCTGCCCTGCCTGTCCCATATTTCTGGACGTAATATAAACCTCCGCACCCTCGATGCACTGGAGGTTCTTTAACACCGTGCTTCCGATCTTGCCGGATGCACCGATGATCATGACTTTCTTGCCATGGAGCGTTCCCAGACCCTGCTCGGCTGCCTTGATGGCCATGGTAGCGGTGGACACGCTGGTTCTGGAAAGATCCGTCTCCGTCTTTACCTTCTTTGCTGCGGTCACTGCATAGCGGAACAGGGTGTTCAGATATACGCCGCAGGTACCATTCTCCCTTGCCTGCTCATGGGCACGCTTCACCTGACCAAGAATCTGGTCTTCTCCCATGACCATGGATTCCAGGCCTGCTGCCACATGGAACAGATGACGCACTGCCTTGCTTCCATTATAAAAGCGGATATAATCACCGATATTTTCCACATCCTGTGCGTTTGCAAATTCCAGCACCAGATCCTGCAGCTCCGTAAAATTGCCGCCCGGACAGGCCGTGTAAATATAAACTTCCGTCCGGTTGCAGGTACTGATAATCACGCATTCTTCCGCGATTCCTCTCGCGATCATCTCCTTCATCAGTTCCTGCTGTATCTCTGCCGGGAACGCGAACAGTTCCCGGACAGCCAGCGGCGTATGATGATGACTGATTCCGATCAGTGAGATTCCCATTACTCCGTCACTCCCTTTCGGAACTCTGTGGTAAAGGTCTTGTCGTACAGTTTGGACAAGTCATAGTCATTTCCAAGGAAATCTCCGACTACAGTCAGGGCTGTCTTGGTGATACCTGCCTCTTTCACGCGCTCTGCAATGTTAGTCAGATCACCACGAACAATCTTCTGATCCTCCCAGGTTGCCTTGTAAACAACAGCCACCGGAGTCTCCGGACGATATTCCTGTCTTAAAATCGCAGACATCTCATCCAGCATACCAACACTTAAGAAAATGATCATGGTCGCATTGTGTTTTGCAAGATCCACCAGTTTTTCCTTCGGCGGCATGGGAGTACGTCCCTCCATGCGGGTCAGAATGACCGTCTGGCTGACGCCCGGAAGGGTATATTCTTTCTTTAACACTGCTGCAGTTGCCAGGAAGGAGCTGACGCCCGGAATCACCTCATAATCGATTCCCAGCTGGTCCAGACGGTCCATCTGCTCTCTGTGGGCGCCATAGATAGCCGGATCTCCCGTATGCACGCGGGCCACCTTCAGTCCCTTGCTCTCTGCATCCTTCATCACGTCGATGACTTCATCAAGATTCATCAGCGCACTGTTGTAAATGACCGCACCCTCTTTGGCATCTGCCAGAACCTGCGGATTTACCAGGGAACCTGCATAAATGATGACATCCGCGCTGTCGATGATTTTCTTTCCCTTAATTGTCAAAAGCTCCGGATCTCCAGGACCCGCTCCGATAAATGATACCATATGTCTTCCCTCCACGTAAAAAGGAGTCCCCGCAACACAGCTGCGAAGGCCTCCTTATTTGTTTTCGATCTGAATGCATTTCTTTGCCAGAAATTTTCAGGATCTGCTTTCTTCGGAAGCTTTCCTTAATCAGAAAGCAGGTCTCCTGACTCACGGCTTTTCAAGGAAGAACTTTCCCTTCTCACCCCATGGGCAATGGTTACTGCAGTCTCCTCATTTCCGCTTACAGTGGCCGGACCGTGCGGGATTCTCACCCGCTTCCCTGTTAGGCTTGTAAAAGCACTTTCTGATGGCTTTGCACATATGGAAGTATAACATATTTCCATACATTCGTCAATTTTCACTGTATTTTTTGTGAAAAATATAGACATCTTTCCCTTTGAATGCGAATCCGAGCTTGTAGATATTCTTTTTTGGAATACCTTCCGCCAACAGATCTTTTTCATAGGCCTTTTCTTCTATCTGTTTCAGTGCATTTTCTGCCGTCTGCTCCAGAGATGCTTCCTTCCTACTGTTATGCACTTTAAACTCCATGATAAATGCATCCAGATTCGGCTGTTTCGGATACATGGCAATGTCGTATCTGCCCCGGCCGCTCTCCCGGTTCGATACAATCCGATACTGATCTTTCAGGCAGACAATCAATCCAAGTACCAGTCCATGATAGAAATTCTCCGGCACCCGTTCTGCCGGTCCGTCCGCCACATCAAAATAACTCATGGAACCATAAGTAATATCCTCTAAAATATAAGTCAAATCATCCACATCA
>CAVCTH010000016.1:0-22967 GCA_963604695.1 Clostridiales bacterium | reverse complement strand
GCTTTATCTTCCTGAATTATACCATATGCTGTGCTTCTTTTTTATAAACTTTTTGTAAAAAGCTTGACTTTTTTATAATACGAGTGTATGTTATGTGAAGAAAAAGTCCATAAAGAAGTTTCTCTTATTCAGAGCGGTGGAGATACATAGGATCTGTGAAACCCGGCAACCCCTGTCATGCAGGAAGGTGCTCACCTGAGCGAGTAATCGAACAATAAGAGGATTTGGTAATCGTTTCTATCAGGTCCGCTTAAGCGGGCTTTTTTATTGCTTGTAAACCCATTGCAGGGAGGCTTTCCCTGCCCCATTTTTAAAAGGAGTATTTTCATGGAAAAAGAAAAGATTTTATTTACTTCCGAGTCCGTAACCGAAGGCCATCCGGACAAAATCTGTGACCAGATTTCCGATGCCATCCTGGACGCACTGATGGCACAGGATCCCATGAGCCGTGTTGCCTGTGAGACCAGCACCACCACCGGTCTTGTACTGGTTATGGGTGAGATCACCACCAAAGCATATGTAGATATCCAGAAGATCGTCCGCGACACCATCCGCGAGATCGGATACACCAGAGGAAAATTCGGATTCGACGCCGACAACTGTGCAGTCATCACTGCCATTGATGAGCAGTCCACCGATATTGCCATGGGCGTTGACAAAGCACTGGAAGCAAAAGAGCATCTCATGGATGACAGCCAGCTGGAAGCCATCGGCGCAGGCGATCAGGGTATGATGTTCGGCTATGCCTCCAACGAGACACCGGAGTTGATGCCCTATGCCATCTCCCTTGCCCACAAACTGGCAAAGAGACTGACTGACGTTCGTAAAGACGGTACGTTACCCTACCTTCGTCCGGATGGAAAGACCCAGGTTACCGTAGAGTACGATGAAAACGGCAAACCGCTCCGTCTGGAGGCTGTTGTTCTTTCCACCCAGCACGGTGAGGAAGTTACTCAGGAGCAGATCCATGCCGACATTAAAAAATATGTCTTCGAACCGATCCTCCCGGCAGACATGGTGGATGCAGACACCAAGTTCTTCATCAACCCGACCGGGCGTTTCGTTATCGGCGGCCCCCACGGAGACAGCGGACTGACCGGACGTAAGATCATTGTAGACACCTACGGCGGATATGCCCGTCACGGCGGCGGCGCATTCTCCGGAAAAGACTGCACCAAGGTAGACCGTTCCGCAGCCTACGCAGCACGTTACGCAGCAAAGAACATCGTGGCTGCAGGACTGGCCGACAAGTGTGAGATCCAGCTTTCCTATGCCATCGGAGTTGCAAAGCCGACCTCCGTAAGAGTGGACACCTTCGGCACCGGAAAGCTTTCTGATGAGCAGCTGGTAGAAGTACTCCGGGAGAACTTCGACTTCAGACCGGCAGGCATCATCAGGATGCTGGATCTCCGCCGCCCGATCTACAAGCAGACCGCTGCTTACGGACATTTCGGACGTACCGACGTAGACCTTCCGTGGGAGAAAACCGATAAGGTTGAAGCGCTGAAGCGATATCTCGCATAAGAAGATAAGAGGGAGGGAAATTACATGAAGAAATTAACACACAGTCTGCCATTCCGGTTATTAGCAGGGGTAATCATCGGTATCGTGGTCGGACTTATCGCAAATGAAGCCTTTATGAACATCATTGTCACCGCCAAGCATCTGCTGGGACAGATCATTACCTTCTGCGTACCGCTGATCGTTATCGGCTTTATCGCACCGTCCATCACCAGGCTTGGCAAAAGCGCTTCCCGGATGCTTACCGTTGCACTGATCCTGGCATACACTTCTTCCGTAGGTGCTGCCCTGTTCAGTATGGCTGCCGGATACACTCTGATTCCGCATCTTTCCATCGTCTCTTCCGTAGACGGACTGAAAGAACTGCCGGAGGTCGTCTTCAATCTGGAGATTCCCCAGATCATGAGCGTCATGAGTGCCCTGGTGCTATCGGTACTGCTGGGACTTGCCGTCACCTGGACGAATGCCGTAAGGACGGCAGAGCTTCTGGAGGAATTCCAGAAGATCGTGCTGGAGATCGTGACCCGTGTCATCATCCCGATTCTTCCGGTCTTCATCGCCTGCACCTTCTGCAGTCTCTCCTATGAGGGAACCATTACCAGACAGCTTCCGGTCTTCCTGAAGGTCATCATCATCGTAATGGTCGGCCACTTCATCTGGATGACACTGCTGTATGTCCTTGCCGGCGCTTATTCCGGAAAGAACCCCATGGAAGTGGTGAAGCACTATGGACCGGCCTACATCACCGCAGTCGGAACCATGTCTTCCGCAGCGACCCTGGCCGTTGCCCTGCGCTGTGCGGAAAAATCCTCCGCGCTCCGGAAGGATATGGTGAACTTCGGTATTCCACTGTTCGCCAATATCCATCTGTGCGGATCCGTCCTGACCGAGGTCTTCTTCGTCATGACCGTCTCCCAGATCCTGTACGGCTCCATCCCGTCCCTGGGAACCATGGTGCTCTTCTGCCTGCTCCTTGGCATCTTCGCCATCGGCGCTCCCGGCGTACCGGGCGGAACCGTTATGGCTTCCCTGGGGCTGATCACCGGCATCCTGCTCTTCAATGACACCGGTACCGCCCTGATGCTCACCATCTTCGCCCTGCAGGACAGCTTCGGAACTGCCTGCAACGTCACCGGCGACGGAGCCCTGACCCTTATCCTGACCGGATATGCAGAGAAACACCATGTAGAATAGCCGTTTTCAAAAAAAGAACCGGGTTTACATCCCGGTTCTTTTTTTCACGTAATCCATAATCAGATCCCTTGTTCCTTCATATCCCAGCTTTTCCGTATTCAGGCACAGGTCATAATTTTCCGGATTTTTCCATTTTTTACCAGTATGATAACGATAATAATCACGGCGGTAGCGATCCATCTTCATGATCTCTTTCCTTGCCTTGTTCTGCGGAATGGCATTGTACTCCATCTCATGCCGGAGACACTCTTCCTTAGAAGCATACAGGAACACAGAGATGGCATTGGGATGCTTACGGAGGATATAATCTGCACAGCGTCCGACAACTACATAGGACTCCCTCTCAGCCAGCTCCTTTAAGACCTTTGCCTGATAATTGAACAGGTTCTGGTCTGATACGAAGTTCCCGCTTTCCGGGGGAATCAGCTCTCCATTGTATATTTTCCTGGATACCTTATAGAGAAGCGAATTCTTCACGTCCTCATCCGCACCCGCAAATAATTTCTCATTGATACCGCTGTCTTCCGCTGCCAGCCTTAACAGCTTTCTGTCATACAGATCGATTCCATACGCATCTGCCAAAAGCTTTGCAATGGTCGTTCCGCCACTTCCGCAGGTTCGTGTGATGCATATTGCAAAATGGTCAATTGCACTCATGATTTCTCCCCCTTTACTGTCCCAGATATGCTTTCTTGACTCTTGGGTCGTTCATCAGCTCCTGTGCATCTCCGTGAATGGTGATGTGTCCCGTCTCCAGTACATAGGCCCTGTTGGATATGGCCAGTGCCATCTTTGCATTCTGTTCTACCAGAAGCACCGTCATGCCCTGGCTGTGGACCTCCTTGATGATACTGAAAATTTCCTTTACCAGAAGTGGTGACAGGCCCATGGACGGTTCATCCATCAGGAGAATCGACGGCTTGCTCATCAATGCCCGTCCGACGGCCAGCATCTGCTGCTCGCCTCCGGAAAGGGTACCTGCCAGCTGACGGCTTCTCTCCCTCAGCCGCGGGAAGCGCTGGAAAGCTTCCTCAATGCTCTCCTGGATTCCTTCCTTGTCATTTCGGATATAAGCACCCATCTCCAGATTCTCCAGCACCGTCATGGTCGGGAAAATATGTCTTCCCTCCGGTACATGAGCCACTCCCGTTGTGATAATCGTACTCGGTTCGGTCTGAAGCAGGTTCTTCCCATTGTATTCCACCGTTCCGGAGGTTGCTTTCTTAAGTCCCGTGATCGTATGCAGGATGGTAGTCTTACCGGCTCCATTTGCGCCGATCAGGGATACGATCTCTCCGTCACGCACCTCCAGGTTCGCATCATGGATGGCATGGATGGCACCATATGATACATTCAGGTCTTTTACTGTCAGCATACGGCTCCCTCCTCTTCTTCCTCTTTTCCAAGATAAGCTTCGATGACTCTTGGATTGTTCGCGATCTCCTCAGGTGTCCCGCTGGCGATGGTTACCCCATAGTCGATTACCTGAATACGCTCGCAGATCTTCATTACCAGGCTCATATCATGCTCGATCAGCAGCACGGAGATATGGAACTTATCCCGGATCACATTGATGATATCCAGAAGCTCCGCCGTCTCTGTAGGATTCATGCCGGCTGCCGGTTCATCCAGAAGCAAAAGCTTCATGCCGGTTGCCAACGCCCTTGCAATCTCCAGGCGGCGCTGCTGGCCATAAGGAAGATTTTCCGCCAGGCTGTCTGCCTTGTCTTCCAGATGCACCACCTTCAGAAGCTCCATCGCCTTCTCTGTGATCTCCGCTTCTTCCTTCCAGTAGCTTCCCGTCCGGAATACGGCTGACAGCAGAGAATAATGCATATGCATATTCATGGCTGCCTTGACGTTCTCGATCACGGACATCTTCTTAAAGAGACGGATATTCTGGAACGTCCTGGCGATTCCTGCCTCCACCACCTGATGGGTCTTCTTTCCGTTCATCTTCTCACCGCAGAGATAATATGCGCCGGAGGTGGGCTGATATACACCCGTCAGCAGGTTGAACACAGTGGTCTTACCTGCACCGTTCGGTCCGATCAGACCGATCAGCTCACTCTTTCCGATCGTCAGATTAAAGTCATCCACGGCCTTTAATCCTCCAAACTGTATTCCCAGATGCTTTGCTTCCAATACCGGATTGTTGTTATTTACGCCCATCTGCTTTTCCTCCTCCCACCAGTTTTTTCAAAAATGCAGTAAGAGAAAACTCCCAGGTACCGAAGATTCCGCCCGGCCGGAAGATCATGACCAGAACCAGCACAACAGAGTATGCCAGCATCCGGTAGTTTGCGAACTGCCGCATCAGCTCCGGCAGGGAGGAGAGGAAGGCGGCGCCGATCACAGAGCCGGTCAGGGAGCCGGTTCCTCCGATGATAACCTCCGTCAGCATCTCTGCAGAATATGCGAAGTTGAAGTTGGTAGGAATCATGGCAGTCATATAATGTGCATACATTGCTCCGCCGATACCTGCAAAGAATGCAGAGATGGTGAACGTAAGCACTTTATAGAAGGTAACATTAATACCGCTGGCAGCTGCAGCGATATAATCCTCACGGATCGCTATCACCGTTCTTCCGAACCGGGAACGCACATACATGTACATGATGGTTACACAGGCTGCGGTCACCCAGAAGCACCAGTAGAAGCTGGAAAGCTTTGTGATACCGTTAAGGGTACGTCCGCCTCCGGTGATCTGGAAGTTACAGAAAGCTACACGGATGATTTCTGCAAAGGCCACCGTCACAATGGCCAGATAATCGCCCCGGAGTCTCAGGGCCGGAATTCCTACGATCACACCTGTCACTGCCGCTGCCAGACCTCCGATGATCAATACGATCAGGAAAAGTCCCAGCCTCGGAAGCCCCAGATTCACCAGATAATTGCTGGCGATGGCGGATGCATAAGCACCGACGGACATGAAGCCCGCATGCCCCAGGGAAAACTCACCCATAAAGCCGGTCAGCAGGTTCAGGGAAGAAACCAGTACAATCGTATAGCAGGCCGTGGTGCAGATTCCCTGTACATAGGCATTGCGGGAACCCAGAACACCGGACCGGAAGAGCATGCTCAGAATGCCGAACAGGACAAGCAGAGCAACGAAATTAATCAGATATGATATTTTTTTCTCTCTTGGAATGCTCATTTGCTCACCTACACTTTCTCACCGGTATTCTTACCGAGGATACCGGACGGTTTTACAAGGAGTACGATAATAAGCAGACTGTACGTGATCGCCTCATACCATCCGGGGGCAATATATACCTTGACGAAGATTTCCACCAGACCTACGATAATGCCTCCGAGCATGGCGCCCGGAATAATACCGATACCGCCCAGAACTGCTGCGATAAAAGCTTTAATACCCATGATCGAGCCCATATCCGTCGTGCATCTCGGATAGGTGGAGCAGTACATCAGGGCTGCTACTGCGGCCAGTCCGGAGCCAATGGCAAAGGTAATGGTGATGATCTTATTTACGTTAATTCCCATCAGTGTAGATGCTTCCTTATCCTGCGGAACTGCCCGCATGGCTTTTCCAAGCCGGGTCTTCTTGACGAAGAACTGGAGCAGGAGCATCATGAGCAGCCCGATTCCGATGGTGAGCAGGTATTTACACTGTAATTTTGCTCCCAGGAATTCCACGGACGGAAGATCAAAAATGGCCGGTACGGACTTCGGGTTGGCCCCGAATAATACCATCGCCAGATTCTCCAGAAATACACTCATGGCAAGTGCCGTAATCAGTGCGGACATGGAACCGGCTCCGCGCACCGGACGGTAGGCGATGATCTCGACAGCCACACCTACGCATACACAGATCACCACTGCCACCAGCACGGAAAGCCATGCCGGCATGCCATGGGCGACCATCAGCGGAATCGTGTAGAAGAGCGTATAAGCTCCCACCATAATGAAATCACCGTGGGCAAAATTGATCATCCGGATAATTCCATAGACCATCGTATATCCCAGTGCAATCAGCGCATAGATCGCTCCCTGGTTCAGGCCGTTGATAATACTTTGTATAAACAATGACATATGTGCAGACACCCTCTCTCTAAACTTCCCTCTTAAAACAGAACAGCTTCAGATGAACCACCTGAAGCTGTCCTCAGAATCCTTATTTTCCTTCCGGAGACAGGGTCTTAAACCATTTCACCTGACCGTCCTCATAAGTGTTAATTGCCACGCTCTTCTCAGGATCTCCATTCTCATCCAGAGTGAAGGTTCCGCCCACTCCGGTAAATGTCATTCCTGTCATTCCTGATACCAGGGATGCGGTATCGCTGCCGCCGCCGTTCTCAGCCGCCTCGACCAGCATGTAGATCGCATCATAGTAGAGGGACGCGCATGCATTCAGGCTCTCGGTTCCGTATTTTTCGGTATATTTTGTTACGAAATTCTGTACAGCCTCTGCGGTATCCTCTGAAGAATAATGGTTGGTAAAGTAACAGTTGTCGAAGTAGCTCTCCAGTCCTGTGGTATCAGAACCGTCCCAACCGTCACCTCCCATGATGATTCCTTCAAATCCGGCATCTCTTGCCTGCTGTACCAGAAGTGGAACGGTATCAAGGAAGCACGGATAGAACAGATAATCTGCTCCGGATGCAACAGCCTGGGATACCTGTGCGGTAAAGTCTGTATCTGTCGTCGTACACTCACCGGTATATACCACTTCGATTCCGTCTGCTTCCGCATTTTCCACGAATGCGTCCTTCAGGCCATTGGAATAATCATCATCCTTTGCGTAAATAATTGCCGCCTTTGTGGCACCCTGGTCTGCTGCAAACAGTGCTGCCATCTTACCCTGATAAGGATCGATAAAGCAGTCACGGAAGATTGTCGGTCCTACTAAGGTAACGTCCTTATTGGTAGCTCCTGTTGCCAGAAGAAGCATTCCATCTTCATTTGCCAGTTCTGCCATCGGCAGGGTCGTGGATGAGAAGAAGGAGCCTACCACTGCTTCCGGATTGTCTGCCATTACACTGTTATAAGCATTGACGGCCTGCTTGGAATCCTTCGCATCATCTGCTACCTTTCCGCCGTTCACAATCTCTACCGTATAATCTCCTCCGGCACTGTTGATCTCCTCTACCGCCATGTCAATGGCGTTCTGTGCGCCCTCCCCGTAGATGGCGGAACCACCGGTCATGGCACATACAGCTCCGATCCGGATTACATGGTCTTCCTCTCCGGATGCTGCTGCGGTTCCGGTTCCTTCAGATGCCTCGGTTCCGGACGCTGCGCTCTCCGTACTTCCTGTCTCCTCCGTGGTTCCGGAAGCCCCGCAGCCACTGACCACCGATGCCAGCATAGCCGAACACATTAAGATACTTACCAGTTTTCTTTTCATAGTATTTCCTCCTCTCAATCGTCCCTGCCCTACCCTTGCAGAAGGATAAAAAAAGAGGTTCCAACCGTATCCTAAGGATATCGGATGAAACCTCTTCGTTTCTGCACGATGTATTGCAGTTCCTTTGATGTGGAGAATTATATGCGTTTTTCTCTCAAAATGCAATCCTTTTTCAGAAAGTACAGTTATTTTATTTTATTTTCTGTAAATATCAGAATATTTTATGGCTTTTTGCCTGTTCCGCGAAACTTTTTTTGCCAGTGAATACGATCATCCAATCTTCAGTTTGAATTTCTGAATTTCCTTCTCACTGGCTACTTTCTCAATCTGTGCACCCAGCTTCCGAAGCTTCTCATCCAGGTTCTCATATCCACGCTCAATGTAATAAATATCATCCACAATGGTAATACCTTCTGCTGCCAGTCCTGCAATGACAAGGGCTGCGCCCGCACGAAGATCCGGTGCATTGACTCTTGCGCCGGTGAATTTCTCCACGCCGCTGATGACTGCTACATTGCCTTCTACCTTTACGGAAGCACCCATACGGGAAAGCTCATCCACATAGCGGAAGCGATTTTCAAAAATACTCTCTGTTACGATACTGGTTCCTTCTGCAAGCGCCAGAGATACGGAGATCTGCGGCTGCATATCCGTCGGGAAGCCCGGATAAGGCATGGTCTTCACATGGGTTCCCTGCAGTCTCTGCGGTGCAATGACACGCACTGCATCGTCATATTCACATACCTGGCATCCCATCTCCAGAAGTTTCGCAGTGGTTGCTTCCAGATGTTTTGGAATCACGTTCTGAAGAACCACATTGCCGCCTGTAACGGCTGCAGCGAACATAAAGGTACCTGCTTCGATCTGGTCCGGAATAATGGAATATTCGGTCTTGTGGAGCGTGCTGACGCCTGTAATACGGATCACATCCGTACCTGCGCCTTTGATTCTGGCTCCCATGCTGTTCAGGAAGTTAGCCACATCTACCACATGGGGCTCCTTTGCAGCATTCTCAATGATGGTATTTCCCTCTGCCATGGAAGCGGCCATCATAATATTGATGGTAGCGCCTACACTGACCATATCCAGGAAAATATGCGCTCCATGAAGCTCTTCTGCCTCTGCGATAATAAAGCCATGTTCAATACGTGTCGTTGCACCCATGGCTTTAAAGCCTTTCAGATGCTGGTCAATAGGACGGCTTCCAATGTTGCAGCCGCCCGGAAGCGGAACTTCCGCTCTTTTGTATTTTCCTAAGAGTGCGCCAAGAAGATAATAGGACGCACGGATTTTTTTCATATTTTCATTTTCAACAATACAGTTCTCCACGCAGGAACCGTTGACCGTCACCGTATGACGATCCAGCCGGTCTACACGCGCACCGATGTCCTGCATTGCCTCCAGCAGGGCATTAATATCTCTGACGTCCGGAAGATTCTCAATCCGAACGGTTTCATCTGTCATATTTGCGGCCGCTAAAATAGCAAGCGCTGCGTTCTTTGCACCGCCAATCTCGACCTCGCCGTTGAGGGTATTTCCGCCTTTTATAATATACTGTTCCACGATTGCACCTCGAACACTAAACTGTTTTCTATATTTCATATTGCTCCGAATGAGCCATTCTTATTCATATTATATCTAGGATATTATAGCTTACCAAAGTAGAAATTGCAATCCGCACAATCTTAAAATTTAAATTTTTATAAAAGGGCCTGATAATCCGCCTCTGTAAAACGATGGTAAATGGTGTGTCCCATTTCCATATGGATGCAGTAGTAATATTCGTCATGCTCTGTATGATGGAAATGAATGGCATAATCAAAATCAGATCCTTCCGGCATCTTCTCACACACATATTCCGGATCATATTTTTTGAAGATCTCACAGATCTCTTCCAGCGTGCAGGCATGCTTCGTCTGGAACAGTTCGATGAGCTCTTTTAAGAAAGCCGGAGTCTCCACATGCTCATGTACCCATGCTGCTCCTTCCGGCGGAATACTGATCTCGATACGTTCCGCATGACTGCTGAATTTCAGTTCCCCAAGATCTGTTTTTGCTTCAAATTCTCCTCTGAGCAGGCCGAGCATTTCCTGAGCATTCTGAGCAGCAGTTCCCAGAATCTCATTTAAGGATACTACCGGATAGTAAAGCCGTACCGTCTCCGGTGCATAGCCAAGCTTCAGCTGCGCCTCTTTTACCTGATCGGTCATATTCTTTATCAGACGTTCTCTGTTCATTACTGTAATCTCCATTCCATTTTTCTAAATGCATTATGAAATAGGTGGACTGAATTGTCAACCAAAAAGACGTCCCCGTGAGGGGACGCCTTCTCTCACCTCTACTCTGTCTCAACCTCGACAGGATAGCCGGTCTTTTTTTCTTTATAATGATGTGCCTCTTCAAGCATCATGTCTTTGACCTTCATCAGACGGATCTGAGTCGATCTCTCATTCTCATCAAGCTTCATGGTAATATACTTGATATTTTCCTGCGCCTGCGGAATGATGACATGCTCCAGCGCGTTTACACGACGTCTGGTCTTCTCGATCTCTGACGCCATCAGCTGACACGCCTTCTCGGTCTCGGCCAGCTTCAGCATATCCGGCAGAATGTCTGCCAGGGATTTTACTGCATCATCCAGATCTCCGGAAGTAAATGCAAAACCGTAAGAGTAGATATCATTTTCATCGGCAGTTCTCGTCTTATACTCGAATACCGGAATATCCACACTCATAACGTTCTTGCTGGATGTCTCCAGATATACCTCCTGCTTCGGCGCCATCAGCGCGGTATGAAGAGTCTCCTCTGACATGCCTGCCTTGGCAATGACGAAGTTTTTGTTGGCTGCCTGGATACCTGCCTCCACCTTCTGGCGGAGTGCCATGTTTTCCCGTACCAGATCCAGGAACTGACGCATCAGTTCATCACGTTTGTCTTTCAGAAGCTTGTGCCCCTTGGTAGCTGTCACCAGTTTTTTCTTCTGGCGGGTGAGCTCCATTCGGGTCGGGTTCACCTGTGTAGATGCCACGTGCAGTCACCTCCTACTTTCCGTAGTACTGATCCAGGAACTTGTCGTCGATACGTTTCAGCTCGCTTCTCGGCAGGATAGAAAGTAACTTCCATCCGATGTTCAGAGTGTCTTCGATATCTCTGTCTGCCTGGAATCCCTGAGATACGTATTCTTTCTCAAACTCATCTGCAAATTTTGCGTAGATCAGATCGATATCAGAAAGAGCAGCCTCACCAAGAATGGTCATGAGCTCTTTTGCATCTTTACCACGCGCATAAGCTGCGAACAGCTGGTTCAGCGTGTTGGAATGGTCTGCACGGGTCTTGCCCTCGCCGATACCTTTATCTTTCAGACGGGACAGGGACGGCAGTACATCGATGGGCGGGTTGATACCTTTTCTGTAAAGCTCACGGCTTAAGATGATCTGGCCCTCGGTAATGTAACCGGTCAGGTCAGGGATCGGGTGCGTCTTATCATCCTCAGGCATGGTCAGGATCGGGATCATGGTGATGGAACCTTCCTTTCCCTTCTGACGTCCTGCTCTCTCATACATCTGAGCCAGGTCCGTGTACATGTAACCCGGATATCCACGACGTCCCGGAACCTCTTTACGAGCTGCGGAAATCTCACGAAGTGCATCTGCGTAGTTGGTAATATCCGTCAGGATAACCAGTACGTGCATGTCCTTTTCAAATGCCAGATATTCCGCTGCAGTCAGTGCCATACGCGGGGTTGCGATACGCTCTACTGCCGGGTCATTTGCCAGGTTGATGAACAGAACCGTTCTGTCCAGAGATCCGGTCTCACGGAAACTCTCTACGAAGAAGTTGGACTCCTCAAAGGTAATACCCATGGCTGCGAATACTACTGCAAACTTCTCGTCTTTGCCTCTTACCTTTGCCTGTCTTGCAATCTGTGCTGCAAGCTGTGCATGCGGAAGACCGGAAGCGGAGAAGATCGGAAGCTTCTGTCCACGAACCAGAGTGTTCAGTCCGTCGATTGCGGAAATACCGGTCTGAATGAACTCGTTCGGATAGCTTCTTGCTGCCGGGTTCATCGGAAGACCATTGATATCCAGTCTCTTATCCGGAAGAATTTCAGGACCACCGTCAATAGGACGGCCCATACCGTCGAAGACACGGCCCAGCATGTCTTCGGAAGCCCCCAGCTCCATACTTCTTCCAAGGAAACGTACCTTACTGTTGGAAAGGTTGATACCGGTAGAGCTCTCGAAAAGCTGTACCATAGCATCGGTTCCGTTTACCTCAAGTACCTTACAACGGCGGGTTTCTCCGTTTGCAAGCTCGATCTCGCCGAGCTCGTCATACGTAACTCCTTCAACGCCCTGTACCAGCATCAGCGGTCCGGCTACTTCCTGTATTGTTCTGTATTCCTTAGGCATTTAGAAGTCCTCCTTTCCGCACACATCTGCAATCTGAGCATCCAGAGTATCCAGAATCTTCTGATATTCTGCATCCAGATTTTCTTCCAGTGTATATTTATAACGTCCAATCTGCTCACGTACCGGCATCTTAATGAGGCCCTGTACGCCTGCACCATTTTTCAGTGCTTCTACGGATTTATCATAGTAAGCAAGCACCAGTCTCATCATGAGCAGCTGTTTCTTCAGAGAAGTATAGGTATCTACTTCATGGAAAGAGTTCTGATGCAGGAAGTCCTCACGAATGGAACGTGCTGCTTCCATCTTCAGACGGTCCGGAGCGGAAAGTGCATCCATACCTACCATCTGTACGATCTCGTTGAGCTGTGCCTCATCCTGAAGCAGAGACATCATTTCCTGACGTCCGGTCATCCAGTCGTCAGCCACGTTCTTGGTAAACCAGCCGGAAATATTGTCCAGATACAGGGAGTAACTGGTCAGCCAGTTGATTGCCGGGAAGTGACGTTTGTAAGCCAGTGCGGAATCCAGTCCCCAGAATACCTTAACGATACGCAGGGTTGCCTGGGATACCGGCTCGGAAATATCTCCACCTGGCGGGGATACTGCTCCGATAACGGACAGTGCGCCTTCTCTTCCGTCTTTACCAAGATTAACTACATGTCCGGCTCTCTCATAGAACTGTGCCAGACGGGAACCTAAGTATGCCGGGTAACCTTCCTCACCAGGCATCTCCTCCAGACGTCCGGACATCTCACGAAGTGCCTCTGCCCACCGGGAAGTGGAGTCTGCCATCAGTGCTACGGAATAGCCCATATCGCGGAAATACTCTGCAATGGTAATACCGGTGTAAATAGATGCCTCACGTGCAGCAACCGGCATATCGGATGTATTGGCAATCAGAACGGTACGCTCCATCAGGGATTTACCGGTCTTCGGGTCCTTCAGTTCCGGGAAC
This sequence comes from Clostridiales bacterium, assembly GCA_963604695.1. Classification (GTDB taxonomy): domain Bacteria; phylum Bacillota; class Clostridia; order Lachnospirales; family Lachnospiraceae; genus Hominiventricola. Next base: position 9,517 of record CAVCTH010000016.1, on the reverse strand, counting down.
TCGTTCAGAACGTCGGTCATCTCATTTCCACGCTCACCGCATCCGATGTAAACTACGATATCTGCCTCTGCCCATTTTGCAAGCTGATGCTGGATAACGGTCTTACCTGAACCGAAAGGTCCCGGTACGGCTGCCACACCACCTTTTGCGATGGGGAAGAACATATCTACAACTCGCTGACCAGTTACCAGCGGCATGGTCGGCGGAAGTTTTTTCTTGTACGGACGACCTTTACGAACCGGCCATTTCTGCATCAGGAATACATCTTTGTCACCGTCTTTGGTGGAGACAACTGCTACCACTTCTTCTACAGTGAACTCTCCTGCTCTGATCTCTTTGATGGTTCCCTCGATACCGTAAGGAATCATGATTCTCTGCTCAACAACCTCGGTCTCCTGAACGGTACCGATGATGTCGCCGGCTTCTACCTCGTCGCCCACTTTTGCGGTCGGAACGAAGTTCCATTTTTTATCACGTTTCAGGGACGGAACTTCCACACCACGTTTCAGGTTGTTTCCGCACACTTTCATGATATCATCCAGCGGACGCTGAATACCATCGTAAATACTGGTAATCAGACCCGGTCCAAGTTCTACGGACAGCGGCATCTCGGTAGATTCTACCGGCTCGCCCGGTCCAAGGCCTGCTGTCTCCTCATATACCTGAATAGATGCCTGATCACCGTGCATCTCGATGATCTCACCAATCAGACGCTGCTCACTTACACGAACCACGTCGTACATGTTGGCATCGCGCATTCCCTCGGCGATAACCAGAGGTCCTGCTACTTTCTTTATCGTGCCTTTACTCATTGAAAGAATTCACCTGCTTTCTAATCATTTCCGAACAGTATGTCCGAACCGACGGCCTGTTCTACCGACTTCTTTACGCCTGCAATTCCGGCGCCCGTATTACCGGACACACCCGGGATCTGGATAATGGCCGGAAGAACCTGCTCCCGATATCTGGCTATCTCATGAGGAATCTGTGCTGCCAGTGCTTCCGTAATGTAGATTACGGCATAATCACCTGACGCCAGTCTTCTTAACTCCTCTTCTCCTTCCTGGATGTCGGATACGGGATGAATGTCCAGGCCCAGCGAAGCGAATCCGTAGATGCTGTCGTATGCGCCCATTACTGCGATCTTATACATACATCTCCCTTACCCTTTCCCGGATAGAATCATCTGATAAGCCGTTCTGCTTACAGGTAAGAATGATTCTCACCGTTTTGATTTCATTCTGTCTTGCGATTACATATGCAACCAGCGGACCAACAGAAAACGGATTGGTCTTCTGCGGTTTGATGGTCTCGATAATCCTGTTGTCACACCACCGTTCAAATGCGGACGGTGATTCTTTGATGGCATCTGCCGCCTCTGCGTATCCTGCTCCGTTCAGGTATTCCATAACGGAATCCATTCCGGCCAGAGCCGCATGGGCCAGACGCTCCACATTCAGAGTCTTGCAGGGAGCCATGGCTCTCTTCATAAATTCCAGTGATTTTCCGGTCTTACAGCAGCGGACTGCAATCTTGATGTTGGCAACGGCAACCGTTGACTCCGCATAATCACGGATGATGGCTGCCTTGGAACGATTGCCAGCCTCCAGGACTGCTTCCAGCGCTGCACGGTCAATGATGACGTCGCAGAGCTGTCCGTCTCCGGAGTGAAGCAGCGTGTCTGTCGCCTCGCGTGCCGCTTCTCTCATATTTTCCGGAAGTGCCTGAAAATCCTTTTCCTTGACGATCCGTATCATCTCGTTCTTCGGAATCGGCGTTCCCTCAAAGTAAATATTGGCACCACTTCTGCCGGTACATACTTCTTTCACTGCCGCTTTCAGATTGTGGAACCAGTTCGGATAGGACAGAACGTCGAATACGCTCATATCCACCTGCATTTCCCCGATGGTCTCCCAGATCTTCTCCTGCTCCCTTGAAAGGATGCCATCTGCGTCCATGGACGTGTCCACGCCGCCCCAGCCATGCTCCGTCAGGAACCGCAGGCAGCTGTCCATGTCTTTGCATGCAATCAGCTGCTCAATAGTGGAAGAAGAAAACAGGGATACCTCCAAAGCACGGATTCGCGCAACCGCATAGGTATACTTTGTGTCAGACAATGATAACCCTCCTTCTATGGCGAATCTGCTTTCTTATAAAAATAAAATCTCGTTTACTTTATCCTGCAGCTGATCTTTCTTTCCATCAAACAGAGCTTTCAGTGTACAGTTCTCTTCCACACCGCCGTACACCAGGACAAATCCGTCCGGGATTGCCTTCGGCTCCTTCTTCAGCACAAGCTTACCGCCTTTTGCCTCGGCTGCTGCCTTGATCTTCTGTTCAAAATCAGCCGGCATGCGTGCAAGATCTGCTTCTGAGAAATAAATCTCTCCGCTCTCTGCAAGCGCATACGTGTTTAAAAGTTTCTCCATGGTCAGGAAATAGCTCTGGGTATCCTCACTTTTCAGGGTCTCATAAGCTTTTCCAATGACCTCCGCGATAATTTCCTGCTTGGTCTGCAGCAGTGCTGTCTTTCTCTTCTGCTCTGCTGCGGAATGGGCACGTCCTTCCTGGTTTGCTTTCTCTGCTGCCGCTTTCTCTGAAGCTTCCTGCTCCATCACTTCGCATGCAGCACGGGCATCTGCCAGGATCTGCCCCGCCTCTTTATTGGCAGCATCCAGACGCTCTTTCGCGGAGGCTTCGGCTTCTTCCTGAATCTGGCTTGTAATTTTATCCAATCCGGTCATTCTAAAGCTTCCCTCCTTACATTCCTATGGTCTTTTATACAGTCGGAAGTGCAAGGATAGAGATCAGCAGTGACAGAATTGCATAGGTCTCAACCATTGCCGGGAACAGCATTGCTTTACCGAACTGATCCGGTTTCTTAGCTACGATGCCGATTGCTGCCACTGCGGTTTTGCCCTGATGAATCGCAGATACAAGACCAACGATTCCGATCGGGAGGCAGGCTGCCATAACCATGATTCCGGTTGCAACAGTAAGCTCTGTGGTGGCCGTACCCAGAAGGCCATATCTGGAAAGCGCTACGAATGCTACCAGCAGACCGTAGATACCCTGTGTACCCGGAAGCAGCTGGATAACCAGAACCTTTGCGAATTTACCCGGATCCTCTGTTACAACGCCTGCCGCTGCCTGTCCTGCAACACCTACACCATATGCAGAACCGCATCCTGCCAGAATAACTGCCAGTGCTGCTCCGATTAACGCCCATCCATTACCAGTAATACTGCTTAACATAATTATTTCTCCTCCTTGAGATCTACATATTTTGTTTTAAGTTTAAAAGGCTCGAACGGTTTTCCGCCGCCCTCATAAAATTTTCCGAAGAACTCCACATACTGGAGTCGGCAGGTATGCACATAGGCACCCAGCAGGTTGATCGCCATGTTAAAGGTATGGCCGATCAAAAATACAATTACAAAGAGAATGACTCCGATGATACTCTTTCCGCCCATGCTTCCCATCTGGTTGATAACGGAAGCGATAACTCCGGTCGCCAGTCCAAGAGCCAGCAGACGGGAATAGGAGAGAACGTCACTGAGCCATCCGGTAATGTTGTAGAGATCGTATGCCCCCAGCGCAATCCTAAGAGCCGGATTCCTGCTGGATCTTCCTGAGAAGAGAACGATTCCCACTGCCCCCAGAATTGCACTCCATTTGGCTGCCGCATTCAGTGCTGCCGGGAATACGATCTGTTTTCCTGCAATGCCTGCAAACATGCCGGACGGAATCAGAAGTCCGATCAGTCCAAGAAGAAGCATGTACCAGAAGATCACATCGCATACAAAATCCACATACTTATGATCCCTGATGCACATATAGCCCTTCAGGGCAAGTCCGGTAAACAGATGAATCACACCGAACAGCATGGAGTAGAGAAGCATCCTCATCGGCTCATTCAGCGGTACGAACCACAGGGCCGGAATCGAAACCTTATGTCCGAAGAAGGTCTCCGATATGACATCCAGGGCGTCTCCGAAATAGCCGCCGAAGAGGATTCCCCAGAACAGTGTGGAAAGGCCGCACCAGAAAAACAGCTGAATGGATTTTCGCAGGTTTTCCTCCATGCGCGGAAACTTCAGGAGCATGATGCCGCAGGCCAGGGATACAATCAGGCCATAGGCCGCGTCGGACAACATAAGTCCAAACAAAAATACATAAAAAATAGATGTAAAGAAGGTGGGGTCGATCTCTCCCTTTGCCGGCAGTCCAAAGGATGCCAGAACACCTTCCACCGATTCAGAGAACCGGTTATTGTGAAGAAGTACCGGAGGTTCTTCCTCCTCCTTGATTCCTTCTGTCTCTGCCGCTGCACCATAGTGCTCGGACAGTTCTTTTACAATGGCGTCTGCCTTTGCGGCAGGAACATAACCACTGATGGCGAATGTACTCGCTGTCTGCGGAATCTCTCCCAGAATCCGGTATTTATCTGCTCTTCCCCGATAATAATCGGAAATGAGTTCCAGATCCTGACGGCTGACTGCACATTCGATCAGCTCGCTTTCCAGCTGCTTTGTCTCTTCCTGTGCCTTCGCAATCTCTGCTTCCAGATCCTTCTTATACTGTTCCGGAACTTTCTGCACAGGTGAAGACGGTTTGGAAAATCCTCCTGTCCGGAGTGTCTCCTCTACCTTACCGGCATCCTGCTTCATACAGATCACTGCCAGGTAGGTAAAATCTTTGTCTGTGGAAATGAGTTCCACATCCACAGCCTCCACATCCGGCACTGCACTGGCCAGCAGATTCAAAACGCTCTGCTGATCCTGCGGGTTCGGCATGGTTCCTATGAGCACTGCAGTCTTTCGGGTTCCCGTATAGCTTACCGGAACCGTCAGTGACAGCCACGGAGCAAGCGCCTCCATCTGATTCTGAATCTTCAGAACCGCTGCTTTGCTCTCTGCGATCTGCTTGTCCAGAGTCACGATTCTGGAAGCAGTCTCCATATACTGATCCTGATTTTCAGCTGCCTTCTCAAACAGTTTTTTCTCGACCAGCGGCTTTCCTGCCAGTGAATCCAGCATACCCTTCTTTTCCGGGGCATATGCATCCAGAATGGCCAGCGCCTGATCTGCTGTCTGAGCCCGTCTCTCGAACAATGCTCTGGAGCTTGCTACATCCTGTTTTTCACACAGGCTGTCATCCTCCAGCTGGATATCGATCTCCATGGCTCCCAGTTCCTGCAGACGTTCCAGGATCGCTTTCCGATTCTTCTTTAATGCACAGATATTGATCCGCTGCATCTGCACGATTGCCATATCCACATCCCTCCTTTTTCTTTTTTCAGTCTACACCAATGATGTAATGACGGCCTCAACGGCCTCTTTCCGCTTCGGTTCAACCAGCTGTCTCAAAGCATCTGCTTCTTTCTGAGCCTGGCCTTCTGCTTCTGTAAGCTTTGCCTCGCTGTCCCTGCGGGCTGCCTCTTCAGCATCCAGACTTCTGGAACGGATCTTCGCAGTGGTTTCTTCCTTCATGGCTTTTGCTTTTGCCTTCGCATCCTCCACAATGGAAACTGCTTTTGCATCTGCATCCTGAATCAGAACTCCTGCTTTTTCCTCCGCTTCCTTCACTGATTTTAAAGCGTCCTCCAGCATCCTCTCACCACCTTTTTTTGAGAATTTTTAGCAATTTCTTAACCATTTCTTATCATTGTAGCATAGTATTTGTATGTTTTCAACAAAAACCAATTCTTTTGTTAAATTATTGACAAGTATTTATAATTTGTCATTTCTGTTCTTTCCTATTAAAAATGGCCGCCGCTGAAAGCGGCAGCCGTGTCTTTACACCTTCAGCTGAATCTCTCTTCCGCTCCTCTGATAGGGAGTCATTTTGACACCTGCAGACTTTAACATTCTGCGGGATGCAAGATTTGCCGGCGTGCCATGATATTTATCATCCGCATAGACCAGTTCTTCTATTCCGGCCTGAATGATTGCCTTGGCACACTCATTACACGGGAACAATGTCACATATAATTTGGTCCCGTCCAGACTTCCGCCCCGATAATTCAGTATGGCGTTCAATTCGCTGTGTGTTACATATGCATATTTACTGTCGTAGACGTCTCCGTCCCGGTTCCATGGATACTCATCGTCATCGCATCCCTTTGGAAATCCATTATACCCCATGGAGAGAATTTTATTCTCTTTGCTGACAATGCATGCGCCGACCTGCGTATTGGGGTCCTTGGAACGCATGGCAGACAGCTGGGCGATTCCCATAAAATATTCATCCCATGAAATATAATCCTTGCGCTTATCGCTCATGATACCTCCTACTTGGTACCGAAGATACGGTCTCCCGCATCACCCAGACCAGGTACAATATATCCGTTCTCATTCAGATGATCATCCAGTGCACCCACATACATGTCTACGTCTGGATGCTCTTTCTGCATTCTCTCAATACCCTGCGGAGCTGCCACGATGCACATAAAGCGGATTTTCTTTACGCCCTTGTTCTTCAGCATGGTGATAGCTGCGGTTGCAGAACCGCCGGTGGCCAGCATGGGATCTACCACAAATACTTCACGTTCTGCACAGTCCTTCGGAAGTTTGCAGTAATATTCTACCGGCTCCAGAGTCTCTTCATTTCTGTAAAGACCGATATGTCCTACTTTTGCTGCCGGGATCATGGAAAGCATTCCGTCTACCATTCCAAGACCTGCACGGAGAATCGGAACCACTGCCAGTTTCTTTCCTGCCAGCTCTTTTGCGGTCATCTTGCTGATCGGAGTTGTAATCTCCACATCTGTCAGTTTCAGGTCTCTGGTTGCCTCATAACACATCAGCATGGCAATCTCACTGATCAGCTGACGGAAATCTTTGGAACCGGTTTCCTGACGACGGATAATTCCGATCTTGTGCTGAATTAACGGGTGATCCATAATCATTACTTTTGACATCTCTTTTGTCCTCCTATATTCTGTCAGAAACATCAATTCTCTGGTGTCCTGCAGCTTTCAACAAACGGTTCATAATGGCCTCTCCAAGACCAGGTGCCTGGAAAGACTCGGAATAGATGGCGTCCACGCCATCCTCGTCAAACTCACGGAGCACTGCAAACAGATGGCTTGCAATGGACAGCTCGCTTTTCCGGGAACCGATGCATTTCACATCGCCCGCCGGATAACGGTCTTTGGTCTCCTCCGTACAGATAATGCCCACTTTTCCTGCTGCCGCTTTTTCATTGATATAAGCGACCACATTCTCTACCGGTCCTTCCACAATCTTCAGATCTGCTTTCGGCGCATAATGGCGGTATTTCATACCCGGCGCTTTCGGATGAATATTGGAATCGCTGGAAATGAGTCCCTGATCCATCTTTGCCTCTCCAAGAACAGCCTGTACCATTTCCAGAGAAATATACCCCGGTCTTAAGATCGTCGGCACATCCTCTGTCAGATCCACAATGGTGGACTCAAGGCCAATGGTAACGGCTCCTCCGTCCAGAATCATGGGAATTTTTCCCTGTAAATCTTCATATACATGCCGGGCCGTCGTCGGACTCGGTCTTCCTGATGTGTTGGCGCTGGGCGCTGCCACATAGCCGCCGCCCTGACGGATCAGCTCCAGTGCAATGGGATCAGACGGCATGCGGATTGCCACTGTATCAAGGCCGCCTGTCGTTCCATGGGGAACCACATCACTTTTATTCATAATCATGGTCAACGGTCCCGGCCAGAATGCTTCTGCCAGTTTTTTTGCCGCTTCCGGTACACTCTCTACAATTTTATCCAGATGTTCCATATCTGCAATATGGACAATCAGAGGATTATCAGAAGGACGTCCCTTCGCCTCGTAAATCTTATGGGCTGCCTTTTCATCCAGCGCATCTCCGCCCAGGCCGTAAACCGTCTCCGTTGGAAATGCCACCAGACCACCTTCCTTCAGGATCTCACCGGCCCGTTTCAGTCCCGCCAGATCCATGTGCTCTCTGTCTATTTTCAAAATTTCTGTTTCCACTGTATCTCACCTTATTTCTTCTTTCTCTAACTATCCTTTCCCAGTGTAGCATTCCCTTGAAAAAAAAGCAATCTTCCCATTGCTCCTTTAAAAACTATTTGCTACAATAAAGCTGTTATGGATCACATACTGATCCACAGGAAAGAGGAGTCTCATTATGTTAAAACAAGTATCTATTTATGCAGAAAATAAAAAAGGCACCATCCAGAACATTACCGGCCTTCTGGCAGAGAAGAACATCAATATTCTCGGATCTGTCATCAACGACGGCGCTGAATATGGCATTATCCGTATGATCGTATCTGACCCGGAAACCGCCGCTGACACCCTTAGCAAAGCAGGCTATCTGTGCAAACTCATCGATGTGCTCGGCGTGGAAGTAGAAGACCAGGTCGGCAATCTGCATGAACTGTTAAAAGCACTTTACGACAGCAATGTCAATGCCACCTATATTTACCTGTCCTTTAACCGTGAGTCCGGAAAACCGATTATGGTATTCCACACGGAGGATATTGCAGAAGTAGAATCCTGCCTGAAATCCAAAGGATTTGCCCTGCTGTAATTTGGAACACGACGGTTCTTTCTTCGGAAAGAACCGTTTTTATTTATTTCCAGTGTTCAGATAGCGCTGTACACCCATGGCAATGGCCCAGGCAATCCGGGATTGATAACTTTCTTCCTGTAAAAGCTTTGCCTCCGCCCAGTTGGACAAAAAACCGCATTCCACAATGACCACCGGCGCCGACGTCTTCTTCAGAAGATAATAACTTTCATTGGCTTTCGCCTGCCGGTGATTCTGGGGATCCACATAGGAAATGAGTTTTTCCTGGATCTCCTCCGCCAGTTCCTTTGCTTCCCCTGAAGTTCCATAATAGAATACCTGCGCGCCTTTCACCGGTTCCTCATGGTAGCTGTTCTGATGAATGCTGACCACACAGTCCGGATTCGTCTTATTAATGAGCTCACACCGGTTTTTCAGATCCTGCGCTTTTTTATTGGAAGAATGTTCCTCATAAAGTCCCTGATCTTCCTCTCTTGTCATCCTTACTTCCAGATCCTGCTGCTCCAGCAGCACTTTCAGTTTCTTCGCAATCTGCAGATTAATATCTTTTTCTTTGGAATCATCCACGCCGATTTTTCCGGGATCGTTTCCACCGTGCCCCGCATCAATGATGACAATCCGTTTCCCCGCCTGTCCGGTCACCGCGGTTCCCGTTGTGGGAAGAAATCCCCGCTCTGCCAGCGCCACCGCACATAAAATAAATATCACCGACATGAGTAATTCCCATTTTCGTCTTTCCAATTCAAAAACCGCCGCATACGCTCTCTGTAGAGTATATGCGGCGGTCCGTCCGTCAATTCACGTACTTCAAAATTACATCCCAGATGGAAGATCGCTCATAACCAAGTCTCCAGGAAGATACTCCTGCAAGTTCATACTGTTTGATCAGTTTCATTTTCTCTTCGATGGAAGTCTCCTCCTCCATCCACATCTGATAGGTTGCTCCGTCATATTCAATTTCTACATAATACTG
>CAVCTH010000015.1:6544-23063 GCA_963604695.1 Clostridiales bacterium | reverse complement strand
CAAAGAACATATTCTTATAAATATTGTCCTCCGCATACATCATCTGCAGATACAGCCAGATATCGGTCATGTTGTCCATATTCAGAAGGGCTTCCGCTTTCTCCTGAAACGTTTCATCATCGGACTGACACATCTCCGTAAATCTCCGGAAGCATTGCCAGTCGGCTCTTGTCCCCTGACCCTTATGACCTTTCAGTTCCATTCCAAGTACCGTCAAATACTCAGACGGATCAACAGAATCCAGGGTCTCTGCCAGAAGTTCCCGCCCGTAGGTACGTTTATAAAGGTACTCCTGTCCGGAAAGCTCCAGCTGCTTGCTGTCCACCGGCTCAAAGATTCCGTAGAGTCCCCGGTACTCTCCGTTTACGATCAGTTCCACATACCGCATATCCGTGCCGAAACGGGCATCATAGGAGGTATCATATGCCCCCATCTCTTCCCAGATCCTGGTATTCAGACGGTCTCTGATCTTGGTCCCGTCACTGTAAATGGCATAAAAAATCCAGGAATCTGTCTTCTTCATGCCCAAAACCTGCTCTTTATTTTTCCGGATCACACCGGTGGATGTTACATTGATCAGATTAACCCGGTATCCCTTTTTCGGATAGGTCCGGGTCGTCTGTCCCCGCTCATGGGCCTGAAACGTGGAAGAAGTAATCCAGTTCTCCTTCCCGCAGGCTTCATAAAACGCGACACTTCCTGCGAAAACGGTGTCAATATCAAGATCAGCGTCCGTTTCCATCCGAATCACAGGAAGTCCCGTAAAAACCACATGAATTGTAACGCAGGTTCCTTCCTTTTCGTTCCATGCCAGAAAAGGAACCGCATAGCCGGAAGATACTGTCTCCGCTTTATCCCGAAGGGTATAATCTTCCTGCGGCAGAATCTGAATCTCACCGCCCTGATCCGTAAAGGTTCCCGCTTCCCATTCCTCACTGTCCATATCGACCGGAAGATAAAAGGTCAGCGTGTCCTGATCCTCTGCCAGAAGTTCTCCTTTGAAACAGAGCCTCACAGAAGTCCCGTCCAATGTCTTTGAAAGGGTTTTATGGAGCTTATGCGCCTGCCGTACTTCTCCCGCCAGCGCACCGCTTTCCAACACATTCGGAACCGTACTTTGCTCGGATTCATACGCGAAAAAAAAGAAGGAGCCAATGAATAGCAATACGCTGAGTACCAGCGCCATTTTTTTTACCACTCTGTATCTCCTGTCTGTCAGCCGGAACATAGAATTTCTCCGACTTTAATGGTATTTATTATATCAGCTTTGCTGAAGATACGCAACTTTACTTTTCTTTTACCAAACCGAATCCCATTTTCTGATGGGGCAGCGTTACAAAAGTTAAGAAAATGTTCAGATTTCTGCAAGGAGTCGTCCCTTTACTTTTCCGGTCTACCTGTGTTATGGTAAATGAATCAAAGAAGTAATGAGGAGATGTTTCAATCATGAGAAAACGAGTATTGCTTCTCACAGCCCTGCTGATCATTGCAGCTGCAGGCTGCGGAAAAGCAGATTCCACCAATACAGAACAGCCTGCCGCAGAAGAGACGGCTCAGGAGGAAGTAACCCCTCCGGCTCCTGGCGAGGAGACCTGGAGCACCGCGCCTTCCTACTCTGCTACCCTGATCACATCCACGCCGATCCGATACCTTTCCATTACCGTGGGAGCGACAGAATCCGATGTGAACATGACCTGGTACTCCCCTTCAGAAACTCCTGGAGAGGTGCTGCTCACCACGGCCGATGACACGGATTTTGCCAACGCCCAGTCTTTTCCGGCATCGGAGACCACTGCATCGGAAACCACTTCCGGATATTATGTAAACCGCACTGCCGTCACCGGACTTTCCCCGGAAACGGATTATATTTATATGGTAGGAAATGACGACGGTTATTCTCCGGCTTATTCCTACACCACCCCCGTCTTCTCCGATACCTTCCGTTTTACCGCCATCGGAGATCCCCAGCTGGGAAAACCGGTGGATGAACTGGATAACCAGAAGACCACTTTCAAGAAAGTGCTGAACAAAATCAAATACCATTTCCCGGATTCCAGTTTCTTGATTTCTCTGGGTGATCAGGTGAACGATTATAACGACACGGAACAGTATGACGCTTTCTTAAATCAGGCGGCTCTCTACAGTCTTTCCCTGGCTCCGGTCAAAGGAAACCATGAAGAAGGAGGCCCGGAATATTCCGAACACTTCATGCTCCCGTACCAGTCGGAGATCGGTACCTGTGATGATGACGGTGACGGCGATTACTGGTTTGTAAGAGGCAATTCCCTTTTCATGGTGCTGGATGTTATCAATGAAAACAAATGGGGCGATCACGAGCAGTTTATTGCAGATGCCTGTGCCGCCAACCCGGATGTCCAGTGGAAGCTGGTCTTCTCCCATTTTTCTCCCTATAATTCCTACGAGGAATATATGGAAAAAGGGCAGGAGATGCGTCCTTACTTCCTGAAGTTTGCAGAAGACTATGACATTGATGCCGTTCTCTGCGGACACAACCACTGCTACTTAAGAACTTATTTTATTAACGGTGACGGTACGTATCAGAACTACGACAGCCCTGCTGTAGATCCGGAAGGTACCATGTATCTGACCCTTGGTTCTTCCAGTGGAAGCCTCTATCACCGTCCCAGCGATCAGGAGGAAGCTGCTGTCAGCAAGAAGCAGGACGGCCCGCAGGTAACCGATGTGCAGGTAACTCCGGACTCCCTGACTTTCACTACTTATGATGCGGAAACCTGGGAGATCATTGATACTTATGAAATCGACAAAAGTGTAGGATAAATTTCTTATATGACAAAACAAACGGCTGCGCCAGCATCTGGCACAGCCGTTTTTCTTTGCGTTCTCTTTAGTTTTTCTTCTCAATAAAGATCTTTCTGGTGATGAAATTGTACACCATCACAATAGCTGTCGCGCCGATCTTGGTAATCATGTAATGGATTCCCATAAGATCCGTTCCCAGCCACATGCAGAGCTCGTTGACGCCCAGTCCCACGATGCTCAGCAGCACGAACACGATAAATTCTTTTACCTTGTTCTTATCTTTGTCAGTCTCAAAGACAAAGGCCACGCTTAAGATATAATTGACGGTTACGGATACGGCAAAGGAAATGGTACTGGAAACCATATAATTGATTCCGAATACTTCCGTCAGGAAGACCATGATTCCATAATCAATAAAGAAACATAAGACTCCCACAAAGCCAAATTTAATCATTTGTTGAATTAATTTTACCATTATTTACTCCCATTCTGATTCTGTTCCACAGATCACACTGTACAGACAGTCCGCAATCTGCTCATAGGCTGCTCTGCCCGGATGTACCGCATCCGTAGGCACTTCCTGCATTTCATCGGAATACGGATTGACCGGTTCCTCCGTCGTATCAAAATTGTTGGCGCTGTCCACGCAGATGGATGCAGGCACGAAATACAGATACGGTTCGTCTGCAAGAATATCCTCCAGATAGGTCATCAGGTGGAACACTTTTTGATCTTCTTCATATTTATAGCGGTCGCCATAGAGGGCATATCCCTTGTTGTTCCAGGAACCGATGCCGTCCTGATTGGCCGGATAAATGGTATGCACCAGATAAATCGGAAGATCCGGATCTTCTTCGTGGATGTTTTGCACGATGGCGGCAATGTTATCTCCATTTTCTGTTGGATCCACAGCCAGTCCATTGGTTCCCAGAAACAGTTCAATGGCATCCGGATGAAATCCGGTCTTTTCCTTGTAATGTTTCCAGCTGAAGGTGCCAGTCTCTTTATCATAGAAGGGCTGCACTTCCTCATGAGGATCTTCCATGGTGTAGGGCGCATCCGTCAGATAATTGGCAGCGGAAAATCCACGTCTCGCCTCGGTCAGCGATCCGCCTACGCCTCTGGTTCCCATATAGACAATCTGATTGTCTGTCCGGGCATTCAGCTGCTCATACGTAGCGGTATTGCAGGACAGGCTGTCGCCGATGGTCAGCAGGGAAAAATGTTTCTGCTCCTCGCTTAAATCTTTTACCACCTTCAGCTTGGTGGAAGCCGTCGCCACCTGTGCGCCATTGTCGTCAAAGATGGTGAAAATCAGCGGATATTCTCCAATCAGATCCGCAGTTCCGGTAATAGAGAATTTTCTCTGCATATTCTTTCCCACTGCACAGGTCCATTTCACATTGTAATTCTCAATCTTCGTTCCCAGAGAAGAGACCTGGGCGTTGTAAAGCTCCAGCGTCACGCCCTCTGCCACATAGACCTCTTCCGGGAGGAACAGCTCCACACCGGTATACAGGCCTTCCTGATTTTCCACAACGCCTTTGGCATTCAGCTTCTGATTCAGTTTTTCCACTTCATATTCCCTGGCCAGTTCATGGACAACCAGAACCACCCCAAGGAAAATACAGCAGGCCGTCAATGCCAGAATAATACTCCGGTATGCATTTCGGATGACTTTTTCCCGTTCAATTCTCTTCATGTCTCAACCTCTAAAAGCGCAGGGTAAAATCGGAATAATCCAGTGAAAAGTTCGGATTATAATACGGATCTCCGGCATCCAGCTGTGCTTTCCATTTTTCACGGAAATGCGCGCATTCTCTCTCATAGCGGCGGAGTTTCTCGCCCTCTTCCATTCCTCTGGTCTTGGACTCATAATGATAAAGCTCTGCAAACGGGGTGAAGATATTTAAATATCCTGCTTCCCGGAGCTTCAGGCAGAAGTCCACATCGTTGAGGGAAATGGTAAAGCTCTCGTCAAGACCGCCCACCTGGTCATAAGCGGCTCTGCTCACCATAAGGCAGGCGCCTGTGACAGCTGTCACATCCTGTGCATAGCAGAGGCGGCCCATGTAACCCAGATGCTGTCTCGGCATCTTGTAATGGGTATGTCCTGCAGAACGATGGGCGCCAAGGCCAATGACCACGCCTGCATGCTGGATGGTATCGTCTCCATAATAAAGCTTCGCTCCAGCTGCACCCACGTCTTTCCGCTGGGCGTACATGAGAAGCTGCTCGATCCAGTCCGGAGTAATAACTTCCGTATCGTTATTTAACAGCAGGAGATATTCTCCCTTCGTCTTGCTTACTCCAAAGTTGTTGATCTTTGAATAATTGAACTCGCCTTCATAGGTCACTACCTGTACCTGCGGCAGGGCTTCCAGTTCTTTATAATAGTCGAAGATACTCTGCTCTTTGCTGTTATTCTCCACAACAATGATCTCATAGTTGGTCCAGGTAGATTTGTTCACGATGGACTGAATACATCTTCTTAAGTCCTCCACATGATCCTTGTTGGGAATCACAATGCTCACAAGCGGAGTTCCGGTAATGGGATACTTAATCTGGAAAATGGTCGGGAACGCTCTGGTGCTCTCCACTTCCACTTCGATGCCGTAGTAATCCCGCATATGGTCATGCACTGCACGTTTTGCCGCATCGATAGCATAGGTCTTGGCTCCGATATCTGCTGCTACCGACTGAGGATGGGATCTCCAGTAATAGAGAATCTTCGGAATATGCTGTACATTCTTCGCTTCTTCCGTCAGACGCAGGATCATGTCATGGTCCTGGCTTCCGTCGTATTCAGAACGGAACAGTCCTGTCTTCTTCAGAAGCTCCGCATCAAACATGGAGAAATGGCAGATATAGTTGTTGGCCCGCAGGTTATCCGGAGAATAATCCGGTTTAAAATGCAGGACAATCATGTCATCAAGGTTCGGGGAGTTAAAAGTAACCTCATCCGTATAGACATAATCCGCATCCTTCTCACAGACCGTCTTCACACATTCAAACAGGAGGCTCGGATGCATCACATCATCATGGTCGAAAAGTCCGATAAAATTCCCCGTTGCCATGGAGAAGCACACATTGGTGTTTCCGGAGATTCCCAGATTCTTCTCAATCTTTTTGTAAACAATCCGCGGGTCCTTCTTCTGATAATCCAGACAGATCTCACCCACATCCTGATGCTTGTCATCGCTTCCGTCTGCCAGGCAGAGTTCCCAGTTTTTATAGGTCTGCGTCTGAACGGACTCGATCATTTCCCGCAGGAATTTTTCCGGGGTATTGTAAAGAGGTACCAGCACACTGATCTTGATCTCTCTCGGAAATACGGTCTCTTCCTCTCTCCGGCGTTCTTCCGCATTGGGAAAGCTCTTCGTACCGAAATCAATCCGTCTGGTGGCCTCGCCCTTCTTCTGTTTCCAGCGTTTGTACATTCCTTTGATGCCGCCGTAATGGATGTAGGCATTTCGGGTACGGATCACAAAGTGAACCACCACACGGGCCGGCTTGGAAAGTTTCCAGTACCAGGTGTCCCTTACTGCGTCAAATCGTTTGTCTCTGTGTTCAGGCATATCTGCCTGCTTGTTTTCTTTACTCATATGCATTTCCTTCTATTGAAACTTATCTATTTCTTAAATATATGTTTCAGTTTTTTAAGAAATCTAAATGGTGTACTGTTAGTAAGCCGTTCTGCTGCCCGCACCCGGTTCAGAAGATGCATGCAGGCGTAGGCCGTATCCGGATACAGTTCCTGAATGGTGAGCTCTGCGTAGAGCCTTCCCGTTCCTTCCACGATACCGGAAATGACGATCTGCGGATCCGTGGTCGTATACAGGATTCCCTGCTGTTCCAGTTCCCGGCCGTTATGGTTCCAGTTCAGCTCATAGGCACCGCCCAGTTCTCCCAGGATTCTTTTTACCTTCACCAGACAGGGCGTCTCTGCCGGGTCAAGCCGCAGGGCTTTCGTTCCTGCCGGAAGCAGAAGCTCCAGCCGGATATTTCCTTCCTTGTCGGCCTCCGTCTCCACCCAGTAGCTGGTGCCTTCAGAAAATCCACTTCCGCAGTCCGGATAAATCTGAATCCGGTTTTTCTTCACCTGACGGAGCAGTTCTTCCCGATATAAGGTTCTTCCTGCGGTATGAAGATACTGTGCCCCGATGGTCACCGTTCCATCCAGAAGCCATAACTGGAAATGATGCTCCATCTCTGTAAAGACTGCTTCCTCCGCTTCGGAGATTCCCATCTGCGCCATCAGCCCCAGGGACTTTACATCCTCCCGGCTGTTAAGATACAGGGAAACCGCTCTCCAGATAAGATATTCCACCGGAACCTGTACCGGAAACGTCCACTCATAATCGATAATCTGGATTCCGTCTCCGGTCTCCATGAGATTTCCGAAAATCCAGTCCAGATTGTTGACCGATGCTCCCATATAGGCTTTGGTAAATTCCGGATTGCCGAACATTTCCACAAATTCAGCACTCTTCCGGAACGGTGTCAATTCCTTTTCCAGCGCTGATGTCAGAAGTTTTCGATAGCGCTGCAATTCTGCAGCCAATCCTGCATAATCCTGTTCTTTTCGTCTGTCATCCAGCAGTTCCTCAAAGGTCCGTCCATGCAGGAATTCAAAATAAGCCGCCCCATCCTTTAATTCACACCGGTTGGCACGAAGCCCTGCTGCCCGGTACTGCTGATCCAGCACCTCTTCCCAGCGCTTTAACTCTTCCACATGGGACGCTGCCTCCGCAGCAACCGGCACTTTCCGTACCTGACGATGGTTTTCGTCTCCCAGAATATCCGTCCGGATCATGAACCGCTCCGCACGGTCATTGGAATATTTCACATAGACCGGGCATTCCTGCATCCCCGGTCCCGCAATCATCAGATAGGTGTTAGAAAACTCCGGAAACCGTCCGTCTGCGATGAGCCGGTCAAATACCTGCTCCTCATCAAAGAGCACCATCCGCTCCCCTTCAA
Organism: Clostridiales bacterium; assembly: GCA_963604695.1. Classification (GTDB taxonomy): domain Bacteria; phylum Bacillota; class Clostridia; order Lachnospirales; family Lachnospiraceae; genus Hominiventricola. Next base: position 15,299 of record CAVCTH010000015.1, on the reverse strand, counting down.
AGTTCCGGAGATTCTGATTCAGCTCCCCTTTCTTTGGAAGCCACTGATCCGAATACAGACTCATGGGGAACCATCGTTCCGGATAAGGATAATAAAATTCATACTCCTCAAATCCGATGCCCGCCAGAATCGTTTCCAGTTCTTTCTTTGTAAAAGAAGTACCTCTTCCTTCCAGACTGTCAAAATACTGCCCCGTGTGGGGTTCCTTTGCTCCGGCCCAGTATTTAAGGCCAAACCGGTTGTCCGCCGCCAGCACCAGATGTCCGTCCGGTTTCAGATGCTGTTTCAGAAGTTCCAATGCCTGCTGTTCCGGGTGATCTCCGGTAAAATACCGATGTGCGTCTGTCAGCACCCCCGGCGCCACAATCCAGTCAAATTCAGGAAGCGTTTCCAGCGTTGTCCACATACTGCCGCCGAATACAGAGATGTTTTCCACCGTCTGCCACCGTTTTGCCAACAGCCTGCACCGGCTTATGCTTTCCTCCAGACAGATCACTTTCTCTGCCTTCTTCGCCAGACCGCCCGTCAGCTGTCCGCTGTCAGCGCCGAATTCCAGCACCGTATCCGTCCTCTTCACCGGCAGCCATTCTGTCAGATTGCCGCGAAGATGGGATAAATGATAAAGAGCAGGCCAGTCCGGTGCCTGTGCCCGCTTACAGTCAAAGCCTTCTTCCAGCAACTGCTCCACCCGGAAATCTTCCGGGCGGGGCTGCTGCAAAGAAGCAGTCTCCTCATCATATGTCACTGTTACATGACCAAACTGTTCCTGCATATGCATTCCTTCCTACGCCTGCTGCAAAGTTACACGGATCAGCCCTGGCGCTCTGCCGGGTTCTCCACGGTAATTACAGAGTTCATATCATAAAAACCGACCGTATCCTTATCAGAAAGTACGGTCATTCCCACCAGATCATAAAGTCTGTGGTACACTTTGAATTCGTCTCCCACATATCCGGTACATCCAAGAGAAATGAGATAATCCCCGCCCTGCAGGTCAATCCGCTGGGTGTAGGTGACAATTCTTGTCTCTCCCGCTTCCACGGTTCCGGTCTCCACACGCTCAAACATGGTGTTGGTTCCCGTAATGTCCGTGCCCTGCTTGTTCCGGATGGTGATGGTGAAGATGGGATTCTTCACCTGACTGTGGAACGTAAGCTTTGCCTTGATCTGACAGGTAGACCCTTTCTCGATGATACTGGAAAACTGTCCATACTGATCGATAATGGCATAATCCACAATCTCCGCCTGCTTCTCGCCGTAATCCAGAAGCTTCGGATTAGTCTCAAAATGATCTTTCCATGCTTTTCCGTCTGCGGTGTGCTCCACAATGTCGCTCTTCTCGTAGACATCCTCCAGTGTCTCCTCATCCAGCTGATGCACCAGAAGCTTCTTATACATGTTGACCATATCTTTCGGCGTTCCTTCTGCCAGCTTCACGCCTTTGTTCAGCAGAATGACGCGGTCACAGTATTTTGCAATGCTGGTCAGATCATGGCTGACGAACAGAATGGTCTTGCCCAGCTTCTTGAATTCTTCAAATTTGTGATAACATTTTGCCTGGAAGAACACGTCTCCCACGGACAATGCCTCGTCTACAATCAGAATCTCCGGGTCGATGTTGATGGCCACGGCAAAAGCCAGACGCACAAACATACCACTGGAGTAGGTCTTCACCGGCTGATGGATAAACTCCCCGATGTCCGCGAAATCCAGAATATCCTGCAGACGCTCATTGATCTCTTCCTCAGAAAATCCCAGCATGGTACCGTTCAGGTATACATTTTCCAGACCGGTATATTCCATATTAAATCCGGCTCCCAGCTCCAGCAGAGCGGAGATTCTTCCGTTGATCTCCATGGTTCCGCTGGTGGCGCTTAAGACGCCGGTAATAATTTTCAGGATCGTTGATTTACCGGAACCGTTGACGCCGATGATTCCCACGGTCTCGCCCTGATGAATGTCCATGCTCACATCACGAAGCGCATAATGCTCCGTATAGCATTTCTTCTTCGTGAGCCCCAGGGAATCCTTCAGACGGTCTCTGTTCCGGCCATATAATTTATATATTTTGGTAATATGCTCAAGTTTAATTGCTTCGCTGCTCATAGTTCTCCTTTACAGTACGTCTGCAAAATGCACTTTCAGTTTCCGGAACACATGGCTTCCCAGCAGCCACACGATAATGGTCACTGCCCAGAAATAAATGTTCATCCAGCCAAGGCTTGCCACAGAACCAGTCTGAAACAGCACCGCACGATAGCCATAAACAATGTAACAGAGCGGATTCAGCTTCAGTATCATGAGAATCGGGTATTTTGCAAGCAGATCTTCCAGACTCCACATAATCGGCGTCATCCAGATGCCGACCTGCAGGAAGATATTGATAATCTGGGTCAGATCCCGGAAGAAAATCACCAGGGAACTGGTCAGCATGCATACTCCGGTTACAAAGATCAGAAGGCAGGCGCTGAAATACACTACCCACAGGGTATGCAGTCCCGGATAATAGCCATACAGTGCAAATAAAAACAACATGAACAGCACAAAAAATACATGAATAAACAGTGCTGCAATGGTCTTCACCAGCGGCAGAATGTCAATGTTGAAGACCACTTTTTTCACCAGATAATTATATTCCAGAAGCGCATTGGTTCCGTTGCTCAAACTTTCGGAAAAATAGAACCACGGCACAATACCACTGACCAGCCAGAGCACGAAAGGAACGGTAATGCCCTGCTTCAGCTCTGCCGTTGCATTGTTTAAACCGATCTGGAATACGAACCAGTACACCAGTACGATGATGACCGGCTGTATCATTGCCCATACCACGCCGAAATAGGAACCGGCGTAACGGGTCTTGAAATCATTTCTGGCAAGCTTCCAGATCAGTTTCCGGCTCGCCCAAAAATCTTTTAACATACGGACCATAGGGTCTCTCCTTATTTCTTAAGTTCTTTGATGCCGCCCCACTTCTGGTCTTTCTCAGAAATGGTCAGTTCCATACCTTCCGGAATCGGCCATTCTACTCCGATATCCGGGTCGTTCCATGCCAGGCCGCCCTCATCATTCGGATGATAGAAATCGGTACATTTGTAAGCAAACTCTGCATAATCGGACAGTACGATAAATCCGTGTGCAAAATTCTTCGGAATAAAGAACTGTTTCTTATTCTCTGCAGAAAGCAGCACGCCAAACCATTTTCCATAGGTTTTGGAACCCGGACGAAGGTCAACTGCCACGTCAAATACTTCTCCGCTTACCACACGGACCAGCTTGTCCTGCGGATAATTAATCTGGAAATGCAGACCTCTTAACACACCTTTCTTGGATGCGGACTGGTTGTCCTGTACGAACTCCATGTCAATGCCTGCTGCCTTATAATCATTGTAATTATAGGTCTCCATAAAATATCCACGCTCGTCTCCGAATACGGTTGGTGTAATGATTTTCAGTCCTTCAATGTCACAGGTTTCTACTGTAATCTTTCCCATTTCTTTTCTCCATCTTTCTGTTAATCTTGATAAAGACCCCGGAAATTCGCAGGTATGCGCTCTCCCGGGGCCCATGTTTTCATTTACAGCCCTTCGGCTACTTCCGTCAGATAACGGCCATAGGCGGTCTTCATCAGCGGCTCTGCCAGCTTCAACAGCTGTTCTTTATCAATAAATCCTCTGCGGAACGCTATCTCCTCGATACAGGAAATGTAAAGTCCCTGGCGTTTCTGGAAAGCTGCCACGAAGTCAGCGGCATCCAGCAGTGCGTCATGATTGCCGGTATCCAGCCATGCAAATCCTCTTCCCAGCGTCTCCACATGAAGGGTTCCTCTGCGGAGATACTCGTTGTTGATGCTGGTGATCTCAATCTCGCCTCTTGCAGACGGTTTTACATTCTTTGCAATCTCCACTACATCATTGTCATAGAAATAAAGTCCCGGCACTGCATAGTTTGACTTCGGATGCTCCGGCTTCTCCTCGATGGAGATGGCCATACCGTTCTCGTCAAATTCTACGACGCCGTACTCTCTCGGATCTCTTACATAGTAGCCAAAAATAGTCGCACCGCTCTCCTGGGCTGCCACTCTCTTCAGCACCTTGGAGAAACTCTGTCCATAGAAAATATTATCGCCGAGAATCAGCGCTACACTATCCTTGCCGATAAAGTCCGCACCAATGATAAATGCATCAGCCAGTCCTCTCGGCTGCTCCTGTACGGCATACTCAAAGCGCATGCCCAGCTGGCTTCCGTCGCCCAGAAGCTCCTCAAATACCGGAAGGTCTCTCGGTGTGGAGATAATCAGCACCTCCCGGATTCCTGCCAGCATGAGAATGGACAGCGGATAATAAATCATGGGTTTGTCATAAACCGGCATGATCTGCTTGGACACTGCCTTGGTCAGCGGATACAGTCTGGTTCCTGATCCTCCTGCTAAAATGATTCCTTTCATTGCATCTCATCCCCCTTTTCCATGGTACGAAGCAGCAGATCACAGTCTGTCAGGAAATTTCTTGCAAACAGGAAATACATCTGACCGTCCATTTCTTTTGCCTCATATAACCGGACAGATTCATTGTCCGGCATCTCCGACCGCTGATAGGTACTGATCGGAGTAAAATCTTCTGTATAATCGTTGTAATAGACACTGGCGCCCTGATAGCTCTCGCCCACGCAGGCATAATCGCTGCTCACATAGAGTCTCCAGCCATAATCGGTCTGCTCACAGGAAGCCATCTCATTGTCCGCCACATTGGGAAGCAGCACCGTCAGATCGCTCCAGCTTCCGCCCTGATCTTCCGACGTCATGACACAGATCTTCGAAGGTCCTTTGTCATAATCTTCCATCTCAAAGAAATAATAGAGTGTTCCATCAAGATACCGGATATCGCCATCTTCCAGATTCTGCTTTTTACTGATGACCGTCGTGACCGGTTCCCAGGTCTTCAGATCTGCCGAACTGTAGAGCCGCACGGAATAGATTCCGTTGTCACCATCCGGCGACGGATTGTTGATGGTTCCGTCGATCTCCGTGTTGGTGAGAAGCCATCCAGATTCCGTCTTCACCAGAATCGGATCAATGGCCAGCGTATCGGTGGTCACCGCAATCCGGTCCTCCACCAGCTGATAATCAGCGGTCAGTTCCAGAATGTGTGTCTCATCAGCGTGGTTGCTGTAAGCAACAAACCAGTGATCCTCCGGCGCTCTCTCCTCCATGTCATCTTCCATTACATACATCCAGGAAGCAGACAGGCCGTCATAGGAAGCTACCGTATTGCCTTCCAGATCCAGAATCCGGATTCCCTCATCCACACTGGTAATAATGTGATCACCAATGAACTTGGCGTCCGCATTGTGATACTGATTCAGTGTAAATCCATTTTGCGGAATTCCGGTCTTCCCAAATACCAGAGCCAGCGCTGCGAGCAATACTCCCAGCGCCGGTACCAGCCACTTTTTATTTATTTTTGTACATTTCTTCATAATATTTCTGATAGTCACCGCTGGTCACGTTCTTCATCCAGTCCTCATGCTCGAAGAACCACTGGATGGTCTTCTTGATGCCCTCTGCAAACATGGTCTCCGGATACCAGCCGATCTCTGCTTTGATCTTGTCCGGTGCGATGGCATAACGACGGTCATGTCCCTTACGGTCTGTTACGTAAGTAATCAGATTCTCACTTACCAGTGCTTTTCTCGGATCGTTGTCCGGAAGCATCTCCTGCAGAGTATCCAGAATAATATGGATAATCTCGATGTTCTGCTTCTCGTTGTGTCCGCCGATGTTGTAACGCTCGCCCAGTTTTCCTTTTTCCTGCACCATATCAATAGCCTTTGCGTGGTCATCCACATAGAGCCAGTCACGAACGTTCTTACCGTCACCGTATACCGGAAGCGTTTTGCCCTGCAGTGCATTGTTGATTACCAGCGGGATCAGTTTCTCCGGGAACTGATACGGGCCATAGTTATTGCTGCAGCTGGTAATGTTGCACGGGAATTTGTAAGTATCAAAATATGCCTTGGTCAGCATGTCTCCGCTTGCCTTGCTTGCAGAGTACGGGCTGTGCGGGGAGAACGGAGTGGTCTCGTAGAAATAGTTATCTCCGTCGTCCAGGGAACCGTATACTTCGTCGGTGGAAACATAGAGGAATTTCTTATTCTCTTTAAAGCTTCCGTCCGGCAGCTCCCATGCTGCTTTTGCTGCGTTCAGCATAACCAGGGTACCCAGTACATTGGTCTTCACAAATACTTCCGGATTCTTGATACTGCGGTCTACATGGCTCTCTGCTGCGAAATGAACCACGCGGTCGATATCGTTCTCCTCGAAGATTTTGGTAATGGCTTCGCTGTCACAGATGTCTGCTCTTACGAAGGTGTAGTTCGGATAATTCTCCACATCCTTCAGATTCTCCAGATTACCTGCATAGGTCAGCACGTCCACATTGATAATACGGATCTCCTCACCGTATTTGCGGAACATATAATGAATGTAATTGGAACCGATAAATCCGGCGCCGCCTGTTACGAGATAAGTTCTCATGAAATTTCCTCCATCATGTAAAATCTAATTTTTTCTTCTTCAGCAGCCATCAGGGCAGAATATCCCTTTGATTTCACTGCATTTGGCTTGATTATAACATGCTTTTCCCTGTCTGTCACTGTTTTTCAAAAAAAACACAGCCTTCCGCCAGTTTCTGCTCTTCCTCACAGCGAATCAGGTAATTTTCCGCATCCAGGAAAAGCGTTCCGCCGCTGATCTCTATGGACTTTCCTGCTCTCAAAGCATCGTCCCCTGCGTGAATTCGTATCATACCGGAATCCATGGAAAAACTTCCGTCCAAACGGATTCCATCCTGCCCGGTTCCATGGACGTTCAAAGTTCCATCCCCGGTGATTTCAAGGGTGCCTTCACTTCTGATCACCGCTTTGCCATCTTCCTTTTTCCGGGATGTCACTTCTATGGTATTTTCTCCTTCCAGAATCAGTTTCACCTCTGCGGAACCCACGATTTCCAGTGCCGGAGCTTCCGAAGACTTCAAGTGCAGGTCCTTCATCCGGACCACCACCGGGCCGTCTGTCACATCGCCAACGGAAATCCGGCAGGATACTTCTTCCCCGGTCAGAAGATAGTCTTCTGACTTTTCCATTCCGCTGCCTGTCATGGATTTCCCGGCTATCAGAATGCCTGCGATCAATAAAAGAAGCGGTACTGCCAGCCATTTGCTTTTGTCTTTCATTCTGCACGTACCTCCCCTCCCCAGGTTACAGGAACCCGTTCCTGATCTACGGTAATTCCGTATACTCCATCGTCCTCTTCATCATATCCGATATATTCTTTTTCCCAGAGGGCAAATGCCTTCGTCAGGAAATCAGAGCGTTCCGTATAAATAAACCGGATCTTCTCCGTCTTTTCCTCCATGGAAGACTGTTCCCACAGGCTCTGATTTACCTCATCATCCTGGCGGTACTGCTCCTCATACCAGGAAAGAGCACAGAGTCCCTGCTCCTGCTCTCCTGTTTCGTCCTGTAAGGACGCCTCAATGGCCGGAAGGAATTTTTCTGTCCATTCCTTATTTACCATTTCCGCAAAATCCGCATGCACATAGAAATGCGACCAGTAATTGTCAGGGTCATTGTATTTTGTTCCAAACCAGCTGGTACGGGATGCGCTTGCCCGGTTCAGGGAATGTTCCATATCCCACAAATAAATTGCATGCAGCTTTCCATCGCCCCGCTCATCAGAATCTTTATAGAAATACACGCTGGAGCTCACACTGTTCTCTGCATTCAGTTCCAGGAAAATCCACTGGTCCGCGAAGGATTCCAGATCGATATAATCTGTATAATATCCTCCCTTGTCATTATGTCCATCATCCGAATACAGCGCATCCTCAAAGTCCTGCCAGTAATCTGCAATATAATCCACCTGCTGCTTCGATGCATAGGGCATACTTCTGAGTACGATGGACAGATTATGGCTGCTGACAAATCTGGCTTTGTCCGGATCGTAATCCCGTTCATCCCGTTCCAGAATCCAGCCTCCGGTCACATCCTCCGGCGTCCGGGCCAGATCTCTCCAGACACGATTTTCCGTCTTCTGCACTTCATACTTTTTCAGAGACTCTGCATTCAATGCTTCCGTCTCTTCCTGCATATTTTTCAGGGCAATCCGGTTCTCTCCGATCTCAATCTTCCCGGCCAGAAAATAAACGCCCATATATTCGCCATCCACATAGAGCTGCACAAAAGAAGTCTCCGGCGCATAGTTCATTCCCACGGCCTGGGCCAGATCATAGGTGGTTTTATACGCCATGAGGGAATTGTCCCGGTATCCGGCCATAAGTGCATAATTCTGTGCTGCACCCAGCCCGCACAGATCGGTATCTTCCGTAAAAATCAGATTATAGCTTTTCTTCAGTGCACCCCAGGAATCGTTTCCATGTCCCCGGAATGTGGCATCAGGAAGGGTTGTTTTTGTTCCATCCTGCTCCAGCAGCATGCCAGAGACATTCACTTTATGGGTTTTTATTTCTTTTATATAATCAAGTGCATGGGTAATTCCACTGGAAAGCATTAAGGCGGGCATGGTTCCTGTCTCCAGGACTTTGATATCCATGGCGGAACCATTTTTCTCTGATCCGTCAGAACAGGTCACCGTCACGGTCAGATCTTCTGTCTTTGCTCCGGCCGGCACTGCCAGACACCAGCTTTCTTCCGTCAGTGAGTAGTAGGCATTCACCGTAATAACATCTTCTCCGGTTCC
>CAVCTH010000015.1:0-5901 GCA_963604695.1 Clostridiales bacterium | reverse complement strand
CGCTCTGCTTCTTTGATCTGCTGTTTCTTCTGCAGAAAAAGAAAGCCTGTCCCGGCCAGCAGGATGCTCACACAGCCGATTCCGATGAGCCCTATTCCTTTTCGTTTATTCATATCTGTTCTCGCTTACCATTTTTATTATTTTATATTATCAATAATAGAGTCTCTTTGTAAAGCCTTTGTAAAACGTTTACTTTTTGTCGTGACCATGCTATATTTTTTGTAACTATCAGAATTATGGGGATTTATTTTATGAAATCATTGAATACACGGCTTCTGAAGCTGGTTGACCGGTTCTATCCGGTTCTTTTCGCACTGTTGACACTGATGACGGCCTTTCTCTGTTTCCGGTGTCTCGGCATTAAGGCCATTGATTCCTGGGACGAGGCACGCCATGGCATTTCCGCCTATGAAATGCTGAAGAATGGAAATTTTCTGGTAAATACGTATCTTGGCGAACCCGATTACTGGAATGTAAAGCCGCCCATCTCCTTCTGGAGCATTATGGCAGGCTTTACGCTGTTTGGCTATACGGCAGTGGGCCTTCGGTTCTTCTCGGCCCTCGCTTATCTGATCACTACCGTCGTGACCGGACTCTTTGCGCGTCGGTATGGAAAGCTCACCTCTCTGTTGGTCATGGTATTCCTGTGCGCCAACTATTTTCCGTTTAAGGCGCATCTGGTGCGTGCTGGGGATGCGGACAGCCTGTATCTTCTGTTCTTCACACTGGCTATGCTGGCCATGTTAAAGATCCGCGGAAATGGATGTATGCTTTATGTATGCGGTCTGTGTTTTTCCCTTGCGTTTCTGACCAAGAGTTTCCATGCGGGTATGATCGCAGCCATCGGCGGACTGTTCCTTCTGTTGACCGGAGAATTAAAGAAAATGAAACCGGGAAGATTTCTTCTCTTTCTCTGCTCAGCCCTGCTGCCCGCTGCTCTGTGGGCAGTGTGCCGTTTCCAATATGACGGCTTTACGTTCTTCCAGAATATGTACGAAGCCGACATTGCCGGACGAACCGCTGCCGGTGGACTGGAAGGCCATGGATTTCCATTTTCTTTCTACTGGACTTCCATCTTCTGGAACTTTGATTACATCTACGGCTGGCTGACCCTGATCGTGATTCTGGGACTTGTGTATCTGTGGATCCGCCCGTTCCGTAAGAAAGATTTTCCGCTCTCCGGCACGGATCTCACCGGACTGCTCCTGTGGCTTCTGGTTCCGTTACTTGGATTTTCCGCCGTATCCACCAAGCTCATGTGGTACGTCTATCCCTGCATCGTGCCGTTGTGCCTGCTGGCCGCCATTTTCCTGGGTGCTTTCCTTCAGAATGAAAAGCTGCCCGGATGGCTGTTCTGCCTGACGCTTTTCCTTACGGCTGCAGGAACCGGCCGTTTTGTCTGGAACAATTACAGCGACAACGTCCGCGACGCCAGAAGTAATGACCTGCAGACCTTTGTCATGGAACAGTTTGACCGGAACGGACTGCACACCGGAGCTACCGTTTATCTCGATGCCTATGACCCGTTCCTCTACGCCAATACAACGAACTGGGAACAGAACATGCAGCTTCTCAGCATGATGGAAGGCGATCTTACCTGCCAGGATGGCGGCACGGAAAGCTTTCTTGCCGATTCCGATGACGCCCTTCTCATTCTGTCAGTACCGTTCCTGGTCGATCATCCGGAACTGGAGAGTTGCCAGATACTGGCGGATAATGGACAGTATCTGTTATTATCTAAGTAAAGAAAAACCGCCCTGTCCGGAACATATGCTCCAGGCAGAGCGGTCTTTTTACATCAAAAATTCAATTAACATTTGCAATCGAAGGTTGCACACTCGGTATTCTTGCAGCTGCAGGCATTGCTTCCGCTTACGCGCACCTGATCAGCCGCGCACTTACAGGCGTGGTTGTAGCAGCAGGATTCCGCGTCACAGGAAATCTCGGTGGGTTTGCTGGGAATGCTGTCCGCGTTGCTAGCGCCGTCGTATTTGCGCTCGCGGAAACTCTCACAGCTGGTCTCGTCCATCACCCTGGCATTTCTGCCGCCTACATGGATATTATCCTTGCAGCAGGAATCATCCTTATTGTAGGTACAGTTTACAACAGAACAGTCTAATCTTGTCATGGTTTTCCCTCCTTTTGATGATTACCACCTTAGTATGGGAAATTTCATTTAAAAATATGCACGCAAAAAAGGTGGAACGCATGCACTGCATTCCACCTTTTCCATATTTTTCTTATTTAAAGTATTTCACTCCGGACTCGAAGATCTTCAGATCCTGCTCGCCATAGATGTTGATAGCCACTGCGGTGCCGCGTCTCTCGGAATGTGCCATCTTACCGAAGACACGTCCGTCCGGGCTGGTGATACCTTCGATGGAAGCGTAGGAACCGTTGACGTTCCACTCCTCGTCCATGGTCGGATTGCCTGCCAGATCTACGTACTGGGTTGCCACCTGTCCGTTGGCAAACAGTTTATCGATCCACTCCTTCGGAGCTACGAAACGTCCTTCACCATGGGATGCCGGGTTTACATAGACACCGCCCAGCTCTGCACCTGCAAGCCACGGGGACTTGTTGCTGACTACCTTGGTGTAGACCATCTTGGAGATGTGACGATTAATGGTGTTGAAGGTCAGGGTCGGGGAATCCGGCTGCTGTCCTGTGATCTCACCGTAGGGAACCAGTCCCAGTTTAATCAGTGCCTGGAATCCGTTGCAGATACCCAGTGCCAGTCCGTCTCTCTCATTCAGAAGCTTCGTTACTGCTTCCTTGATCTTCTCATTTTCAAATGCGGTTGCAAAGAATTTTGCGGAACCATCCGGCTCATCACCTGCGGAGAAGCCGCCCGGGAACATGACGATCTGTGCCTGGCTGATGGCTTTCTCAAAAGCATCCACGGATTCTTTGATATCGCTCTCGCTTAAGTTCTTAAATACTTTCGTTACTACGTTAGCACCGGCGCGCTCAAATGCTTTTGTACTGTCGTACTCGCAGTTGGTTCCCGGGAATACCGGAATAAATACGGTCGGTTTTGCCACCTGATGTTTGCACACGTAGATGCTGTCTGCCTTATAGACCGGCGTATCCAGCACTTCTTTATTCTTCTCTGCCACGGTCGGGAATACCTTTTCCAGAGTTCCTTTCCATGCGTCCAGTGCTTCCTCGGTGCTGATGGAAACATCGCCATAGGAGAAGCCGCTCTCGGTCACTTCACCGATCTCAGTGTAGGTGATGGAAAGCTCGCCGACTTTGCCTGCCGGAACCTCTGCCACGATGGAACCGAATGCCGATGCAAATGCATCTCTCGGGTCCAGGCTGTGCTCCAGTTTGACACCAAGTTTATTACCAAATGCCATCTTGCTGACTGCCGGGATCAGGCCCTTGCCATCCAGCGCATAAGCAGAAACGATCTTGCCGGCTTTTACGTCCTCAAAGAACTTGCCATACTGATCCATGATCTTCTCATAATCCGGCAGATCGTAAGCATCTCTGTCAACTTTTAAGAGAACCAGCTTGTTGCCGGCTTTCTTGAATTCCGGAGTGATGATATGTTTGTAGCTTGCAATATCCACTGCAAAGGATACCAGAGTCGGCGGTACATCAATGTCATTGAAGGTACCGGACATACTGTCTTTTCCTCCGATGGACGGCAGTCCGAATCCCAGCTGTGCGCTGTAAGCGCCAAGGAGTGCTGCGAACGGCTGGCTCCAGCGATGCGGATCCTCGGTCATTCTGCGGAAATACTCCTGGAAAGTGAAACGGATCTTGCTGTAATCACCACCGGTTGCCACGATTCTTGCCACGGACTCCAGTACTGCGTAAACAGCACCATGGTACGGAGACCAGCTGGACAGATACGGATCGAAACCATAACTCATCATGGTAACGGTATCTGTATGGCCTTTCAGCACCGGAAGTTTGGCTACCATAGCCTGAGTCTCGGTCAGCTGATATTTTCCACCATAAGGCATGAGCACGCTGCCTGCTCCGATGGAGCCGTCGAACATCTCCACCAGACCTTTTTGGGAGCATACATTTAAATCTTTCAGCGTATCCAGCCATTTCTCACGGATATCGCCGACTTCTTTTCTTTCAAAATATTTCTCCGTCTCGGACGGCATGTCCACTGCGACGGAAGTCTCCTGATGGGCACCGTTGGTATCGAGGAACGCTCTGGAAATATCCACGATCTTCTTGCCTCTCCAGGTGAGTACCAGTCTCGGAGATTCGGTTACTTCAGCTACACATACAGATTCCAGGTTCTCCTCTGCCGCATAGCCCATAAATTCTTCTACATCTTTCGGGTCAACCACTACTGCCATACGCTCCTGGGATTCGGAGATGGCAAGCTCGGTTCCGTCAAGACCTTCGTATTTCTTCGGCACTTTATCCAGATCCACAACCAGTCCGTCTGCCAGCTCACCGATGGCTACGGACACACCGCCTGCACCAAAGTCGTTACATTTCTTAATGAGACGGGTTACTTCCGGACGGCGGAACAGTCTCTGGATCTTACGCTCTGTCGGCGCATTACCTTTCTGTACCTCTGCACCACAGGTCTCGATGGAAGCCTCGGTATGTACTTTGGAGGAACCGGTTGCACCGCCACAGCCGTCACGGCCGGTACGTCCGCCCAGCAGAATGATGATATCACCCGGATCGGAAGTCTCACGGATCACATCTTTTCTCGGAGCAGCACCCATAACGGCACCGATCTCCATACGTTTTGCCACATAGTTCGGATGATAAATCTCTTTTACATAACCGGTAGCCAGTCCAATCTGGTTACCATAAGAGCTGTAGCCGCTGGCTGCACCGCGCACCAGTTTCTTCTGGGGCAGTTTTCCTTTCAACGTCTCAGATACCGGAACGGTCGGGTCTGCAGCACCGGTCACACGCATTGCCTGATATACATAGGTACGGCCTGACAGCGGGTCACGGATGGCTCCGCCCAGACAGGTAGCTGCACCACCGAACGGCTCGATCTCCGTCGGATGGTTGTGAGTCTCATTCTTGAAGTTGACCAGCCACTCCTCGGTCTCTCCGTCGATCTCTACCGGAACCACGATGGAGCAGGCATTGATCTCATCAGACTCTTCCTGATCCTGCAGTTTTCCTTCTTTTTTCAGTTTTCTCATGGCCATCAGTGCCAGATCCATAAGGCAGATGAATTTGTCGTTTCTTCCTTTGAAAATCTCTTTATGGTCAGCTACGTACTGCTCGTAGGTCTTCTCAATCGGTGCACGATAATATCCGTCTTCAAATTTCACATCCTTCAGCTCAGTGGAGAAGGTGGTGTGGCGGCAGTGATCGGACCAGTAGGTATCCAGCACACGGATCTCGGTCATGGACGGGTCACGGTTCTCCTCACCTCTGAAATAGTTCTGGATATGCAGGAAATCCTTGAAAGTCATGGCCAGATTCAGGGAACTGTAAAGTTCTTTTAACTCTTCCTCCGGCATATCTTTAAATCCGTCAAAAATCTTCACATCGGCCGGATCGTCAAATACGGTTACCAGCGTCTCCGGTTTCTCCATAGCGGTCTCGCGGGAATCCACCGGGTTAATGCAGAATGCTTTGATGGAGGCAAGCTCTGCCTCTGTTGTATTTCCTTCGATTACATAGATAACAGCGGTACGGATTACCGGTTTTTCAGCGGAATTTAAGAACTGTACGCACTGTACTGCGGAATCTGCTCTCTGGTCGAACTGTCCCGGAAGGAACTCAACACCGAACACTGCAGCTCCTTCTGCCGTCTCAAAGCTCTCCTGATAAAGAGTATCTACCGGCGGCTCTGCAAATACAGTATGGCAGGCTTCTTCAAAAGTCTCATCAGAAATGTTCTCCACATCATAGCGGATCAGGACACGGACACCTGTCACGGTCTGGATACCA
>CAVCTH010000014.1:0-23167 GCA_963604695.1 Clostridiales bacterium | reverse complement strand
CTCAGCAGGCTGTTCCGGTCTGCTCACGCTTTCCGGCTGTTTTTCCGGTTCTTCTCCTGATTCTTCTTTCCCCGGTTTCACCAGTTCAAACCGATAAGTCTGCCCTGCATCCGGATATTTTGCACGGTCTACTTCACTGATAAACATCTCATAGGGTCTCGCATATACCCCATAATTTCCGTACAATGCCTGATAGACCACCAGCTTCTCCCCGGTCTCCGTATGAGTCGCAACGGCTGCTACCTGGTACAATCCACCTTTAAAATGTCTGTAAAACTGTCCGGTCCTGATCTCTCTCATGGCCTTCACTTCCTTTCCCCAATTCTCTTCTACTATAGCATGTTTGCCTGCAAAAGTAAATTTACGGTCTTGCCTGTGCCGTGGCCGCATCCAGCCACTGAAGGTACATCTTCTCTCCCACGGCCTTCTCGATCAGCTCATTGATCTTCTCAAGCAATTCGCTTTCTCCTTTGACCACACCGGCCACAACGCCCTCCTGTTCATAGGTAAACGCTGCTTTTGCCAGAGCAAGTTCCTCATTTTCCGCCAGCACATCTTCTGCCAGACTTCCATCCAGTGCCACTGCATCGGCTTTTCCGATCCGTACCTGGAACACGCCATCCTCCGCTGTATCGGAAAGTTCCATGTAGCTTTCCGGCAGCTGCTCTGTTACCAGCTGCGCCTGCAGGGAACCATACTGGGCTTCCACAGTCTTTCCTGCAAAATCATCCAGTGTCTTAAATTTTTCCGCCTGGGTCTTCCGTACCAGAAGCACCTGCTCACCCGGTTCATAGTAGCTGTCTGTAAAATCCACATAAGCGGTACGGTCTTCCTCCGGGAGCATGCCCAGCAGCACCAGATCCACGGTGCCTTCCTTCGCCGCTTTCAGGCAGTCGTCAAATTCCATTTCCACAAATTCCGCCTCTACGCCAAGTTCTTCTGCCAGATATTTGCCCAGTTCCACATCGGAGCCCGCGCAGACTTCATTACCCTCTTCGTCTGTGGTCTTAAATGCAAATGGTGCATAATCCGGGGAAATACCAATGAGAAGCACGCCGGATTTCCGGATCTCTTCCAGCCGCTCTCCCTTTTCCGTCCGCTCCGGAAGTGTTTCCTCCGGCTCCTCCGCCGTCTCTTCTTCCGTTTCCATATCAATCACCTTTGGTTCTTCGGATGCCGCTTCCTCCGTGGACAGGGTCTGGCCGCAGCCTGCGGTCAGAAGTATCATACCGGTCATCATCCATACCAGTGCTCGTTTCATGTATCGTATTCCTTTCCATCCTGCCAGAGCATTGCTCTTTGTATTGGCTCTTGCAGAGTAAAAAAATAGCTTCGGAAAATAAATTTCCGAAGCCTTAGCAGGGACAGAAGGACTCGAACCCTCGACATTTGGTTTTGGAGACCAACGTTCTACCAACTGAACTATATCCCTATGTATCACTGACACTACGCTAGTTTATCACAACCCCTCGACCGTGTCAATGATAAAATTCGGAAAAATCAAATTTTTTTCGTTATCCAAGCGCCTCCATGGCGTCTCTGACGGTGGATACTCCTACCAGACGCACCCCTTCCAGCTGCCTGATCTGATCCATACAGGCTTTCGGTAGAATAATCCGGTCAAATCCCAGTCTTCTTGCCTCCTGTACCCGCTGTGCCGCCATGCTGACTGCCCGGACTTCGCCGCTTAAGCCCACTTCCCCGAACACCAGCGTCTTATCCGGAATGGGAATATCCCGGTAACTGGAAATAACCGCCAGCACCAGGCCCAGATCCATGGCCGGTTCATTGAGCTTCACGCCGCCTGCAATGTTCACATAAGCGTCATAGCCGGACAATGGAAGATTCAGCCTCTTCTCCAGCACGGCCATGAGAAGATTCAAACGATTGTAATCCATTCCCGCCGCCGTTCTCCTGGGCAGTCCGAAATTAGTTCTGCAGACCAGCGCCTGCACTTCCAGCAGCATGGGTCTGGTTCCTTCCATAGTACATACCACCACAGAACCGGAAGCTCCCTCCGGCTTTCCGCTCAGCATATATTCCGACGGATTCGCCACTTCCCGGAGTCCTTTGTCCGTCATTTCAAAAACGCCGATCTCATTAGTGGAGCCAAAACGGTTTTTCACGCCCCGTAAGATACGGTAGGAAGCATGACGGTCGCCCTCAAAATAAAGCACCGTATCCACCATATGTTCCAGCACTCTCGGTCCTGCCACGGTTCCTTCTTTGGTTACATGACCCACAATAAAAATGGCAATGTTCTGCTCCTTTGCCAGTCGCATGAGCACGCCGGTCGCTTCCCGCACCTGGGATACGCTGCCCGGTGCAGAGGAAATATCTTCCTGAAACATGGTCTGGATAGAGTCGATAATGACCACATCCGGCTTTTTCTTCAGAACCACATCCTCGATATCCGCCAGATTGGTTTCGCACAGCAGTTTCATGGAATCGGTGAATTCTCCGATCCGCGTGGCACGAAGCTTGATCTGCTGCAATGATTCCTCTCCGGAAATATACAGCACCTGGTCAAGCCGTTCCGCCAGATTCCGGCACACCTGCAGAAGCAGTGTGGATTTACCGATACCAGGATCTCCACCCACCAGCACCAGGGAGCCCGGCACAATACCGCCGCCCAGTACCTGGTCCAGTTCTGCCATTCCCGTGGAAATCCGGGACTGGCTGTCAGAATCAATATGTTTTAATGAGACAGGTTCTTTCGTCCCCTCTCTTCTGGAACTTCCCCCTGCACTCTTTCCTCTGGAAGAGGGAGCCTTCGGTTCCTCCGCAAAGGTGTTCCACTCATGGCAGGCCGGGCACTGGCCCAGCCATTTTGCCGATTCATATCCGCACTCCTGACAGAAGAAAACGGTTGCATTCTTTTTCATGTTCAGCCCTCTTCCCTGACAGAGATTTTCACTTTACCATTGACCACTTTCACGTCCACATGATCTCCGTTTTTGATCTTTCCGGACAGAATCTCATCTGCCATAGGATCTTCCAGCTTATTCTGAATCACACGTTTCAGCGGACGTGCGCCGTATTTGGCGTCATATCCGGTCTCCGCCAGCCATTTTCTCACGGAATCCTTGAAAGAAACCTCGATGGAAAGCTGATCCCTGCACCGTTTGGTCAGTTCCTCCAGCAGAAGTCCTGCAATCTTCGCAATCTCGTCTTTCTGCAGGGTATGGAAGACCAGAGTCTCGTCAATACGGTTTAAAAACTCCGGTTTGAAAATCTGTTTTACCTCATTCATGACGCTGTTCTTCATGAACTCGTAGTCCTGTTTTGCATCCTCCGCGGAGGCAAATCCCAGTTTCTTCGGAGACACAATGGCTCCGGCACCTGCATTGGAGGTCATAATAATAACGGTATTTTTGAAATCTACTTTCCGGCCCTGGGAATCTGTAATATGTCCGTCATCCAGCACCTGCAGCAGAATGTTAAATACATCCGGATGCGCTTTTTCGATCTCATCGAACAGAATGACCGCGTAAGGATTTCTCCGTACTTTTTCACTTAACTGTCCGCCGTCATCATGACCTACATATCCTGGCGGGGAACCGATGATCTTTGCCACGCTGTGCTTCTCCATGTACTCGGACATATCAACCCGGATCAGCGCATCTTCTTTTCCAAATAATACTTCCGCCAGCGCTTTGGAAAGTTCCGTCTTACCAACACCGGTGGGTCCTAAGAACAGGAAAGAACCGATGGGGCGCTTTGGATCCTTTAAGCCTACACGGCCTCTCTTTACCGCCTTTGCCACTGCGGATACAGCTTCGTCCTGTCCAATCACCCGTTTGTGAAGGGTCTGCTCCAGCCTTCTTAACCGCTGGGACTCTGCTTCTGCCAGCCGCTGCACCGGAATCTTCGTCCACTTGGACACCGTATCGGCAATCTGTGCCTCGGTAAGTACCGGCGTTCTCTTTCCTTTGCGGGAAGTGTGGCGTTCCTCTGCCTGTTCCAGTTCTTCCAGACGGATCCGGCTGGCTCTGGCTGCTTCCAGATCTCCCCGGATCAGCGCCTGCTCCAGTTCTTCTCTTACTTTGGGAAGTTCCCGGTTCTTTTCTGCCTGGCTTTCTGTTTTGTCATAGCGGCCGATCTTCAGACCTGCTGCCGCCTCATCCATCAGATCGATGGCCTTATCCGGCAGGAAACGGTCATTTACATACCGCTCGGAAAGTCTGGCCGCTGCTTCCAGCGCCTCATCCGTAATGGTCACCTGATGATGTTTCTCATAATAAGGACGCAGCCCTTTTAAAATCTCAATAGTCTGCTCCACGCCTGCTTCTTCCACCGTTACCGGCTGGAACCGGCGCTCCAGTGCCGCATCCTTCTCAATATGCTTCCGGTACTCTTCCAGCGTGGTAGCTCCGATAATCTGGATCTCGCCTCTGGCCATGGCCGGTTTCAGTATGTTGGACGCATCCATGGCGCCCTCCGCACCACCGGCTCCGATGATGGTATGCAGCTCGTCAATAAACAGCAGCACCTGGCCGTCCCGGCGCACTTCGTCAATGACATTTTTAATTCGTTCCTCAAATTCGCCCCGGTACTTGGAGCCTGCCACCATAGCCGTCAAATCCAGAATGCAGAGCCGTTTGTCCCGGATGGTCTCCGGCACTCTTCCCTCGGCGATTCTCGCTGCAAGTCCTTCCACAATGGCAGTCTTTCCTACACCCGGCTCACCGATCAGGCAGGGATTGTTCTTGGTCCGGCGGCTTAACACCTGGATCACCCGCTGGATTTCCTCTTCCCGTCCGATGACCGGATCCAGCTTTCCATCTTCCGCAAGGGCGGTCAGATCCCGGCTGAACTGTTCCAGCGTCTGGGTACCGGTATTTTTCGCCTCGTCCTTATATTCAGAAGCTTTCTCACCCATGGAAGCCACCAACGCCGTGTAAAGCTCCCGCAGACGGATATTCATGGTATTTAAAAGGCGGTAACCCACACATTCTCCATCCTTTAAAATGGCAATGAGAATATGCTCCGTTCCTGCCTGTTCTTCGTGAAACCGCTTTGCTTCTGTCACCGCATCATCCAGAATTTTCTTCGCGCGGGGCGTAAATCCTCTTCCTTCATCCAGCAGTACGCCGCCTTCCGGCGCGATGAGCTGGTCAATCATTTCCTCCAGTCCCTTACGGGTTACCCCGGCACCGGCAAGCACCTGCCCTGCTGTACTGTCCTTCTCGTCCAGAAGTCCCAGCAGAATGTGTTCCGTTCCCGTATAGGGATGCTGCATTCTGGCAGAAATCTTCTGTGCCCGCTTCAGGGCTGATTCTGCCTGTTCCGTATACATACCCATCGTATCAGCAATCCTCCTTATCCAGCATATTCTTCGTAAATCTCGTCGATCAGCTGATGCACTTCTTCTCTTGTAATATTTCTGCAGCTTCCTTTGGCTAACGTCATCAGAAGCTCTTTTTTCATATCTTCCAGCGCTTTGATCTTATCTGCATCCACGGCAATGACAGCTCCGGTTCTCCGGTCCAGGCGGATGTAGCCCTCCTGCCTTAAAATGGAATAGGCCTTGTTCACCGTATGCATGTTAATTCCAATCTGGTCCGCCAGCTGCCGCACACTGGGAAGGGGATCTCCCTCCTGCAGGCGGGATGTGGCAATTCCGATAATAATCTGATTACAGAGCTGCACATAAAATGCCTCGTCACTGTTAAAATCAATTTCCAGATACATGGTATCACCTGTCCTTTGTATATCATACTGTTATACGAACAGTATAACAGTATTGTCTGCTCCGGTCAACCCACCGTCTTTATTTTCCGGAAGACAAAAAGACTGCCATCAGAATCTAATCTCCCGATGGCAGTTCTCATTTGTTTTTCTATTCTTCGTCGTCCGTATCGTCCAGATCAATGATCTCCAGATCATCATCGTCATCGCCCGGCTCGGTGAAATCCGTCTCGTTTTCTTCCAGATCTCCCACGATCAGGGAACCGGTCTCCTTTTCTTTCCCGGAGGATTCCTCGTCATCCTCATATTCTTCCGGATCCGCCAGCTGCATTTTCTTCATACGCAGATGCTGGAACACTGCCACATTTCCAAAGATAACCACCAGCAGCGTCAGCACCAGAATAATTGCCAGACGACGGCCCATATCCTGATTGTATCTCTGTGCCTGCCAGCTCAGTTCCTCACGGAGTCCGTCTTCCTTGGTCTCCAGTTCGGTAATATAATCCTGCTCGCCCTGATAAGCCACGCTGTCGAACAGCTGCAGGGAATTTTTATCATAATCGAAATTGTACCAGTTCTTCTCTCCATCCTGGTTGATACCATAGACCAGATAACGGTTGGAGTCATCCTGAATCTCATCTACGCCATCCAGATTGTAGTGCTTGTAGGCAGGAATGGTATATTTCGGGCCCCAGCCCAGATCCACGTAAGTATAACGGGTCGGAACTTCATTCTCATCCGGCTCAATAAAGATGACGGTATCATTTCCGCTCTGCATCTGTACAAACGGAATGACGCTGTCATTTTCCGGATTGTAAACAAAGTCATCACGATAAGTTCCATTATCACTTCTCAGTCTGACTACGTAAAGATCCAGGGTATCGCTCTTCAGCACTCTGCAGTCATAACCCTGAATGGTCATATGCTGTGCAGTAAATCCGTCCATATCATCCGGACGGCGTACATAGAATGTACGGTTGTCGATGACAAAGCTTGCTTTTCCTTCGTCTTCTTCGCTCTCCTCATCGGAATCAGAAGAGGTCTGCTCGCTGCTCACGCTTTCTCCGGTCAGTGCGTCAATCTGCTCTCCATTGCTCTCAATCACACAGGAACTGATGGTAACGGTGGTATCGCCGTCCTCATTTCCACGGAAAATAACTTCAAAGGAAGCGCTGTCGGTACCAGGCTTGCTGGATAACTCTACGGTACCGTTTCCACCATTTCCGGAGAAATTGTTACCGCCGCTTCCGGACATATAGGTTACCTGGTCTTTGTCATAGGATAATACCAGCTTGACGGAATCAATGGTATCATCCGCTGTTACTGTGTAGCTGGCGGATACGGTTTTGTCCTTTTTGATGGTCAGATCCGTATCTCCTTCCACAGAAGGAGCCGCAAACGCTGTCATGCCAAAGCACCAGAGCAGCATGGCCAGCAAAAGTCCTGTCTTTCCAAATGAAAATTTTTTATTATGATTCATATAAACTCTCTCTTTTCAGATTTCGTATTTCTTATAAAGATATAGCCTGGCGGCGAGAAAGTCAACCTGTTTCACAGTTTTTTCAGGATTTGTTTATGATTCAGAGCCCCCATTCACCGAAAAAAAGGGCAGTTCGAAGTGACAGGCTGTGAGCGGAACCGCTCGCGCTAAGTCCTCGATCCAGCGGTACTAACACTCGAATGTCGCATTCTGCTCGTTCTCGTGAAGTACCGGGACTGCGGACGTTCCTTTCACAGGCTGTCACCTTCTCATGCCCCTTCATCTATGAATATGAACTTTGGTCAGATCGCATCCTTCATGCTTTTTACAAATTCAGCTACGTGGGAAGGCGCGTCTTTACCGTATTTTTCCACGAGTTTGACGATGGCGGAACCTACAATGACGCCATCTGATTTCTCCGCCATATTTGCTGCCTGCTCCGGGTTGGAGATACCGAAACCGATGGCTGCCGGGATGTCGGACACTTCTTTTACCAGCTTCACCATGGCTCCCACATCGGTGGTGATGACGCTTCTCATACCGGTAACGCCCAACGAGGAGACGCAATAAATAAAGCCTTCCGCTTCTTTTGCAATCATGGCAATCCGCTCGTGAGAGGTGGGTGCGATAAGGGAAATGAGATCCATGCCCTGCTCCCGGAATGCCGGTGCAAATTCTTCTTTTTCTTCATAGGGCACATCCGGCAGAATCAGGCCGTCCATGCCCACTTCCGCAGCTCTTTTTGCAAAACGCTCGATACCGTAGGAATAGACCACATTGGCATAGGTCATGAATACCATGGGAACGCTTACTTCTTTCCGGAGTTCTGCTACCATATCAAATATTTTATCGGTGGTCACGCCGCCTTTTAAAGCCCGCAGGTTTGCGCCCTGGATGACCGGGCCTTCCGCGGTCGGATCTGAGAACGGGATGCCAAGCTCCACAAGATCGGCGCCGTTATCCACCATGGCCTTTACAATTTCCTTCGTTGTCCCCAGATCCGGGTCTCCGCAGGTGATAAATGGAATAAATGCCTTTCCGTTCTGAAATGCTTCTTTGATTCTACTCATGGATATCCTCCCCTCTGTAGCGGGCGATGGCCGCACAGTCCTTATCTCCTCTTCCGGAAATGGTGATGACCATAATCTGGTCTTTGTCCATCTTCGGTGCCAGTTCTCTTGCATAGGCTACTGCATGGGCGCTCTCAATGGCCGGAATAATGCCTTCTGTTCTGCTTAAGTATTCAAAAGCATCTACTGCCTGATCGTCAGTAATGGCCACATATTCTGCCCGTCCCGTGTCATGAAGCCATGCATGTTCCGGTCCGACGCCCGGATAGTCAAGTCCGGCAGAAATGGAGTAAACCGGTGCAATCTGGCCGTATTTGTCCTGACAGAAATAGGATTTCATGCCATGGAAAATACCGAGTTTTCCGGTAGCAATGGTAGCTGCCGTCTCAAAGGTATCAATGCCGCGTCCCGCTGCCTCGCAGCCGATGAGCCGTACGCCTTCATCCTCAATGAAATGATAGAAGGTTCCGATGGCATTGGAGCCGCCGCCCACGCAGGCCAGCACAGCATCCGGAAGTCTTCCTTCTGCTGCCAGACACTGCTCCTTGATTTCTTTGGAAATCACTGCCTGGAAATCACGGACAATGGTCGGGAAGGGATGCGGTCCCATGACGGAACCCAGTACATAATGAGTATCGGAAATCCGGTTGGTCCACTCTCTCATGGTCTCAGAAACCGCGTCTTTTAAAGTACCGGTTCCGGAGGATACGGGATGTACGGTTGCTCCCAGCAGCCGCATTTTATATACATTCAATGCCTGACGCTCGGTGTCCTCTTTTCCCATGAACACTTCACACTCCATGCCCATAAGAGCTGCTGCCGTGGCGGTTGCCACACCGTGCTGTCCGGCTCCGGTCTCTGCAATGACTCTGGTCTTGCCCATCTTCTTTGCCAGCAGTACCTGTCCCAGCACGTTATTGATCTTATGGGCGCCGGTGTGATTGAGATCCTCTCTCTTTAAATAAATCTTTGCACCGCCCAGATCTTCCGTCATTTTTTTTGCATAGTACAGTCTTGACGGTCTGCCTGCATAGTTATTTAGAAGGTCAGTCAGCTCTGCCTGAAACTGCGGATCATCCTTATAATGATTATAGGCTTCTTCCAGTTCGATCACCGCATTCATGAGCGTTTCGGGGATATACTGTCCGCCGTGAATTCCAAAACGTCCTCTGGATGTATTCTTTTCCATCTTATCTGCTCCTTATGATTTCTATGATATTCCGGATTTTATCAAAATCCTTTTCTTTTTCCGTCTCCACACCGGAACTGATGTCCACGCCCCAGGGGCTGAACCGTTCCAGTGCCTCTTCTATATTCTCTGCCCGCAGGCCCCCTGCCAGCAGGTACGGTCGTGTGGGCGCCTGTTCTCTTAACAGCTGCCAGTCAAAGCATTTGCCGGTTCCATATCCATTGTCCAGAAGAATCCGGTCCGCTTCGCTGTTCTGCACTTCGGAAAGCGTTCCGGCATCCAGGATTTTAAAGGCTTTCCAGATCTCCGCCTTCGGCGCCAGCATCCGAAGCTTCCGGATGTCTTCCTCCGTCTCCGCTCCGTGAAGCTGTGCAATCTGAATCACCCCTTCTTCTATATAGGAAGCAACCTCCTCCATGGGCACATTGACGAAGACGCCCACCGCCGGAATCTTATGACTCAGCCGCTCCCGCAGCCGTTTCATTTCTTCCCTGCTCACATACCGGTGGCTGGGGGGATAGAAGACAAATCCCGCATAATCCGGTCCTGCAGCATTTACATAATCCACATGCTGTTCCCGGTATAATCCGCAGATTTTAATCTTTGTGCTGCTCATCTGCCGCCTCCCGGAACCGTGCCAGTTCCGCCTGCTTATCTGCCGCCCGCATGAGCGCTTCGCCTACCAGAACCGCATCCGCTCCGATGGCGGAAAGAGCACCCACATCCTCTGCATCCTTCACTCCGGATTCTGCCACGAAGACAGCTTCCGCCGGAATCAGGGAACGAAGCTTTGCGGAATTAGAGAAATCTACCGTAAAGTTCTTCAGATTCCGGTTGTTGACGCCGATGACCCTGGCTCCTGCCTCCACCGCCGACGCAATCTCCGCCTCGTCGTGGGTTTCCACCAGTGCCGTGAGCCCCAGTGTCTCACAGATGGTCAGATACTCCTTCAGCTTCTCCGTGGGAAGCAGCGCGCAGATCAGAAGCACCGCATCCGCTCCCATCACCTTTGCCTCGTAGATCTGGTACGGATCTACCGTAAAATCTTTCCGGATCATGGGAAGGGAAATCGTTGCCCGGATTTCCCGGAAAATTTCATCCGATCCCAGGAACCACTTGGGCTCCGTCAGCACGGACACGCAGTCCGCACCTGCCGCTTCGTAAGCTGCGGCAATCTTCGTATAAGGAAAATCCTCTGCGATCACACCCTTGGACGGGGATGCTTTCTTCACCTCGCAGATAAAGGACATGCCTTTCTTTTTCAGTGCCTTTTCAAACCGGAAATCTCCTTTGGGAAGGCTTTCTGCCTGTGCGCGGAGTTCCTCCATGGGAAGCTTCTTCTTCGCTTCCTCTACCCGGTAAGCTGCATAGGCAGCCAGTTCGTCTAATATCATCACGTAACTCCTTATCGGTTGGATTCCTTGATAAAATCTTCCAGTTTCTGTTTTGCCTGACCGCCGTCAATGAGAGATGCTGCCAGTTCCACGCCCTCCCGGAAGGTATCGGCTTTGCCGCCGATATAGAGGCCTGCACCTGCATTTAAAAGGACTGCATTTCTCTTGGCTCCCTGCTCACCATTCAGGATATCTCTGGTAATCTGTGCATTTTCCTGCGGAGTTCCGCCCTTCAATGCATCCCTGGTTGCGGTTTTCATACCGAAATCTTCCGGCTGAATCACATACGTCCGGTAACTGCCGTCCTGGAACTCACAGATGGAAGTAGGCGCGCAGGCGGAAATCTCATCCAGCTTATCCTGTCCATAGACCACCATGCCTCTCTTCACGCCCAGCTGATACAGAACCTTTGCCATAGGCTCCAGTAAATCCTCTGCATAGACGCCCAGCACCTGCATGTTGGCATGTCCCGGATTGGTCAGCGGTCCTAACAGGTTAAATACCGTCCGCACACCCAGCTCTTTTCTTACCGGTCCCACATATTTCATGGAAGTGTGATATTTCTGTGCGAAGAAGAAGCAGATGCCGATCTTTTTCAGAAGCTCCACACATTTCTCCGGGGAAAGGTCGATGTTGACTCCCAGTGCTTCCAGACAGTCTGCTGCTCCGCTCTTGGAGGATGCTGCACGGTTTCCATGTTTTGCTACCGGAATACCACCTGCAGCGATTACCAGGGAAGCAGTGGTGGAAATATTGAAGGATCCGGCTCCGTCTCCGCCGGTTCCAACGATTTCTAACAGGTCTCCGTCATAATCAACTGGAAGTGCGTGTGCCCGCATGGCAGCGGCGCATGCGCTGATCTCCTCGATGGTCTCTCCTTTTGCGGCCAGGGCTGCCAGAAATGCGGCGGTCTGTACCTGGGAGGTCTCCCCGTTCATAATCTCGTTTACAACTGCGTTGGCCTGCTCATAGGTCAGATCTTTGTGGTCAATCAGTGCTGCTGTTGCTTCTTTAATCATTTCTTTAATCCTCCGCAAAAATTTTTCAGTATTTCATATCCGTCCGGTGTCAGAATGGATTCCGGATGGAACTGGACGCCGTAGATGGGATATTCCCGATGCATGACTCCCATGATCTCGCCATCTTCGGTCTCCGCTGTGATTTTCAGTTCTTCCGGCATGGTCTCCCGAACCGCTGCCAGGGAATGATATCTGGCTGCCGGAATGGTCTTTTTCATGCCTTTAAAAATGGGACAGTCGGTGTCCAGAGTCACCATGGACTGCTTGCCGTGCATGAGATGCGATGCATAGGAGACCGTCGCTCCAAAGGCTTCGCAGATGGCCTGATGGCCAAGGCAGACGCCAAAGACAGGGATCTCTTTTCCAAGCTCCTTTGCCGCTTCGATGCAGATGCCCGCATCCTTTGGAAATCCGGGACCCGGCGAGAGAATGATGCGCTCCGGCTTCAGCTCCCGGATCTCTTCCACCGTCATCTGGTCGTTCCGGATCACTTTGATGTCCGGATTGATGGAACCGATGAGCTGATACAGGTTATAGGAAAAGCTGTCATAATTATCAATCAGTAAAATCATAAGTCTGCGTCCTCCTGTGCCATCTCCAGTGCTCTTCTCACAGCCTTTGCCTTGTTGATGCACTCTTCATATTCTTTTTCCGGAACACTGTCTGCCACAATGCCGGCTCCGCTTCTCACGAAGACTTTGCCATTTTTCTTATAGGCCAGCCGGATAGCAATGCATGTGTCCAGATTTCCGGTAAAATCAATATATCCTACGGCTCCTCCGTAGATGCCTCTCTTATTGTCTTCCAGTTCATTGATGATCTCGCAGGCCCGGATCTTCGGTGCTCCCGAAAGGGTGCCTGCAGGAAGAATAGCGTCCACGGCGTCTGCCGCATCCAGATCCTCCCGGATGGTTCCCGTCACGGTGGAACCGATATGCATGACGTGGGAGAACCGCTCGATGGTCATGTATTTTTCTACTTTCACAGAACCAAACTCGCTGATCTTTCCGATGTCATTTCTTCCCAGGTCCACCAGCATATTGTGCTCAGCCCGCTCTTTTTCGTCTGCCAGCAGTTCTTCTTCCAGTCTCTGGTCTTCCTCTTCTGTGGCTCCTCTTGGCCGGGTGCCTGCCAGCGGGAAGGTGTGAAGCGTCCGGTTCTCCAGCTTCACCAGTGTCTCCGGGGAAGCTCCGGCGATCTCCATGTCGTCACTGGAAAAATAGAACATATACGGGGAAGGATTTAATGTTCTCAATACCCGGTAGGTGTTGAGGAGGCTTCCTTCATAGTCCGCTTCCAGCCGGTTGGAAAGTACCACCTGGAAAATGTCTCCCTCCCGGATGTAGTGCTTGGCTTTCTCCACCATATTGCAGTACCGCTCTTTGTCGAACAGCGCCCGGAAATCGGAAGTGCAGCGGCCCGGTTCCAGCGGAGCCATCTCCCCGTCGGAGAGGAGGCGTCTCATGGTCTCCAGTTCCACCTCTGCCTTGTGGTATTCCGTCTCCAGATCCTCACAGCGGATATTGACGATGAGGATAACTTTCTGCCGGAAGTGGTCAAAGGCGATGACTTTGTCAAACAGCATCAGGTCCACATCTTTAAAGCCTTCCTCGTCCTTTGCGTCCAGCTTCAGGGCCGGTTCCGCATATTTCATGTAATCGTAGGAGAAATATCCTACCAGGCCGCCGGTGAAGGTCGGCATGCCTTCCAGCCTCGGACTTTTATTTTCTTTCACGATCTGGCGGATGTACTCGCCGGGATGCTTCGTCTCAAACACCATGGATGTTCCGTTTTTGACGGTCAGTGTTCCGTTCGTGCAGGTCAGCTCCAGCTTCGGGTCGTAGCCCAGAAAGGTGTAGCGTCCCCACTTTTCATTGTCCTCGATGGATTCCAGCATATAGCAGTGTCTGCTGACCCGTTTCAGTTTTCGTAATACTTCAATGGGAGTGTAAAGATCCGAGTACAGCTCCGTGCTCACCGGAATACATTTGTAAATGCCCTGCGCCGCCAGTGCGGAAGCTTCCTGAAGATTCGGTCTGATGTTCATGGTGTTCTCCTTTCATAATTCACATTTTGGTGGAAAGCCGGATGCTACGTGCTTATGCACTCCCGCATCCGCCGAAACATTCGCAATCCGGTCTACCGACCTACTTGCTCATGTTTCCTTGCCCGTCCAATGTGCAGATGTCAGCGCATGCAAGCATGCCTGTCATCTGCCCGCTGTCCGGGGCTTTCCTAACAAAAAACGCCCTCGACAAATTTCCTCTGAAATCTGTCAAGGACGAGTCATCTACATTTCCCGCGGTGCCACCTTGTTTTGCGGATATTCAAAAATCTCCGCACCCTTACGGAATACCAACATATTCCCGGCAACTGACGTATGCCCTCACGTCGCAGAATACTCGGAACTCTATTCCTTTCCCTGCGCCCTCGGCGGTCCATTTGATCATGTGGGTTCGGTCCGGCTCTCAGCTTCCCGGGCTCTCTGTGCGTCCATCATCACCGTTATCTCCGCTTCATCGGTTTAAAGTGATACTTGATTCAATTAATTTTCTACATCTTAGCAAATCCAATGGCTAATGTCAAGAGAAATTGATTCATTCCATAGTGAATTGATATGAAATTTTATATCAAATCGCTCTCGTCGCATGAGCCAGCCACTCCTGCTCTTCTTTCGGAAGATGCGGTGCGATTGCTTCATAGACGGTGTGATGATATTCATTGAGCCATGTGCGTTCCTGTTCCGTCATCTGGGCCGGGTCCACTGCATCCAGATCCCACGGGATCAGGGTCAGGATCTCGAACTCCAGGAACTGACCGTACTCGTTCTTCGGACCTTCCACGCAGAGAAGCTCGTTCTCCAGGCGGATGCCGTACTTTCCTTCCAGGTATACGCCCGGTTCGTCGGTGGTCACCATGCCCGGCTCCAGTTCTGCTGCATTGGTTCCATCCAGCAGTTTCCAACGGAATGCGTTGGGGCCTTCATGGACATTGAGCAGATATCCGACTCCATGGCCGGTGCCGTGTTTGTAATCCATGCCCAGCTGCCACAGAGGTGTCCGGCAGATTACATCAAGGTTATAACCGGAGCATCCTTTCAGGAATCTGGCATGAGCAAGATTTAAATGACCTCTTAATACTGCCGTGTACATCTGCTTCTGCTCGTCTGTCAGCGGTCCCATGGCAAAGGTACGGGTGGTATCGGTGGTGCCATCCAGATAATGTCCGCCTGCATCCACCAGGAAGAAGCTCTCCGGCTTCAGCTCCACATCGGATTCCTCTGTTGCGGAATAATGGACGATAGCTCCGTGCTCACCGTATCCGCAGATGGGAGCAAAGCTTAACTCCACCAGGTCTTTCTGCTCTCTTCTGAGGGCTGCCAGATGCTCAGCTGCGGAGATCTCTGTGATCTTCTCCTTGCCAACTCTTGTCTTCAGCCAGTACATGAATCTGGTGAATGCCACGCCTTCTTTTAAATGGGACTGATGAAGATTTTTCTGCTCGGTCTCATTTTTCACGGCCTTCATAAGTTCCGTCGGGTTCGGGCAATTCAGCACTTCTGCTTCCTCCGGGATGCTGGTAAGCAGCCGGTAGTTTACATTGCCCTGATCCAGCAGTACTTTGCTGCCGGCCGGAACTTTTTTGAGATCTCCGTAGATCTCATCATATCCTTTGATAGCAATACCAAAGCCTGCCACATAGTTTCTGATTTTCTCAGTGATCACAGACGGACGCACATACCAGGTGCAGTCCTTCTTCGTCACCGTCAGGAAGGATAATACCACCGGAACGCAGGGAATATCTCCGCCGCGGATGTTGAGGAGCCATGCAATGTCACACAGGGATGCCAGCACATGAAGGTCAGCGCCCTTTTCTTCCATGGCTTTCCGCACGCGGGCCAGTTTCTGATCTGTGGTCTCGCCGCTCCATTTTTCTTCCAGCACAAAGAGATCTGCATCCGGTACTTCCGGGCGGTCTGCCCAGATCTCCCCGATCAGGTCCTCTTCTGTGGAAAGGGAAGCACCATTTCCCTCTGCTGCCCTTGCAAATGCCAGGGCACGGGAAGCACCCATAACTCTTCCGTCAAATCCCAGCTTTTCGCCTTTTTCCAGGTGCTCCTGTACATATTCCTCTACGGTCGGCACGCCCGGTTCCCCCATGCGGAACAGGCGGATACCCGTTCCCTGAAGCTGTGCCTCTGCCTGCAGGAAATACCGTCCGTCGGTCCACAGTCCCGCATCATCCTGCGCGATGACTGCCGTACCGGCAGATCCGGTAAAACCGGTGATAAAGGCTCTTGCCCGGAAATGCTCACTGACATACTCCGACTCATGGCAGTCTGTGGACGGAACCACATACATTGCCACACCGGATACTTTCATTTTCTCTCGTAATGCCTGTACACGCTCTTTGACTGTCATATGCTTACCTCTCCCAGTTTGCTTTCTGGAATGCCTTATATCCTTTGTATGCCTCGTAAATATCCGCTTTACTGGATACTTCCCACGGACTGTGCATGTTCAGAAGCGCTACGCCGCTGTCGATGACGTCCATACCGTAGTTGGCGGTAATGTAGGCGATGGTCCCGCCGCCTCCCTGATCAACCTTTCCAAGCTCTGCAGTCTGCCAGCAGACACCGTCTGCATCCATAATGCCGCGCAGCTCGCCGATATACTCGGCGCAGGCGTCATTGGAACCGGATTTTCCTCTGGAACCGGTATATTTATTGAATACCATACCTCTTCCCAGGTAAGCGATATTTTTCTTTTCAAATGCGGACGCATAGTTCGGATCAAATGCCGCACTGACGTCGGAAGACAGCATATGGGAATGCTGCAGGCATCTTCTCACTGCCAGATCCGAATACTGTCCGGTCAGGTTCAGTACCTCTGCCACTACATTTTCAAAATAGCGGGACTGCATACCGGTGGCACCCATGCTGCCGATCTCTTCCTTGTCCGTCAGCAGGCATACTGCCGTGTAAGCCGGTTTGTCCGCATGCAGCTGTGCCAGAAGAGACGTAAACGCACAGATTCTGTCGTCCTGTCCATAACCCATGATCATGCTGCGGTCCAGACCGAAATCTCTGGCCTGTCCGGCCGGAACAGCTTCCAGCTCTGCGGAGAGGAAATCTTCCTCTTCCATACCGTATTCTTTCTTCAGGTACTCCAACAGGGTCTTCTTAATGAGTTCTTTCTTCTCCTCGTCTTTTCCTTCCGGATCTTTCCACGGACGGCTGCCGACAATAATATTCAAGTTCTCGCCCTCTACCACAACAGCTGCTTTTTTCTGCAGCTGCTCACCGGACAGATGGATCAGAAGATCGGAAATACCAAGAACCGGATCCTCTGCCTTCTCACCAATGGCAAGTTCAATGACGGTTCCATCCTTCTTCGCTACGACACCATGCAGTGCCAGCGGAATGGCTGCCCACTGGTATTTCTTGATACCGCCATAGTAATGGGTATCCAGAAGTGCCATCTCGCCATCCTCATACAACGGATTCTGTTTGAGATCCAGACGCGGGGAATCGATATGGGCGCCCAGAATGTTCATGCCTTTCTCCATGGGAACCGTACCAATCTGGAACAGCACCACCAGTTTTTTCTTATGCACGGCATAAACCTTATCTCCGGGAACCAGCTTCTTTCCGCTTTCCATTGCCTCTTCCAGAGAAATATAACCATGCTCACGAGCCATCTCCGCTGCCAGACGGGCGCATTCCCGCTCCGTCTTTCCTTCAGAGATAAATCTGCGGTACTGCTCTGTTACCTGTCCCAGTTCCTCCAGGGCTTTGTCGTCATAGGTATTCCATGCGTTTTTACGTTCCATTCTCTCTTCTCCTACAGATCTTCCAGATTTTCTTTTAATTTATCCATAAAGCCTTTCTTCTTCGGCTTTGCTCCGCTCTCTGCTTTCTGATTCAGCGTATTGCCGTTCTCGCGGTCGTACTCTTTCAGTGCCTCTTTTGCCGCATGGCTTAAGGTGGTCGGTACTTCCACTACCAGAGTGACATAATGATCTCCTCTGGTGCTCTTATTTCTCAGGGACGGCATACCTTTTCCGCGCAGACGGATACGGGTGTCGGTCTGGGTACCCGGTTTTACATCGTACTCAACTTCTCCGTCCACTGTCTTGATACGGATAGTTCCACCAAGAGCTGCCACCGGGAAGCTGATGGGTACCGTAGAGAAGATATCCATATCCTGTCTCTGGAAAATCGGATGTCTGGATACGATCACTTCTACAAGGAGATCTCCTCTCGGGCCGCCGTTGGTACCCGGCTCTCCCTTTCCTCTGATACGGATACTCTGGCCGTTGTCGATACCTGCCGGAATCGTAACAGCGATCTTCTTCTTGCTGGACGTATAGCCGGTTCCGTAGCAGTTCGGGCACTTGTCCTTGATAATCTTACCGGTTCCGTTACAGTCCGGGCAGGGGCGTACATTCTGTACCATACCAAAGAGAGACTGCTGGGTATAAACCACCTGGCCTTTTCCGCCGCACTTCGGGCAGGTCTGCGGTGTGGTTCCCGGTTTTGCTCCGGTACCATGGCAGTTCTCACACTCATCCTTCAAGGTCAGCTCCAGCTCTTTATCACAGCCTTTGACTGCCTCATCAAAGGTAATCCGCACACTGGCGCGCAGGTCTGCACCTCTCATGGGACCATTGCTGTTTCTGCGGCTGCGACCGCCGCCACCAAAAATATCGCCGAAGATATCGCCGAAAATATCGCCCATATCTGCGCCGTTAAAGTCAAATCCGCCATAACCGCCGGCTCCGCCGCCTCCCTGTTCAAAGGCTGCATGACCGAACTGGTCATATTTTCTTCTTTTATCTGCGTCACTTAATACGGCATACGCCTCGGATGCCTCTTTGAATTTCTGCTCTGCATCTTTATCTCCCGGATTCATGTCGGGATGATATTTCTTCGCCAGTTTTCGGTATGCGCTTTTGATAGCTGCCTCATCCGCATTCCGGTCTACGCCAAGAACCTCGTAATAATCTCTCTTCGTCTCTGCCATAACTTTTCCCTTTCGAATTGCTGTGAGCTGAAATTCATCCGCACACGCAAAAAGCAGCGGGGAGTTTATCGCTCCCCCACTGCCTGATTTTTATTTCATCCTGTTACGGATTAAACCTCGCGGTAATCTCCGTCTACCACGTCATCTGCCGGGCCGGAAGTGCTCTGTCCTGCGCCGCCCATGTCCGGACCTGCGCCCTGCGGGCCAGCTCCCTGTGCGCCTGCAGTCTGCTCATACATCTTCTGGAACAGTTTCTGTGCTGCATTCATCAGATCCTCTTTACCGGATTTCAGTGCATTAATGTCTGCATCGGAAATATCGGTCTGGTTTGCAGTTCTGTCTACAACTGCTTTCAGGGAATCAATCTTCTCCTGAACAGCTGCTTTCTCAGAAGCATCAATCTTATCTCCGGCTTCCTCCATTGCCTTCTCGGTCTGGAATACCATTGCATCTGCATCGTTTCTTGCATCAATGGCCTCTTTCCGTTTCTTATCCTGTGCCTCGAACTCAGCAGCTTCTTTAACTGCCTTGTCGATATCGGAATCAGACATGTTGGAACCAGCGGTAATGGTAATGTGCTGCTCTTTTCCGGTACCCAGATCCTTAGCGGATACATTTACGATACCGTTGGCATCAATATCAAAGGTAACCTCGATCTGCGGAACTCCACGTCTTGCAGGCGGGATTCCATCCAGACGGAACTGGCCGAGGGATTTGTTGTCTTTCGCGAACTGTCTCTCACCCTGTACTACGTTGATGTCTACAGCGGTCTGGTTATCAGCTGCGGTGGAGAAGATCTGGCTCTTCTTGGTCGGGATGGTAGTATTTCTCTCGATCAGACGGGTTGCGATACCTCCCATGGTCTCGATGGACAGGGACAGCGGAGTAACATCCAGAAGAAGGATATCACCGGCACCTGCATCTCCTGCAAGTTTACCACCCTGAATGGAAGCACCGATTGCTACACACTCATCCGGGTTCAGAGATTTGCTCGGCTCATGTCCGGTCAGCTGTTTTACTTTATCCTGTACTGCCGGGATACGTGTGGAACCACCTACCAGCAGGACTTTACCAAGCTCAGACGGGCTGATACCTGCATCGCGGAGAGCTGCCTGTACCGGGTTAGCAGTACGCTCTACCAGATCGTGAGTCAGCTCATCGAATTTTGCTCTGGTCAGGTTCATATCAAAGTGAAGCGGGCCGTCTGCGTTCATGCTGATGAACGGAAGGTTGATGTTGGTTGTCGTAGAAGCGGACAGCTCTTTCTTAGCCTTCTCAGCTGCTTCTTTCAGTCTCTGCAGTGCCATCTTGTCGTTTCCAAGATCTACACCGTACTGTTTCTTGAATTCAGCGATCATGTAATCTGTGATCTTCTGGTCGAAGTCATCACCACCCAGATGGTTGTCACCTGCGGTAGCCAGAACCTCGATAACGCCGTCACCGATCTCGATGATGGAAACATCGAAGGTACCGCCGCCAAGGTCGTATACCATGATCTTCTGCTCTTTCTCATTGTCAAGGCCGTATGCCAGTGCTGCAGCGGTCGGCTCGTTGATGATACGTTTTACATCAAGTCCTGCGATCTTACCCGCATCCTTGGTTGCCTGTCTCTGTGCATCGTTGAAGTATGCCGGAACGGTGATAACTGCCTCGGTTACTTTCTCGCCCAGATAGTTCTCTGCATCTGCTTTCAGCTTCTGCAGGATCATAGCGGAAATCTCCTGCGGAGAATATTTCTTTCCGTCGATGTCTACTTTATAATCAGTTCCCATATGTCTCTTGATGGAAGAGATGGTCTTCTCGGAGTTGGTAACTGCCTGACGTTTTGCCGGCTCACCTACCAGACGCTCACCAGTCTTTGTAAATGCTACGATAGACGGTGTTGTTCTTGCTCCTTCTGTATTTGCAACAACCGTAGGTTTTCCACCTTCCATTACGGCTACACAAGAGTTCGTTGTTCCTAAGTCAATACCAATAATCTTGCTCATTTCTTTTTCCTCCTGAAAATACTAAATCATATCATACGCAATGCGTACTCGACTCCGCTCCGCTTCGTCTCGTGTCACGGCATTCGCCGTATGTGCCAGATTCCATCTCAGCAGCCTTACATGCAAGCATGACAGCTGCTTCCCTGTTATCTGTCCCGCATTGCTCATTGCTTACGCGTCAGTTTACAACCTTTACCATGCTGTGACGAAGCACTGCATCTTTATATTTATAACCCTTCTGGAATTCCTCGGATACGGTATTTTCTCCAAGTTCCTCATCCTCCGCATGCATCACTGCGTTGTGGAGATTGGGATCGAATTCCTGGCCCACCGCTTCGATGGGGGTTACGCCCAAATCGGTAAGAACCGTGATCAGCTGTTTGTAAATCATTTCCATTCCGCTGGCTACCGGTCCGTCTTTCTGATCTTCCGGAATGCTCTTCAAACCTCTCTCGAAGTTATCGACTACCGGAAGCAGTTTCTCGATCACATCTCTTGCTCCCACCGTATACATCTGGGATTTCTCCTTTTCTGTACGGTTTCTGAAGTTTTCAAACTCGGCAAGCTGACGTTTGACTCTGTCGGTCAGTTCTGCGATCTGCTCATCTTTCTTGTCTTTTTTCTCTTTCTTCTTTCCGAAGAATCCTTTTTTATCAGGTTCCGCATCGGCTTTCGGCTCTTCTGCCGTCTCAGGAGCTTCTGTTTCCACGGTTTCGGTCTCTTCCGCTTTTACTTCTTCTTCCTGAACCTCCGGTTCCTGTTCCATGGTCTTGTTTTCTTCCACCGTTGTTCCGCCTTTCTATTTATGAAAAACGTCATCCAGCTGATCCATCATGGCTTTCAGCTTGCCCATAACGTTCTCGTAATCCATTCTCTTGGGACCAATGATTCCTATGGTTCCCTGAAGTCCTTCGCCCAGATCGTAGGTCGCTGTGACAACACTGCAGTCTTTCATGGATTTTACCGGCGTCTCATTACCGATATATACCTGAATTCCTTTTTCGTCTTTGTTCAGTGTGTCTGTAACCAGATCCACCAGGTTCTGTTTTTCTTCCAGTGTCTGTATCAGCTCACTGGCCTTTCCGTTCTCACTCAACTCTGGATAACGGAAAATGTTTGTGGCCCCGCCGGTGTAGATTTCCATTCCCTCATCGGAATGAATGGCTTCGGCGACTGCATCCACTACATCACTGATGATGTTACTGTGAATACCGGCCTGTTCTTTCATGCTGGAGATCATCTGAAGATTGATCTCCTGAATGGTCTTGCCATTCAGCATGGTGTTCAGCAGGATGTTCAGCTTCAGAATGCTTTCATCACTCAGTTCCTCACAGACAGGTAAGAGTTTGTTGCGGATCACATTTCCTTCCGCTACAATCACCGCCAGAATCTGGTTGGCGTCCACACGGGACAGCTGAATGAATTTTAGTTTGTTCTGATGATACTGGGGAGTGGAAACCATCGTGGCATAATTGGTATCGTTTGCCAAGATCTTTACCACCTGCTTCAGTACACTTTCCAGCCGGTCCGTTCTCTGAACCATCAGATCCTGCAGCTCCGTCACTTCCCGGTCCTTTTCCTGCATCAGGTAATCCACATACAGCCGGTATCCTTTATCGGAAGGAATTCTTCCTGCGGAAGTATGGGGCTGAATGATGTAGCCCATCTCTTCCAGGTCCGACATCTCATTGCGGATGGTAGCAGAGGAAAGCTTCAGGTCCGGATCCTTGGATATGGTTCTTGATCCAACGGGTTCTCCGGTCTCCATGTAATTCTGGATAATGACTTTTAAAATCTTTTTCTTTCTCTCATCCAGTTCCATGGTATTCTCTCCTTTCTTCCGCCTGTTAGCACTCAACATGTAAGAGTGCTAACATTTCCTGTAACTTAAGATAGCACTCTCTATAGTGCTTTGTCAAGTGTATTTTATATTTTTTTGTGGAGATTTTGTGAACACGATACCGGCTCCCTGGCAGGTCGAAGTGACAGGCATTTGAAACGACCGTGCGGGCAAAAGTGACAGCCTGTGAAAGGAACGTCCGCAGTCCCGGTACTTGATGAGAACGAGCCTGCTGCGATGTTCGAATCTTAGTACCGCTGGATCGAGGACTTAGCGCGAGCGGTTCCGCTCACAGCCTGTCACTGCAGCCGTCAGGTCGTACGTAACCGTAACATAAACAAAAACCATGCGGAAAATTTAGTAATCCACATGGTTTCTGTCTCTATTCTTTGGAACTTTCTGTTCCTTCTTCCGCTTCTGTATCTGCTCCGGTCTCGCCGTCCTGAGAGCGTGTTTTCAGGAAGGTATATT
>CAVCTH010000013.1:7321-23875 GCA_963604695.1 Clostridiales bacterium | reverse complement strand
GCCTTTAACATGGGCATGTACGAGACGCGGCTGTTCTTCGTGCTGCTGTTGATTCTGTCCATGCTTATGATCATTTTCCTGAACCAGATGGTATCCTCCAGTATTGCAAAACCGCTGGAGAAGCTGAATGACTCTGTGAAGGAATGGGAAGCTGGAAACATGCAGCCGGATATTTATATTGGCGGATTTACCGAGGTTGAGCATCTGGGAAGGACGCTGAAGTCCACGGTGGAACAGATCCGGAAGCTTATGGATGATGTGCTGCTTGAGCAGGAAGAGAAGCGGAAGAGTGAGCTGGATGCGCTCCAGTCCCAGATCAATCCGCATTTCCTGTATAACACGCTGGAATCCATTACCTGGATGATAGAGGGCGAGCGGTATGAGGATGCAGTCTTTATGATTTCTCAGCTGGCCAGCCTGTTCCGGATCAGTCTGAGCAAAGGAAAGACCATCATCCGGGTGGAGGACGAGATCAAACATGCACAGAACTATATGAATATCCAGAAAATCCGGTACAAGAACCGGTTCCAGGTGGATTTTCAGATTGCGGATGAGATTAAGGACTGCTGTACCGTGAAGCTCATTGTGCAGCCTCTTCTGGAAAATGCCATTTACTACGGGGTGGAAGGCATGGATGATGAGGGAGAGATCCATGTGACCGGCTACCGGGACGGGGATGATGTCTGCATTGAGGTACAGGACAATGGTCTTGGCATGCCGGAAGAGATGGTGGAGAAGCTGCTCACGGAAAATGAGCATGTACCCAAACATGGTTCCGGAGTGGGCGTGATCAATGTACATAACCGGATCCGGATCCGCTTTGGAGAACAGTACGGACTGGAAATTGAGAGCGAACCGGATGAAGGAACGACGGTACGGATCCGGATTCCGTATATTCCCTACACACCGGACATTCAGGAGTATCTGGATGGAAAACGTATGAAACAGCTGAAGGGGGAGACGGAAAATGACAAAAAATAGAAGAATTCTCATGTTTTCCGTAGTGATACTTCTGGTTCTGAGCGTTGCCATGGTATTTTCCATTGTGGATCAGGGAAATAATGAGCGGACTTATACGGTGTCCGTCATTGCGGATAACAGCAACAGCAGCCGCTGGACGTCTTTGAAGGAAGGAATGGATGCGGCGGCCAAAGATTATGGGCTCCGGCTGAATTATGTATCCACGGGTGTTCTGTGGAGTAAAACCCCGGAACTTGATATTGTGGAACGGGAACTGGAATCCGGTGTGGACGGAGTGATCCTGCAGCTGTATGCCAGCGAAGGCGTCCATGAGCGGCTGGAGCAGGTGGTGAGCAGGAACCGGTGCGTGCTGCTGGAAACAGATATGACGCCGGAAGAATATTATCAGACCGTAGGGCCGGATAACCGGAAACTGGGAAGCGTGCTGGCGGGAGAACTGAAAGCTGATTTCGGAGAACGCCTGCGGGGAAAGAAAATCGGCGTCCTGTGCGGAAATACAGGGCAGCTGTCCATCCGGCAGCGGCTGGAAGGACTGGAGGAAGGTCTCAAAAATACCGGGGCTGTGATCCAGTGGACGCTGGCAGAGATGGGGAGAACCCAGAATATGGAGGCAGTGCAGGAATGCTGGGAGAAGCATGCGGATATTGTGATTGCCCTTGATAATACAGAGACGGAGCGTGCGGTCGATTATATGGAAGAAAATGGAATAAAAAGACAGGATTGCGCGCTTTATGGGATAGGAAATTCGGAGAAAGTAGTGTATTATTTAGACAGAGGGCTGATCCGGACGCTGGTGGCACCCAATGAATTCCATATGGGCTACCGGAGTGTGGAAGAGATGGCGTATAAACTGGAATATCAGGCGTCCGGGCGTCCCAATGTGCAGACCGGTTATCTGGTTATTGACCAGACCAACCTGTATGATGAGACCAACCAGAAGATTTTGTTTCCCATCGTTCAGTAGGAGGGTGGAATGAGAAGAAAGAAATACACAGCGCTGCTGTTATGCTGCTCCATGATTGGCGGGATGCTCACCGGGTGCGGCGAAAGCGAAAAGAGCAGGAACGTGAATGAAGTGAAGATTGGTGTGACCCTGTACGATCAGTATGATACCTTTATTTCACAGCTGATGGAACAGTTTAATCAGTACGCAGCCCAGACCATGGATGCTGCAGACTCGGATCTGTCTATCCAGGTGGAAGTGTACAATGCAGGAAAAAGCCAGACCACCCAGAACAGCCAGGTGGAAAATATGATTGCCCAGGGATGCGATGTCATCTGTGTCAATCTGGTGGACCGGACGGAACCGGTCACGATTATCGATATGGCGGAGAAGGAAAATATTCCGATTATCTTTTTTAACCGGGAACTGGTGGAGCAGGATCTGGAGCGCTGGGACCGCCTGTACTATGTGGGAGCGCCTGCACTGGA
The DNA here is from genome assembly GCA_963604695.1 of Clostridiales bacterium. Taxonomy (GTDB): domain Bacteria; phylum Bacillota; class Clostridia; order Lachnospirales; family Lachnospiraceae; genus Hominiventricola. Next base: position 21,463 of record CAVCTH010000013.1, on the reverse strand, counting down.
ATCCGGGATTATGCAGGGAGAGATGGCAGCGGATCTGTTCCTGAAGGATCCGTCCGTGGATAAAAACGGGGACGGCGTATTTCAGTATGTAATTCTGGAAGGTGAGATGGATCATCAAGATGCCATTGTCCGAACAGAGTATGCAGTGAGTACCATCATGGAAAAAGGTGTGGAAGCAGAAAAGCTTGGTTATGCCATTGCCAACTGGAACCGGGCGCAGGCCCAGACCAAAATGACCCAGCTGCTCAGCCAGTATGGGGATGAAATCGAACTGGTGCTGGCCAACAACGACGATATGGCGCTGGGAGCAGTGGACGCCCTGAAGGAAGCGGAGATTCCCCAGGAGGAATGGCCGGCGGTCTTCGGCATTGACGGAACGGATGTGGGACAGACAGCGCTGAGCAAAGGAGAGCTGAAGGGAACGGTCTATAACGATAAGGAAGGGCAGGCCCAGGCCATGTTAAGTCTGGCTATGCAGCTGGCGGCGGGCGTTTCTCTTGAAAATCTGCCTTTGCAGGATGGAAAATATATCCGTCTTCCCTACAAAAAACTGGAGAAGATCGAAGGAAAATAAGCGGAAAATAAAAGGAGACTGACAACATGGATGACAATACAAGAGAAAAAATAAGACCGGTGCTGTATCTTGCAGCGGGAGCATATCTGATTTACCTGGCAGTGCATATGATGCAGGATCTGGGAGCAATGACGGGAACTGAACACACAATGATGCTGGCAGCATCCATTGTCTTCGGGATCGGTGGTGTTGCAATTCTGATTTTCGGACTGTTCTGTGCAAAGAAGATTTACCTGGATGCACCGGCAGGAGAGAACCAGGAAGAACAGCAGAAGAAAGATGCTGAAAATCACGAAGAACAGGAATAAATCAGGGATTTCAGGAATCTATACAAGCCTCGTTCATATATTATAGAAAGCGGAGACGGCAGGCAGTGCCATCCGCTGCTATTATATAGGAAACGAGGTTTTTTTATGCCGGAAAATGAAATGGAACCAATTCAGAGAGAACCGGCGTCGACGGGTGGGCTGCGTGTGTGGCTGGTGGAAGAGCGGACACGCAGGCCGATACAGGGGGCGCAGGTACAGATTACCTATGAGGGAGATCCGCAGAGCGAAGTGCGGACCATGACCACGGATGAATCGGGAATGACGGAGATTACAGCGCTTCCGGCACCCAATCCGGATTACAGCCAGAATTTTTCCGAGGAGCAGCCCTATGCAGAATATACGGTGCAGGTGAGGGCGGATGGCTACGAAGATGTGGAAGTGGCGGGAACGGAAGTGCTGCCGGGAGAGACGGCCGTACAGGAAATCCGTATGAGACGATCGGTGTCCCAGGAACAGTTCCAGCGGATTGTCATTGGCCCTCACACCCTGTTTGGCTCTTATCCGCCCAAGATTGCGGAGGCAGAGATCAAACCGGTGACGGAGACCGGAGAGATTGTACTGAGCAGAGTGGTCATCCCGGAATATGTCATCGTCCATGACGGCGCACCATCGGACAGCAGTGCCAGAAACTACTGGGTGCGTTACCGGGATTACATTAAAAATGTGGCTTCCAGCGAGATTTACGCCACCTGGACCGATGCAGCCATCCGGGCCAATGTGCTGGCAATCATGTCCTTTACGCTGAACCGGGTGTATACGGAATGGTACCGGAACAAAGGGTATGACTTTACCATCACTTCTTCCACGGCCTTTGACCAGAAATGGATCTATGGCAGAAATATTTTTCAGGATATTTCCGATGTGGTGGATGAGATGTTTGGAAATTATCTGTCCAGACCCAATGTGAAGCAGCCAATTCTGACTCAGTACTGTGACGGACGGCAGGTATCTTGCCCCAACTGGATGACCCAGTGGGGTTCCCAGAGTCTGGGGCAGCAGGGGTATTCCACCATTGAGATTCTGCGCTATTATTACGGGGAGAGTATTTACATCAATACGGCGGTGGAGATTGCCGGAGTACCCTCTTCCTGGCCTGGATATGAACTGGCGGAAGGCTCCAGCGGAACGAAGGTGCGCCAGATGCAGGAACAGCTGAACGTGATTGCGGGATCCTATCCGGCTCTTCCCACCGTTACGGTAGACGGCATCTATGGACCGGCTACCAAAGCAGCCGTGGAGAAATTCCAGTCCATCTTCGGACTTCCGGTGACCGGCATTGTGGATTACCGAACCTGGTACAAAATATCAGAAATCTATGTGGGTGTATCGAGAATTGCAGAACTTTAGAAAATTATAAGAAATTCCGGAAAAGAAAGTCTTTGCTTTTTTCTGGAAAGTGGGTATAATGTAAGTTGCGAGACTCGCGGGAACGAGTCTCACAACTTAACGAAAAAAATGCATAGCATTTTTTGAGTCTAAGGTTATGCAAGATAGGGGAAAAGCAAGCCCCTTGACACCAGAATGTATTCGATGCATCATTTGAAATAGAGGAAGGAACGAAAGGAGAACTTTTATGGCAGGAACAGACGTTGGAATTGATTTGGGAACAGCCAGCATCCTTGTGTATATTAAGGGCAAGGGAGTTGTATTAAAAGAGCCGTCCGTTGTGGCGTTTGACAGAGATACAAATAAGATTAAAGCAATTGGTGAGGAAGCAAGACTGATGCTTGGACGTACACCAGGGAATATCGTGGCAGTCCGTCCGCTTCGTCAGGGTGTTATTTCTGACTTTACCGTTACGGAGAAGATGCTGGAGCATTTCATCCGCAAGGCAGTTGGTAAGAAAACATTCCGGAAACCGAAGATTGCAGTCTGTGTACCCAGCGGCGTTACCGAGGTAGAGAAGAAAGCAGTAGAAGACGCTACCTATCAGGCAGGAGCAAGAGAAGTATTTATTATCGAGGAGCCGATCGCAGCAGCAATCGGAGCTGGTATCGATATTTCCAGACCGTGCGGAAACATGATCGTAGATATCGGAGGAGGTACCACCGATATCGCTGTTATCTCTCTTGGAGGAACCGTTGTCAGCACCTCCATCAAGATTGCAGGTGATGATTTCGATGAGGCTATTGTCCGTTTCATGAGAAAGAAACATAACCTGCTCATCGGTGAGAGAACCGCAGAGGATATTAAGATTAAAGTAGGAAGCTGCTATCCGAGAGCAGAGGTAGACAGCATTGACGTTCGCGGACGTAACCTGGTCACCGGTCTGCCGAAGACCGTCACTGTTACTTCCGAGGAGACAGAAGAGGCGTTGAAAGAGACCACTTCCCAGATCGTGGAAGCTGTTCACAGCGTACTGGAGCGCACACCACCAGAGCTGACTGCAGATATTGCAGAGCGTGGAATCGTTCTGACCGGAGGCGGAGCACTGCTTCGCGGACTGGAAGAACTGCTGGAGTCCAAGACGGGTATCAATACCATGACTGCAGAGGATCCTATGAAGTGCGTGGCAATCGGAACTGGTAAGTTCGTAGAGTTCCTGTCCGGACATCGCGACGAGGAATAAGAAAAGAAAAAGAAGCGTGGGGCTGTTGTAAAAAAGGCGGGAATCTCGCCTTTTTTATGGCAGCCTTTTTATCGCATTGCAGCTATGGGGAGGAAAGGGAAAAGCCGTGGAAATATGTAAAGGATATGTGGAACATATTGTATTTCGGAACGCGGAAAATGGATATACGGTTTTTCAGATGGTGACGGATGAGGAAGAGCTGACCTGCGTGGGTGTTTTTTCGGTTCTGTCGGAAGGGGAACTGATTCAGGCGGCAGGAACAAGGAAGGAACATCCACTGTATGGGGAACAGCTTCAGGTGGAACAGTATGAAATTCTGGCACCCGAAGATGAGACGGCCATGGAGCGGTATCTGGGAAGCGGAGCCATCAAGGGAATCGGCGCGGCTATGGCGGCGCGGATTGTACGGCGCTTTAAAGGGGATACGTTCCGGATTATCGAGGAGGAACCGGAACGGCTGGCAGAGGTGAAGGGCATCAGTGAGCGGAAAGCCATGGAGATTTCCGAGCAGATGTCGGAGAAAAAGGAACTCCGCCAGGCCATGATGTTCCTGACCCAGTACGGAATTTCCATGCAGCTGGCCGTGAAGATTTACCAGGAATACGGTCCGAAGACGTATCAGGTGGTACAGGAAAATCCCTACCAGATGGCAGATGACATTGCCGGAGTGGGATTTAAGATTGCCGATGAGATTGCCAGCCGGATTGGAATTCATGCGGGCTCCGATTACCGGATCCGAAGTGGTCTTCTCTATGTGTTACAGCAGGCGGCAGGCGAAGGCCATACCTGTCTCCCGAAAGAACTGCTGCTTCACCGGACGGCAGATCTTCTCCGGGTGGAGGAAGCGGATATCGAAGTACAGATGATGAATCTCTGCATGGACCGGAAGCTGATCATCAAGGAAACCAAAGGACAGACACTGGTATTTTACAGCCAGTACTATTATATGGAACTAAACATTGCCAAGATGCTTCATGACCTGAATCTGGTGTGCCGTATGGAGGAAGAGCAGATTCTGAAGAAAATCCGCCGGATCGAAGAGCAGGAACAGATCGAGCTGGATGCCATGCAGCGGCAGGCGGTGGTGGAATCTGTAAAAAACGGTCTGCTCATTATTACCGGAGGTCCCGGTACGGGAAAGACGACCACCATCAATACGATTATCCATTATTTTGAGACGGAAGAGATGGAGATTCTTCTGGCGGCGCCCACCGGGCGTGCGGCAAAGCGAATGACGGAAGCTACCGGCTATGAGGCAGTGACCATCCACCGTCTTCTGGAACTGTCCGGCGCCCCGTCAGAGGAGCGTGGGCAGGCTTCCTTTGAGCGGAATGAAGAGAACCCGCTGGAGGCAGATGTGATTATCATTGACGAAATGTCCATGGTGGATGTATTTCTCATGCATGCGCTGCTCCGGGCAGTGAGTCCGGGAACCCGTCTGATTCTGGTGGGGGATATCAACCAGCTGCCCAGCGTGGGGCCGGGCTGTGTGCTGAAGGATATGATTCATTCAGAGGCATTCCATGTGGTCATGCTGACAAAGATTTTCCGGCAGGCAAGCCAGAGCGACATCATTGTCAATGCACATAAGATCAACCGGGGGGAGCAGGTCATTGCGGACAATAAGAGCCGGGATTTCTTCTTCCTGGAACGGCAGGATCCCAATATCATTTTAAGGGTCGTGCTGGCGCTGGTGCAGGAGAAGATGCCCAGGTATGTCCATGCCCGGCCATATGATATTCAGGTGCTTACCCCTATGCGGAAGGGAGCGCTGGGCGTGGAACATCTGAATGAAGTGCTGCAGAAATATCTGAATCCGGAATCTCCGGAGAAGGAAGAACATCAGACCGGCAGAGGCCTGTTCCGGGAGGGGGACAAGGTCATGCAGATTAAGAACAACTATCAGATTGAATGGGAAGCAAGGAATAAATACGGCATTGCTATCGATAAAGGAACCGGCGTATTCAACGGGGATATGGGAATGGTCACCAGAATTGATTCTCAGGCAGAGGTTATGGAGGTGCTGTTCGATGATTACCGGACCGTGTCCTACAGCTTTGAAAATCTGGAAGAACTGGAGCTGGCCTATGCGGTAACCATTCACAAATCCCAGGGAAGCGAGTATCCGGCGGTGGTGATTCCGCTGCTCACGGGACCGCGGATGCTTATGAACCGGAACCTTCTGTATACGGCGGTTACCCGTGCCAGATCCTGTGTCACGATGGTGGGAAGCAAAGAGACTTTTGCGGCAATGATTGCCAATGCCAGCCAGCAGACCCGTTACAGCGGACTGGAGGAGCGGATCCGGGAGGTGCTTTTATGAAAATAGACCTTCCGGGACTGTTGTTCCCACGCCGCTGTCCTATCTGCCACGAGATTGTGGAAGATCCGGGAGAACTGGCCTGCGACATCTGTAAAACAAGGCTTCAGCGGGTGCGTACGCCCTGGTGCCAGCGCTGCGGAAAGCCCCTCATTGCTCACGAGCAGGAGTACTGCGGAGACTGCAGCCGGAAGACGCATGTATTCCGGAAAGGCAGGGCAGCCTTTATCTATGACGAGACCATGCGCCGGTCCATCGCCCGGTTCAAATATGACGGGCGGCAGGAATATGCGGCGTTCTATGCGGATGAGATTCTGAAGACCTGTGCCAGAGAAGTACTCCGGTGGAAAGCGGAAGCGCTGATTCCCATTCCGCTGCATCCGGCCAGAAGGCGGAAGCGGGGATATAATCAGGCGGAGCTGCTGGCAAAAGAACTGTCCATAAGAAGTGGAATTCCCATGGACCCAAAGCTTCTGATCCGGACGAAGAATACCCGCGCCCAGAAAGAACTAAGTGATCAGGAACGTAAAGCAAATCTCAGACATGCTTTTTCCGTTCGGGAAAAGCGAATCCCTTATAAGAATATCATTTTGGTGGATGACATCTACACAACCGGAAGCACCATGGACGAAGCGGCCGCAGTTCTTAAGGAATGCGGGGCGGAAATGATATATTTTTTATGCATTTCTGTTGGAAGAGGCTCTTGATTGTGTTATACTATGTAGTATTGAGGTGGAGACTGCTTATATGATAAATGAAGAAAAAGTAATTCTGATGACGAAAGCATCCCTTTATGAAAATAAGGAAAAGAAAAGAACTTATGTTTTCTGCTGGGAGCAGTATTATGGGGCGCATGCCACATGGAATATTTGATGGAGAATCTCCATAAGATGGATATACAGGGCTTTGGAGTGACCGTGCTGGCGCTTTATGTGGTAATTATGGTGGTCTATTTATGCATTCTGTACGGTGTCTTTTCTTATCGCTACAGCCAGGCCAGACGCAGTGTGGCCGGTTATATGCAGACCCTGCAGAAGATTTCTGATATTTACGAGAAAGAGGATTCTGGCGAGACGGCGGATCATACGGACGGAGGAGAAGAATCATGACAGCACTACTGGAATTAAAACAGCGCATGAAAATGATTTATGCAAAATATGATATCTATCTGATTCCAGCGGCAAAATTTATCATTGCCCTGGCGGCTTTTCTGATGATTAACAGTCAGATTGGATTTATGGAGAAGATTACGAGCCCGGTAGTGGCAGTGCTGCTGGCATTGCTCTGTTCTTTCCTGCCGGTGAACCTGATTGCTGTATTTGGCGCGCTTTTGGTGTGTGCCCATGCATTTGCACTTTCGATTGAAGTGTTTGCCGTGGCAGCAGGCATTTTCTTCCTGATGTATGCGGTTTATTTCCGGGTGTGCCCGGGACAGGGTTATGTACTGGTACTGACTCCGCTGGCGTTTGTCATGGGAATTCCCTATGCCATGCCGCTGGTGCTTGGATTAGTAGGAGGACCGGTCTGCGCGGTGCCCATGGCATTTGGTACCATTGCTTACTATCTCATGTATTACATGAAGAATAACGAGACGCTGATTACCAATTCCGAGACTGAGACCATGGCATCCAGAATGACCTATCTGGTGGAAAATGTACTGAATAACAAGATGGTGATTATGACCATTCTCATTCTGGCCATCGTGCTGATGATCGTATATGCCATCCGGAGAATGAGTGCGGATTATGCATGGTATATGGCCATCGGATCCGGTGCGGTTCTGAATATTGTGCTGTTCCTGACCGGAGGACTGGTCATGGAGGTGCGGATTTCCGTGATGGGACTGGTACTTGGAACAGCCGTTTCCCTTCTGATTGCCATGATCGTGGAGTTTTTCGCATTCAGCGTGGATTACTCCAGAACAGAATATACGCAGTTTGAAGACGACGAGTATTATTATTATGTGAAAGCAGTACCGAAAATGTCGATTTCCATTCCGGACAAGAAGGTAAAGAAGATCAATACCAGACGAAGCAGGAGCAGCCGGAAAAAACATTAGTGCAGGAACGTAGAGGAGAAGGATGTGAAGAATATGAATCTTGGACAGCTGTATCAGTATCTGTCGATTGATGCGCTGCATGTGACGTGGACAGACGTGGCAGAGATTATCATATTGTCAGTAATCATTTATCAGATTCTGATGTGGATCAAATCCACCAGGGCATGGGCATTGCTGAAAGGTTTTGCCGTGATTCTGGCGCTTCTTGTGGTGGCAGCATTTTTCCATATGAACACCATTCTGTGGATTGCAAAGAACTTCTTCAGTCTGGGAATTATGGCTGTGATCGTGGTATTTCAGCCGGAGATGCGGCGTGCGCTGGAGCAGCTGGGTGAGAATAATATCCTGACAAGCATTGTTCCCTTTGACGCATCCAGAAAAGAGGAGACCAGTATTTCTGACCGGACCATTGCCGAGCTGGTGAAGGCAAGCTTTGAGATGGGAAAAGCAAGAACCGGTGCATTGATGGTGCTGGAGCAGACGGTCAGCCTGAAAGAATATGAGCGGACCGGAATCGAGATTGATTCCCAGGTGTCCAGCCAGTTGATTTTAAATATTTTTGAGAAAAATACGCCGCTCCATGACGGTGCGGTGATTCTGTCCGGTGACAGAATCCGTTCTGCCACCTGTTATCTGCCGCTGTCTGATAATATGACGCTCAGCAAGGCGCTGGGAACCAGACATCGTGCGGCAGTGGGAGTCAGTGAGGTGACCGATTCCCTGACGATTGTAGTATCCGAGGAGACGGGTTCCGTGTCCGTGGCGAAAAACGGACGTCTGCTCCGGAATCTGAATCAGGAACAGCTGAAGGAACAGCTGCAGACACTGCAGGTAAAATCAGCGGAGAGAAACAAGAAGCTCAGACTGTGGAGAGGACGTGGCCGTAATGAAGACAAAACTGCTGAATAATCTGATGTGGAAAATCCTTTCCGTGCTGGCGGCTATCATGCTCTGGCTGGTGGTAGTCAATATTGACGACACCATTGAATCAGAATCCCTGAAGAATCTGCAGGTCAGTCTTCTGAACACGGATGTGATTACTTCCCAGGATCAGACTTACCGGATTGATCCGGGAACGGATAAAGTCAATCTGACGGTGCATGCCAGAAGAACCGAGCTTGCGAAAGTGAAGGCTTCGGATTTTGTGATTACCGCCGATATGAAAAAAGATCTCCGCTATGACAGCATGGTGAAGATTGAAGTCAGCTATACAGGCAATGCGAAGATCGACAGCATCGAACAGAGCCGGGAAAATGTGCTGGTCAGCATCGAGGAGAAGGTGACCGAACAGTTCAAGGTAACCGTGGATACCAGCGGAACCCCAAGCGACGGCCTGGAGAAAGGAACTGCGGTTCCGGAGAAATCCATGATCGAGATCAGCGGACCGAAATCGGTAGTAGAGCAGATCAAGAAAGTAGTCGCAAAGGTAAATATTACCGGAATTACCGGTACGGCAGTGCTGACCACCCGTTTGGAACTGGTGGACGGAAATGGCGAGGATGTGGATGATTCCCAGCTGGAGTATCTGGGAAAAGACGCCGACTTTAATGTAACGGTGACAACGCTGAATACCAAGAAGGCAGGCATCAGCTTTGATATCAGTCAGGCAGCGCCGGAAGGCTACAGTCTGTCTACGATTACCTATAAGCCGGAGACTGTAACCATCGCAGGTGCCCTGTCCGATATCCGTTCGATTTATAATCTGAACATTCCGGCAGAAGCACTGAATCCGGAAGGAAAGACCGGAAGAGTCGAGCAGACGGTGGATATCAGCCAGTATCTTCCGGAAAATGTCATCATCCCGGAGGAGGATGAGCACGACATTGTTGTGACTATGGAAATTGTGGCAAATGAGACGGTGAATTACAGCTTTACACCGGATCAGATTCAATTTGAGAATACCGCGGACGGTTTGCAGGTAGACCGTTCCAACAGTGAGACAGTCATTGTGCCGGTCAGCGGACTGGCCGCATCTCTGGCAGGGCTTACGTCAGACTCCATTACCGTGACAGCAGATATGTCGGGAGTGAGCAGGGCAGGAACCTATACGGTACCTGTGACACTGACGCTCCCGGATGGATTCAGCTGTCCGCAGGATCTGGGAATGACCGTTCACGTGGTATCCTCGGAAGAGGAATAAGGAAAATAAAGGAAAGACAGACCTGCGGGTCTGCCTTTCTGCGTCAGGAACAAAACAGGAACTGAAAGGATACTCTGCATGAAAAATAGAAAAAAATCTCTGGCGGTCTGGGCGGTGATCTGTCTGCTGATCGTCATGATCGGGATTGCCCTTCCGGTGACGAAAAGCTGTTCGCTGGGACTGGAAGGTGCCAACCAGGCAAATTTAAGAACGGCGACGGAGGAACTGACCGAAGGAAATCTGCTGGAATTTACCGTTCATCCGCCGGAGGCGACGGCAGACCAGATTGGATTCTTTTTCACAGTTAACAAGCATGAATTTGAAACAGGCACCCTGCGGATCATGGCTTTTGACGGGGACGAGCTGATCGGCGGACAGGATTTTCCGTTGGAGGAGCTGGACAGTGACCGGTTCCTGTTTGTCCATCTGGATCATTCGCCGGAGGAACTGACCGTGCGGATCTCCTGTGACGCCAGGAGAGAAGGCCCGTCTGTCTGGCTGAATGAGACAACGGTAACGCCGGGACAGGCATCCATGAACGGAACCGGTCTGGAAAAAAGCCTGGTCTATAATCTGACCTATACGGAGCAGACTCATCAGGTTGGCCGTCCGGTGTTACTGGGACTGATTCTGTTCCTGGGCGGATTTGGTGTCTGGCTGGTGGGAGGTCTCCGAAGAGAACAGAAACAGCCGGAGATGGCGCTGCCTGTTGGCAGAACCATGCCGGACAAGCGTCAGCTGCTGGAACTTGGAATTGCCGTTGTCTGCGCCGCTCTTCTGTTTTTCTATTTATATGATACGAAGATCCGGATTGCACAGAATACCACCGAGAAGGTGACGCTGTTCCAGACCGATGGAGATGCCATTCCGGTGACAGAGGAGCATGCTTCTCTGAAGCAGATCGTACACCCGGAGCAGGATCAGCTGACCGGATTTGGCGTGAGGTTCTGGCTGGAAGAGGATGCGGTTCTTAACGAGGGAACCATGCATGCGGTTGTCACGGATCTGACCTTATCAGAAGTGCTCTGTGAGACGGATATTCAGGCGGGACAGTTTATTTCCGGCGAATATGTGGGGCTGCTTTTTGAAAATTCCCAGACGGGAGTCAAAGACCATAGCTATGAGATTTCCCTGACATTCTCACCGGAGCTGTGGGACAGCGGACTGGAAGTGCTGACCAGCGGGGACAATCTTTGCGTAAACGCGTATTTATATTTCAATATTTTCCTGAAGAAGTTTTTCTTCTTCATGTTCCTGGGAGTGGAGGCATTCATTGTCCTGTTCTGGTATCTGGCCTTTGTGAGAAAGGCGAGAATCGAGACCGTCTTTCTGGTGACGGTGCTGGGACTTGGACTTTTTTATAACGTGCTTCTGACGCCCCAGATGGTGCCGGATGAGGCGAAGCATATTGATATGGCCTATCGGTACAGCAACGAACTGCTGGGCTATGAGTCACTGGGAGATACCAGCTGTCTCATGAGGGCGGATGACGCGGCCATGGAATTTACTTCGTCCCCAACCTTCCGGAATTATCGGAATATTTACTATGGACTGTTTTCCACGGTACAGGATGACCGGATGGTGGAAGCGGAAGTGAACAGCAATATTGAGGGAAGCATTCTGTTCTACGCACCGGCTGTACTGGGAATGAGCCTTGCGCGGGTGCTGCATCTGGGAACGGTTCCCATGCTGCTCCTGGCCAGATATTTGAATCTGATTGCTTTTGCGCTGCTTACCTGGTTTGGCATGAAGCGGCTGCCTTTTGGAAAGCTGACACTGTTTTTGATTGCTGTGTTACCCATCAATATGCAGCAGTGTACTTCCTTTTCCCATGACGCCATGGTGCACGGTATTCTGTTCCTGTTCTCCTGTCTCTGTCTGGAGGCAATTTACGGGAAGAAGGAACTGACCGGATGGCAGATGCTTCTGCTGGAGCTTCTGGGAGTCATGGCTGTTTACTGTAAGAGCGGAAGTTATTTACCGCTGATGCTGCTGATTCTTCTGATTCCGGCGGCATCCTATGGAAATCCGAAGAAAAAATGGGCGGCAACGGCATCGGTATTCGGAATGCTCCTGTTGGTATTTGCAGCGAAAAATATGTCCATGGTGACAGGAATTGCGGCGACGACGGATGCTACCAGCGTGGTAAGCACCGGAGACGGAACGGCCTATGCCACCGGTTATACGCTCAGCTATTTCCTTCATGATCCGCTGCAGCTCATTTATATGATTGTAAATACCATTCTCGATAAAGGCGGCTTCTATGTGGAGTCCCTGATCGGATACAAATTAGGATGGGTGGAGATTGAGACGTCCACCATGATTGTGGTGCTGTTCTTATTTCTGCTGTTTTTGTCCAACTGCCAGACCAGAGAGGAATCCATCTTTGTGACGGCCGGACAGCGCTCGGTGATGATTCTTTCCTGCCTTGGATGTGCAGGACTCATTGTACTGGGCATGCTGCTATCCTGGACGCCTGTGGGCTATGTGTCCGTGGAAGGCGTACAGGGACGCTATTTCCTGCCGTTTCTGTTGATTCTGCTGACTGCATGCAGGAACCGGATGATTTTCCTGCGACAGAAGATGGATCGGGGAATCATGGCAGTGGCGGTGACAGGACAGTTTCTGACCATCGCCTATGTGATCAAACAAGTAATGGCTGTGTAGGACAGCCTGGAGAGGAACGATTTTATGGATAAAAAAAGACTGGCCGTCAATATGGCGGCACAGCTTCTTGCATTTGCCGTCAATATGGGAATCAGCTTTTTCCTGGCGCCCATTATTGAAGCCAAGATGGAAAATACATATGGATTTGTAACCCTGGCCAACCAGTTCGTGCTGTATGCCCAGATTATTGTGTCTGCGTTAAATACCATGGCCAGCCGTTTTATTACGATCCATATTCACAGAGGGGAAGACCAGACAGCCAGCGAGTATTTCTCTTCCGTTTTCTTTGGAAATGTGATTATGGCGGGGATCTTTCTGGTACCGGCGCTGGTCATTGTCATTTTCATGGGAAGCATGCCCTTCTTAAATGTACCGGCGGAAGTGCTTCATGATGTACAGCTTCTGTGGGCCTTTGTATTTGCAAACTTTTTCCTGAGTATTATTACATCCGTATACGGAATCTCCACCTATGCGACCAACCGGCTGGATCTGACATCCATCCGTACCATGTATGGAGATATTATCCGCATTGTATTTTTGTTTGCCACGTTTCTGATTTTCAAACCGACCCTGTGGTTTATTGGAGCGGCTTCTCTTTTAAGCACCGCATACACGGCATTCTGGAACCGCAGATTTACGAAACAGCTTCTGCCCCAGGTGCAGATGAAGGTGTCCAATTTCCGATGGAAAAAAGTGTGGGAGCTGGTATCTCTGGGAGCCTGGAACTCCCTGACCCGTCTCGGACAGCAGCTGCTGGACGGTGTGGACATTCTTCTGTCAGGAGCGCTGATTCTGGACGGAAATGCTTCCATGACCTTATTGTCTCTGGCAAAAATGGTGCCGACAGCTATTTCCAGTCTGATGGGAACGGTGGTAGGCGTCTTTAATCCACAGATTACCATTGCCTATGCGGAGGGCGACACGGAAAATCTGGTGAAAATCATCAAAAGCTGCAACCGGATTCTCATTTTCATTATGAGTATCCCCATTGCATTCCTGACAGCCTACGGAAGAGACTTCTATGCCATGTGGCAGCCGACGAAGGATGCGGACATGCTGCAGCGCCTGTCCCTGCTGGCGGTAGGCGTGCTCTATGTGAGCATGAGCATTCAGGTGCTCTACCATGTATTTATTATTACGAAAAAAGTAAAATGGAATTCCCTGGTGATCCTTGGCTCCGGTGTCCTGTCCTCCTGTCTGTCCCTGCTTCTCCTGAAGACGACGGATCTGGGCGTCATGGTATTCCCGCTGTCCAGTATGCTCACCGGACTTTTAAGAAATCTTATTTTTACGCCGATCTATGCGGCCAGATGTCTGAGGATCCGCTGGAACCGGTTCTACGGTGATATTCTGCTGGGCTGGATTTCCATTGGAAGTATTGTGATTCTGGGAAATCTGTCCCGGATGGTATTTCCGGTGAATTCCTGGGTAAAACTGATTCTGACAGGCGTGGTCATGGGACCGCTGGCACTGGCTTTGAATTT
>CAVCTH010000013.1:5204-6995 GCA_963604695.1 Clostridiales bacterium | reverse complement strand
TTTCTTCTCTTTACGGACAGCGACGACTATGTGGAGCCGGACTATCTGGAAAAGATGGCGGAGCTGCAAGAGAAGAGTGATGCGGATCTGGTACTCTGCGGTTATCATCATCTGTATGACGGAGCCGATATTGTAAAAGTACCGGGCGAAACCCATGTGAGTGCCATGGCAGATTTTCGGCAGGAATTTCTGGAACTTTATAAAAAAAGCGATCTCAATATGCCCTGGAATAAGTTATATAGAAAAGCATTGGCTAGTGTGTTTGATACATCGTTAAGCCTGGGCGAAGATCTGTTGTTTAATCTTGATTATTTATCAAAATGCCGGAAGGTGGCTGTCCTGGGAGAACCGCTGTGCTGGTACATTCAGGAGATGGGGAAGAAGACTCTGTCTTCGGAAAAGCGGCAGAACCGGATGGAACTGGCGGCGCGCATCTGCCGGGAGACGGAACGTTTTTATGAGAGTACCTGGGGAGAACCGTGCCGGGATGGAAGTATTTTCCTTCGCTATATGAACGAAGTGATGGATGAGTGTGAGAAACTTCCGGAGGATGGAAGCTGTTCTTATCAGGAAAAATTAAAGATTCTGCATGGTTACGCCCAGGACCCGCTGGTGAGAGAGCGGGGACCGGAAGTCCGGTTTTCGTATATGGATTACCGGATCTTGTGGATTTTTTTGAAGAGGGATATGGCACGGACGGTCTATGGTCTGTGCGTGGTACGCAGCCTGCTGGTGAAAGTGCTGCATGAGATACGGAGGAGCCGAACATGACAACCCCATTGATCAGTGTAATTGTACCGGTTTACCGGGTAGAAGAGTATCTGGAACGGTGTGTGGAAAGTATTCTTTCCCAGACCTATGAGAATCTGGAAGTGATTCTGGTGGACGACGGGTCGCCGGACCGGTGCCCGGCTATCTGTGATGCTTATGCCGGAAAAGATGCGAGAGTAAAAGTGATTCATCAGGAAAATAAAGGACTTTCCGGTGCACGGAATGCAGGAATTGATCTGGCAGCAGGTGAATATCTGGCATTTGTGGACAGCGATGATTATGTGAGTCCGCATTTTATTGAAGGATTGTATGAGCTGTTGCAGGAGACGGGATGTGGCATTGGTCAGTGCCGGTTTTCCTATGTAAAAGGGGAAAAGCTGACAGAAGAAGGAGATTCTGCCTTCTGTATTTACCGGGGAGAGAGTCTGATGGAACAGCTCTACGGACCGGAGGAGAAGGCCACGTATTTCGTGGTGGCATGGAATAAACTGTACCGGGCGGAGCTTTTCAAGGAAACGGGCATCCGCTATCCGGAAGGCCGGATTCATGAGGATGAGGCCACGACCTATCAGCTGTTCCACGCAGCGAAGAAGCTGGCATTTCTTGATAAGGCAATGTACGGATATTATACGGAAAACGGCGGCAGCATTACCTCTGTCTTTTCGAAGAAACGGCTTCAGTGGCTGACAGCCCAGGAGGAGCGGATTGCATTCTTCCAGCAGAATGGATATGAAAAACTGCTCCCGGCAGCATACCGGAAGCTCTGCGACGCCTGCATTACCTTTTTCTTCCGCTGCACAGAGCAGGTGGAAGGGGCAGAGGCGCTGAAAAAAGAGCTGCGGCAGCGGCTGGAAACCTACCGGGCAAATGGCGCCAACTGGATTGCGGCGCTGCCTTTAAAGACCCGCATGGGCTATGAACTGTTTTCCATGAGTCCGGGACTTTATGAGAAAGTGCTCCGGAAAATGCAGGAGGCGTCATGAACGAGAAAATCAGTGTCATTGTACCGATTTATAAAGT
>CAVCTH010000013.1:2430-4945 GCA_963604695.1 Clostridiales bacterium | reverse complement strand
GAGCGGCTGTATGAACCGCTGAAAATGCAGAAGGCGGACATGTCCATGGCAGGGCTGGTCTTTGATTACGAAGATCCCAGCTACCCGCCGCGAAAAGAGGGCAACCGGCTGGAGAAAACCTATTACAGTCAGGAAGAATGGCGGAAGCTGTTTCCGGTACTCATCAATGACGGAAGCTTCATTGGAAGAACCATTCAGCCATCCCGCGTGACCAAGCTGTTCCGAAGAGAACTGGTGGAACAGAATCTGGATCTGTGGGAAGACCGGGTAACGGTTGGGGAGGATCTGCAGATGGTCTTTGCGGCTGCGCTGGATGCAAAGGGCGTGTGTGTGGTGCCGGACTATTATCCTTATCATTACTGGTATAATACGGCGTCCATGACCGGTCAGTATGACGGACGTTATCTGGAGAAAATCAAGCTTCTGCGGGAGCGTATGGAAGCTATCTCCGACGCCAAGAAGGGCTATGATTTCCGGCCCCAGATCCGGAATGATTTCTTAAGTCTTGCCATTATGGCGGTGAAAAATGAGATCTGGAGAAATCATCAGGATTCTTTTGGCACCGTGCTTCGGAAGACAAAAGAAATGTGTCGGGATGCATCGGTGCAGGAGGCTTTGAAAAATCATACCATGGACCGTCTGGGACTGTCCGTGAAGGTGTATATATTTATGATGAAGCATGGACTTGCCTTACCATGCTATGTAGTAACCAAGTTGTTTTTTGCATTTTATTATGGAGTTTTTTCACATGTACAATAATCAACGAAAAGCGATTTTTTTTGATATTGACGGAACCTTATTGATTCCGGGGGAGGGAATTCATGAGAGCGTGCGGGAGGCGCTTAAGAAGGTAAGAAATCACGGCCATCAGGTGTTTATTGCCACCGGGCGTGCCTGGTGCTGTCTGCCTGCGGAACTGCAGGATATAGAGCTGGACGGTCTCATTGCCAGTGCCGGAAGCGACATCTGGTTTCATGGACAGAATGTGTACCGCCAGTCACTTCCGGAGAAGCTGATCCGGGATACTTGCCAGATTCTGAAAGAAATGGATGCGGTTTATGTGCTGGAAGGCTTTGACCGGATCTATGTATCAGAGAAGGCACAGCGGATTCTATTGGGAAAAGAGGTGCTGCCGGATGATAATCCGGAGCTGGTTCGCTGGAAGAAATATTTCCGGCAGAAGACGAATCTGTACCCAATAGAAGAATGGACGCCGGAAGAGGAACGGATTCCAAAGATTACCTTCATGCTGTTCCATGAGGAGCAGGTAGAGCAGGTGAAAGAGATCCTGTCAGAGCCGTTTCATGTGGTCTTTTTCCCGGCAGCCTACAGCGGCTTCTGGAATGGGGAGCTGATTTCCAGAACGGCGGATAAGGGGACTGCCATTCAGAAAGCAGCAGAGCTTCTCCATATGGAGATTGCAGATACCATCGCATTTGGCGACAGCATGAACGATTATGAAATGATCGAGCAGGCAGGATGTGGTGTGGTGATGGCAAACGGGGATGAGTACCTGAAGACAAAGGCAGACCGGATCTGTGAGTCCGTGCAGGAAGACGGCGTGATCCGGGAACTGGAACGGATGCATCTGATTTAGGAGGCCGCCCATGAAGAAGATTTGGAATACAACGACGAAAAACTGGGTGTATGGCGCGCTGGCCTGCATGGCATTATTGATTACGCTCAATGCAGATTTAAGCAGTATCAGTGCTGAGGCTGCGCAGGGAGGATTTTTCAATGTCCTGGCCATGACCATCAAGAAACTGGAGTATGTGCTGCCGGTATTTACTTACCGGGATGCATTACTGGCGCTTTTGGTTCTTTTCTTTTTCCAGAAAACACAGGTGCGTGAACATCCGGGAATTTCTCTGTGGAGTATCCGGATTCCGGCAGGGCTTACCGCCTTTTTCCTGGTATTCGGCTACAGCTTTTACTACACCAATTCCTGGGATCTGGTGATCATGGACAAGCTGCATCTGTTCCTGGCAGCGGTCATGATGGTGGGATATTATGCACTGTTTGTGAGAATCTTTGGTCTCATTGTGGATAAAGTTCCTATTTGGGCTGGAGTCAGTGGAGAACGTCCCGGAAAGCTCTCGGAACTGGTCTTTGAACGGCATGCGTTCTGGGGGCCGTTTCTGGTGATCCTGCTTTTCTGGATGCCGTACATACTGGCAAAATTTCCGGGTGCTTCCATGCCGGAGACACTGGCGGAGATGCGGCAGTTCTACTGGAATGATATTAATAACTATTATCCGCCCATGCACACCATTTTGTTAAGCCTTGTGATGCAGCTGGGAAATGCGATTCATTCTTATACTCTGGGATTTTTCCTGAATCTGGTGATTCAGCTGGGAATGCTGTTGTCCGCATTTGCCTATGGGTTTACGCTGATGAGGCGGTGGCAGACGCCCTATAAGCTGCGCTGGGCAGCTCTTGCCATTATCTGTATTGTGGAATTTTTCCCCATGGAGTCGACCGTGGTGGAGAAGGATATTCCCTATGCGGCCTGCGT
>CAVCTH010000013.1:0-2045 GCA_963604695.1 Clostridiales bacterium | reverse complement strand
GAGATTATTTCCAGAGTGCTGGATTATGACAATCTGGCGGAGAAATATGATCCCATTACCTCTGATCCGGTTAAATATACGTACCATGCGGAGACGACAGAAGATCTGACCGCTTACTTTGGCCTCTGGTTCCGGCAGCTTCTGAAACATCCGGGAAATGCGGTGGAAGCCACCATGAACAATGCCTACGGATGGTTTTACCAGGAAGGATATGCCCAGAACTATATGATGACCTCGAAGATTGAGGGACAGGATGTGCGCTGGGAGATCAACCAGCCCGCCAAGCTGGCAGGCGTCCGGCAGGTCATGGAGCGTGTGGCCAAATGGCTGTCCCGTGTTCCGGTGGTGAACTGGTTTGAAAATGCGGGAATCGTGTCATGGCTGAGTATTCTTTTGACCGCGTTCTTAATTGGAGCGAAGAGAAAGAAGTATCTGCTGCCTCTGGTTCCACTGATGACGGCACTGCTGGTGTGCATTGCAGCGCCCACCTTCAATTATCAAATGCGGTATATTATGCCGATCATGTTCTGCGTGCCGTTCTATGCGGCTATGGCTGTGCAGGCATTAAGAGAAAAACAGTGATAAAAAGAAAAGACCGGAATTCCGGCTGGTTTTACAGCAGGAATTCCGGTCTTTTTGCGTCATGGGGATTTATTTTTCTTCCACTACCTGGAAAATGAAGAACTTCAGATAATAACTTTCATCCGCTGCCCACAGGATTGGGTGGTCCGGAGCCTGGGTGCGGAATTCTACCTGGCGGAGACGTTTGTGGGTGGCTTTTGCAGCCTCCTTTACGGTTTTGGCCAGCAGTTCCTGGGTCATGAAGTGAGAGCAGGAGCAGGTGGCAAAGTAGCCGCCGTCTTTGACCAATTTGAGACCTTTCATATTGATCTCACGGTAACCCTTGATGGCATTTTTGGTAGCTTCTCTGGATTTAGTGAAAGCAGGCGGGTCCAGAATGACCACGTCATATTTTTCACCGGCTGCGGCAAGCTTCGGAAGCTCGTCCAGCACGTTGGCACAGCGAAAATGCACCGTATCCTGCAAACCGTTCAGACGGGCGTTAGCTTCTGCCTGGGAGACAGCGTACTCGGAAATATCAAGTCCGGTGACGTCGCTGGCTCCGGCAGTACCGGCATTCAGGGCGAAAGTTCCCATATGGGTAAAGCAGTCCAGCACCTTTTTGCCTTTGCAGATACGCTGCATGGCAAGGCGGTTGTATTTCTGATCCAGGAAAAATCCGGTCTTCTGGCCGTTTGCCACGTCCACCAGATAGTGAACGCCATTTTCAGTGATTTCTACGGTCGTGTCAAATTCTTCTCCGATAAATCCTTTAACTTTCGGCAGGCCTTCCTTGGTGCGCTCGTTGGCGTCGCTGCGCTCATAGACGCCGCGGATGGTGATGCCGTCCTCTGCCAGCAATTCTTTTAAGATCGTTACAATTTCTTCTTTGAAAGCTTCCATGCCAAGAGCCAGGCACTCCACAACCAGCACATCTTCATATTTATCGATGACCAGTCCGGGCAGAAAATCCGCCTCGCCGAAGATAATCCGGCAGGAGGAAGTATCCACAGTGGTTTTCCGGTATTCCCATGCATTTTTCACCCGCATGGTTAAAAAAGCGTGGTCGATTTCCTGATCGGCTTTTCTTGTCATCACGCGGATGCGGATTTTTGAATTCTGGTTAATAAATCCGCTTCCCATAGGGTAGCCGTCAAAATCGTGAACGGTGACCAGATCCCCGTTTTTAAACCGTCCGGTGATGGTATCTATTTCGTTATCAAAAATCCAGGCGCCGCCGGACTTGATGGTGCGGCCCTCGCCCTTTTTCAGTGTTACAATCGTATGATACATAAATTCCTCTTTCTGTACTGTTTTCTTTTTAGTGTAGCGGTTGAAAAAAGTGGTGTCAAGAGGTATAAGGCGTGGAAAACGGGCCATACTCTTGTTGAAGGATAGATTGCAAGTGACTGGACGGCGGAAGTGACAGCCTGTGAAGGGAACGTCCGCAGTCCCGGTACTTCATGAGAACGAGCAATCAGCGA
>CAVCTH010000012.1:0-24325 GCA_963604695.1 Clostridiales bacterium | reverse complement strand
AACCTTGAAATGACGGAGTCAGAGTCCGTTGCCTTACCGTTTGGCGATAGCCCTAAGTTGTTATTTTGTTGGTGTGTTGTCAACCAACGAATGTTATTATAGGGCATCCAACGGAAAAATGCAAGTACTTTTTTTAATTTTTTTCAACTTTTTTTGCAAACTCTGATTTTCCCCGCCGTTGAAAGGTTTTTCTTCTATTTTGATGCGTAGCCGTTTTCGAAGCTGACCCGGTTCACCAGCTCTTTTCCTTCCAGATATCGTTTCAGGTTCTGGCTCCACAGGTGGACAATGCGGTCTTCTGTGTCTTTGGAGTATCCAAAGCTCTGTCCTGCAATATGCGGGGTGATGATAACCCGGTCCATGTTCCAGAGGGGATGGTCTTCCGGCAATGGTTCCGGATCGGTCACATCCAATGCCACACCGCCCAGATGGTTCTGCTCCAGTACACTGATCAGCCCTTCTGTATCGATGAGATTTCCTCTTCCCACATTGACCAGCAGTGCGCCCGGTTTCATCAGGCACAGTCTCCGAAGATTCAGAAGGCCCTTGGTCTCCGCAGTTCCCGGCAGGCATCCGATGACCATATCTGCCTTTGGCAGTTCCTGATCCAGCTCATCCAGCGTAATCATGCCATCATAGCAGTCCGGATAGTTCCGGTCTGTTTTCCGCATACCGATGATTTTTACGCCGAAGGCGCGAAGCCGTTCGGCCACACCAGTTCCAATATCCCCGGCACCGAGAATCAGCGCCCGTTTTCCGTAGAGCAGCATTTCCGAACCGATGGGATTCCACTTTCTCTCCTTCTGCTGTACGGCATAGACATTCAGATTTCTGCACAGTTCCAGCAATACTGCAATCACATATTCCGGAATGACCACATGAAAGCAGCCGCTGGCATTGGTCAGAGCCACTTTCCTGGGAAATCCTTCTCTTGCCGTATAAATATCAGTTCCGGCCCAGCTCATCTGAATCCAGCGAAGCTGGTCGCACTGGTTAATTTCCCGGATTCCCGGCTGACCAAAGATCACCTGTGCCTGTTGCAGAACAGGCAGACGTTCCTCCCTGCTCCTATTTTCCGACACATAGAGAAATTCCACCGCTTCTCCGCCTGCTGCCTCCAGTTCCTCTTTTTGATGCTCATCCAGATCAATGAGCACCGCTGCTTTGATTTTGTCCATATGATAAGTCCCTCTTTTCTATTCCATCAATAATACCACTGCCTGGCAGCTCTTAAGCTGAAGCTTCTGTCCATCCAGTACTGCATCCGGCAGATTGTTGAGCAGCACTTTTTTCACAGTACCCGAAAATTCCAGCTCTGCTGCTTCCTGTCCCCAGTTGCCCATGACCATAATCTTCTGATTTTCATATTCCCGCACATAGGCCATGATCCACTCGGTCTCCTCAAATACCGGACGCAGGGTTCCATACACAAACGTATCCTTATAAGCCGGATTTTTCCGGAGAGCCGTCAGTTTCCGATAATAATGTAATACAGAATCCGGATCCTGTTCCTGCTTTTCCACGTTGATCTTCTCATAATCCGGGTTGACGGAAAGCCACGGTGTTCCTTCCGTAAATCCTGCCTCTTTTCCGCTGCTCCACTGCATGGGCGTTCTGGCGTTATCCCTGCTCAACCGGTTGCAGACCGTCAGCGCTTCCTGCTCACCAAGTCCCATTTGCTGTGCGACTTCATACTGATCCTTCGTACTGATATCATCAAACTCCCCGATAGAGGTTCTCTTCACATTCCTCATACCGATTTCCTGTCCCTGATAGATAAACGGAATTCCTCTGAGCAGCACACTGATGGTGCCAAGCATCTTCACCCCGGCGTCATTCTGTGCATAATCCGGCAGGAACATGCTGGCGCCTCTGGGTTCATCATGATTTTCAATAATATTCGAATATCTTCCAATCGTCTCCACTTCCGCCTGGGCCTGGAACAACGTTTTTCTCCACACTTTAAAGTCCACAGGCTTCGCCTCATACCATCCGTGCTTTCCCAGACACAGCAGATGCTGGGAGAAATCAAAGATGGAAGAGAAATGACCGTCCGGGCCGATAAATTCCCGCAGCTCCTCTTCTTTTCCGTTAAATACTTCCCCTACGGTGAAGGAATCATGAAGGGCGAAGGTATGCTTCTTCAGATCCTCCAGCATTTCTCCGATACCGGATGCATGGCTCACTACCACATCGGCAGAGCAGAGACCGTCCGGGCCATCCGGCTCGTAATCCGGGAAGGACAAGTCCTTCTGAATATTGATAATGGCGTCAATGCGGAATCCATCCACTCCTTTTTCTGCCCACCAGTTAATCATTTGATAGAGTTCCCTGGTGACCGCCGGATTATACCAGTTGAGATCCGGCTGCTCTTTGGCAAAGGAATGATAATAATAAAGATCATCCCATCCCGGCACCGGCTCCCACATGCTGCCGCCAAAATAGGAGCGGTAGTTGGACGGCTCTTTGCCATTTTTTCCTTTCCGGAAATAGAAATAATCCCCGTAAGGGCCATAGGGATCCTTTAAAGCCTTCTGAAACCATTCATGCTGATCGGAGCAATGATTAATGACCAGATCCATAATGAGATGCATATCCCGCGCCTTCAGTCCGGCCACCAGCTCTTCAAAATCTTTCATGGTGCCAAATTCCGGCGCAATTTTATAATAATCCGAGATGTCATATCCCTGATCCACAAAAGGTGATGCATAGATGGGTGACAGCCATACCATGTCGATGCCCAGTTCTTTCAGATAATCCAGTCTGCTTATAATACCCTTCAGATCTCCGATGCCGTCTCCGTTGGAATCCTGATAACTTTTCGGATATAACTGACAGGCAATTTTATCATGCCACCATTTTCTTTCCATATAATTCCTCCAGAAATAATTGCAGTAACCAAAAACTGCCATAAGCGAATGCCCAAAGAGCGGGTATTTTCGCTTATGGCAGCCCTCATTTATGGCTTATTATGTCACAATCATTTCAAAGAGTCAATTGCTGCTCTCTCGATCGGGAATCCTGCACGGTAACGTTTGATGAACTCATCAAAGCCCTTTACGTCCTCCGGATCCGGATCCATCTTCTCGCCTTCGTCTCCGCCGAAGACTTTGTTCTGCAGGTAATCTTCCAGAGCTTCTCCTTCGTCTTTATTTACCATATAGGAAGCCAGCAGGGCAATTCCCCATGCACCGCCTTCTCCTGCGGTCTTCATAACGGATACAGTTGCATCCATGGCTGCTGCCAGGATCTTCTGTCCAACGCCTTTGGTTTTGAACAGTCCGCCGTGTCCGGTAATACGGTCGATGGCTACTTCTTCCTCTTTCAGAAGAATATCAAGACCTACCTTCAGTGCACCAAGAGAGGTGTACAGGTTGGCACGCATAAAGTTTGCCAGGCTGAATTTGCTGTCCGGGGTACGCACAAACAGCGGACGGCCCTCTTCAAATCCGGTAATATGCTCTCCAGAGAAATAGTTGTATGCCAGCAGTCCGCCGCAGTCTTTATCTCCTTCCAGCGCTTTGTTGTAAAGGGTTCCAAACAGTTTGTTCATGTCCACATCGATGCCAAAGCTCTCTGCGAACTCTTTGAAAATATTTACCCATGCATTCAGATCGGAAGTACAGTTGTTGCAGTGTACCATGGCAACGGCGTCTCCACTCGGGGTAGTTACCATATCGATCTCTTCGTGTACGCTCTTTAATGCTTTCTCCAGTACGATCATGGCGAATACAGAAGTACCTGCGGATACGTTACCGGTACGCTGTTTGACACTGTTAGTCGCTGCCATACCGGTTCCTGCGTCACCTTCCGGCGGGCATAACGGGCAGCCTGCCTGCAGAGTTCCGGTCGGATCCAGTTTCTTAGCGCCCTCTTCGGTCAGCACGCCAGCCTTATCTCCTGCCAGCAGAACCTTCGGAAGCAGATGCTCCAGTTTCCACGGGAATCCTTTCGGTGCAACCAGCTCGTCAAATTTCCGGATCATTGCTTTGTCATAATCTTTGATAGTAGAATCAATCGGGAACATACCGGAAGCACTTCCTACGCCCAGTACCTTCTCTCCGGTCAGCTGCCAGTGAATGTATCCATCCAGGGTAGTAAAGAAGTCTACCTGCGGTACATGCTCTTCTCCGTTTAAAATTGCCTGATACAGATGGGCAATGCTCCAGCGCTGCGGGATATGGAAGTTAAATTCTTTGGTCAGTGCCTCGGATGCTTCCTGGGTAATGGTATTTCTCCAGGTACGGAACGGTACCAGAAGATTGCCGTCTTTGTCAAATGCCAGATATCCGTGCATCATGGCACTGAATCCGATGCCTGCCAGCTGCTCTACAGCCACGCCATATTTTTCCTTTACGTCCTCTGTCATTTTCTGATAGCAGTCCTGCAGTCCCGTCCAGATATCTTCCAGTGTATAGGTCCACACACCGTTCTCCAGACGATTCTCCCAGTCATGATCTCCGGATGCAATCGGCATATTGTTCTCATCCACCAGCACTGCTTTGATTCTGGTAGAACCAAACTCGATACCCAATACTGCTTTTCCACTTGTAATTGTATTCTTTACATCGCTCATCAGTCTTACCCTCCTGCTTCTTATCGCCCGGTATTTACGTTACTGTTCACGCACTTTTCCTACCCGGACCCATTATGTCTTATCATACCATAGCATGGCCATCTTTTCAAATCCTTCAAGGTCATTTTCACCAAAATAGATGGATGATTCTGCAGAAAAAGAGTACATCTTACCCAACATCGGATACGGATCGGAACACCATTCCGCACACACCTGGAACCATCAGCGACAAGATCCCATCCCTCACCGGATAGCGGCTATTTTCCACAGAATATCCCGTTTCACTTGTCACCATCAGGCATTCCAGTTCCGCCTGCTCCGGTACTTCTGCCAGCCAGACCGGAAGTTCCACCTTCCGCTCTTCCGGGGCATTGTTCAGCAGCACAATCATTTGCTCCTGCCCATCAAACCGTCCGTAGCTGATAAACTGCGTTTCCATCAGGAGGAATCTGGTCGAACCATGATTCAGCACCGGATGTCCTTTTCGGATCCGGATCATTTCCCGGTGAAATGCCAGAAGATCCTGATCTTCGTTTCCCCACGGATAAGTTCTCCGGTTATCCGGATCCGTAAATCCACACAGCCCTGCCTCATCTCCATAATACACCGTGGGACAGCCTACCCAGGTCATCTGAAAGACCACCGCTTCCTTCATGACACCTTTGCAGACGCCTTCTGAAGCAGCTTCTGCCCCCAGCGTCTGGATTCTGCCGACCTTCCGGTTGGTTCTCGTCAGAAACCGGGAATGATCATGGTTGGAAAGTTCATTCATGGCTGTGGCAAGGGCCGGCCAGTAAAACCTGGCCATATTCCGCAGCATGGACTTCCGGAACGCTTCTGCATTTCCATAGAGATCATCCCTCCGGTCGTCACTGTGCTTCTCCATTCCTGTCAAAAACCAGGTGATCGGTTCCATAAACGCATCATAGTTCATGACCGTATCCCACTGGTCTCCCTGAAGCCACGCACCGCAGTCCCCGTAGTGTTCTGCCAGAATCAGTGCATCAGGCCTGACCGCTTTCACTGCCTGCCGGAATGCCCGCCAGAATCGATGATTGTATTCCTCCGAATGGCCCAGATCTGCCGCCACATCAAGACGCCATCCGTCTACTGAATAGGGCGGTTTCAGCCATTTCTGCGCCGTCTGCAGCAAACAGGCTTCCAGTTCTTCAGATCCTTCATAATTCAGCTTTGGCAATGTCTCATATCCCCACCAGCCTTCGTAGGAATCGTTATACGGCCACGCCTTCTCATCCTGAAAATGAAAATAATTCCGGTAAGGGCTGTCTGCGGAAAGATACGCCCCCTTCGCATATCCTTCTGCCTCCTCATAAATCCGTTCCCGGTCCAGCCATTTATGAAAAGATCCGCAGTGATTAAACACGCCATCCAGAATCACTTTCATGCCCCGGTCATGGATTTCCTGTACGAAATCCGCAAACCAGGCGTTGCTGGCTTCCAGATTTTCCGGATCCACCACCCGCTTCTGATAGCATCCTGCCTGCCGGTTATCCTCTGCTCCCTCCGGAAGCGGTTCGCCTCCGTCCTCTGCAATCACCGTCAGATGGGGATCGATATAATCATAATCCTGGGTATCGTATTTATGATTGGATGGCGATACAAAGACAGGATTCAAATACAATACTTCCACACCCAGATCCTGCAGATAATCAAGCTTCTGCCGCACGCCCTCCAGATCTCCACCATAGAAATTCTGCACATCGCAGACTTCCGGCAGCTGATTCCAGTCCGCCACCCGGTGAACATCCCGGTTCAGATATCGGTATTCCCGGTCCTGCACATCATTGGACGGATCCCCGTTGCAGAATCGGTCCGTAAAAATCTGATACATAACTGCACCTTTGGCCCAGTCCGGCGTATGAAAATCCGGCAGAATCTGAAATGCATACACATCCTCCAGTTCTTCCGTCACGCCCAGCTTATTGTAAAAAAGCTTCTGCTCTCCCGCCATAATTTCAAAAAAATAGTGGACCGGTCCATCCAGCGGTCCCAGAAGACAGACATAATAATCAAACATACCTTTCGTATATGCTTTTTCCATTCTTATCTTCTGATTTCCGCAGATCAAAGTTACCAGATCCACCTGATTCCGGGCGGTACGAAATCTGATCTCAACCCGGTCACCTCTGTTCGGTTCCGCCGGCTTTCTGTAATGGCCGCTCTCATCGCTGAACAGAGCTTCTTTATTGAATTCGTCTTTTTCCCACATGCCCCTGCTGCCCCTCTCCTGCATTTCCATTTTATTATATCTTGTTCTCCTAAAAAAGGACAGTAAAAAAGACAGCGGGGGTAGTGCTGTCTTTTTTAGGAGAAGGTATTTCTTGTTTCTTATGGGGTGTAGCAAAAACTATATAATGTATTGGGGGTTTTTACATTAAGTATAATAGCATATTCCCCCGCCGAAGTGTGCACAAACTTCACAAAAATCGCATTTCATTTTTGGTTATTTTGCACAATTCCATTTTATACTTCTGCTGTATCTGCCGGGAACAGAGCTTCAAACTCTTCACGGGTAATCTTCTCTTTTTCCAGCAGAAGTTCTGCACATGCATCCAGCACCGCACGGTTATCACTGATGATCTTCCGCGCTTTCTCATAGCAGCTGTCGATGATGTTCTTCACTTCTTTGTCAATCTCTCCGGCAATCTGTTCTCCATAGCCTCTGTCATGAGCCAGATCCCGTCCGATGAAGACTTCCTCCTCATCACCGCCATAGCTGATCAGTCCCAGTTTCTCGGACATACCATACTTGGTTACCATGGCTTTGGCAAGAGAAGTTGCCTGCTTGATATCCTGGGAAGCTCCAGTGGTAATATCATCGAAGACCAGTTCCTCCGCCACGCGGCCGCCCAGATCCACAATAATGGTCTGGAGCATCTTGCCCTTGGTATTGAACATGTCGTCCCGTTCCGGAAGCGGCATGGTATAACCGGCTGCTCCCACTCCCGTCGGAATAATGGACACCGTATAAACCGGTCCCACATCCGGCAGTACATGGAACAGAATTGCATGACCTGCCTCATGGTAAGCTGTAATCCGTTTTTCCTTATCGGAAATGACGCGGCTCTTCTTCTCGGCGCCGATACCCACTTTGATGAAGGCTTTCTGAATGTCTGCCTGCATCATATAAGCGCGGTTCTCTTTTGCTGCCACAATGGCTGCTTCATTTAACAGGTTTTCCAGATCTGCGCCGGTAAATCCTGCGGTTGTCTGGGCAATCTGGTGGAGATCCACATCATCACCCATGGGTTTGTTTTTCGCATGAACTTTCAGAATGGCTTCTCTGCCCTTTACATCCGGGCGGGCCACACCGATCTTCCGGTCGAAACGTCCCGGACGTAAGATCGCCGGGTCGAGAATATCCACACGGTTGGTAGCTGCCATGACGATAATGCCTTCATTGACACCGAATCCGTCCATCTCCACCAGGAGCTGGTTCAGCGTCTGCTCTCTCTCATCATGTCCGCCGCCCATGCCGGTGCCTCGTTTTCTGGCTACCGCATCGATCTCATCGATAAATACAATACAGGGTGCATTTTTCTTCGCGTTGGTGAACAGGTCACGCACACGGGAAGCTCCCACACCGACAAACATTTCCACAAAATCAGAACCGGAGATGCTGAAGAACGGAACGCCCGCCTCTCCTGCCACTGCCTTTGCAATCAGGGTTTTACCGGTTCCTGGAGGGCCCACCAAGAGAACACCCTTGGGAATTCTTGCTCCCACACGGGTATAGCGTCCCGGATTTCTTAAGAAATCCACGATCTCTTCCAGTTCTCCCTTCTCTTCTTCCAGTCCTGCCACGTCCTGGAATCCAATCTTTGTATCTCCGCCGGAAGTCATCTGCGCATGGCTTCTTCCGAAGTCCAGCATCCGCGCATTTCCGCCTCCGCCATTTTTTCCCATGGTCATAACCACGAAGAAAAACAGAATTCCGCACATAATCAGCGACATGCCGTAGGTCTCAAAGAAGCCCGGGCCTTTTACCTCCGCAATGTCGCAGGGAATTCCTGCTTCTGTCAACTGCTCCTCTGTGGTCTCCGTATTCAGAACATTGGTCGTTCTGTCCGTGCCATCTTTCAGAGTATACACAACTGTTCCTGTGGGTGTCTCCTGATTGGGTGTAATCGTAGCACTCTCAATCTCGCCATTTTCTATGGCATGCTCAAACTGCTGGTACGTATAGGTGCTGTTTTCCTTCAGCTGTCCCTCGAAAAACATCAGCACCAGGCAGATCAGAGCAAAGAACACCAGATAGGAACCGATGCCTTTCCATTGTCTGTTCAAACTTTTCTTATCCTCCTGTTGTTAATCAAACTCTACCACACCGATATACGGCAGGTTACGATACTGCTGGTCATAATCCAGTCCATATCCTACCACAAATTTATCTTCAATCTGGAATCCCACATACTCTACCGGAACATCCACAACACGTCTGTCCGGTTTGTCAAGCAGCGTACAAATCTTCAGAGACTTCGGGCTTCTCTGCGCCAGCAGTTTCTTCAGATGGCTTAACGTACGTCCGGAATCGATAATATCCTCGATAATAATCACATTGCGGTCAATGATCGGCTCGTCCAGGTCTTTGACAATCTTGACAATACCGCTTGATTTGGTCTCTGCTCCATAGCTGGAACACTGCATGAAATCCATGGTCACCGGCACGGTAATTCTTTTTGCCAGCTCACAGGTAAAATAAACACTTCCCTTTAAAATACAGATCAGATGAACACTTTCTCCTGCATAGTCACGGCTGATCTGCTCACCCAGCTCTTTGATTCTTGCATCCACAACATCCTCCTGCAGCATAACTTCTACATGATGTTTTTCCATCGCTTATTCCTCCATATTTTTCATCTGTACTTTTAAAATTCTTCTGGTCTGCTCCGTTACTTTATATTCCTCGCTGATCCGCATTCCCACTGCCCACATAATATGATTGCCATCTGCCAGCAGAATCATACGATCCCGGTCTTCTCTTGGAATCTTTTCATCAATGAAATAATCTTTGAGCTTTTTATGCGAACCGGCTCCATTTGCCAGATAATCCCCCGGCTTTCTGTTACGCAGAACCATACCCTGTTTGATTTTATCATAATCAAACCACTTCGTATAGCGCTTTGTGGGAATTTTCTCATTTTCCGTGGCTTCTTCCACGACAGCGGAAAAGATCTGTCCTGCAAATTCATTTTCGCCGATTTTTACCGGGATTCCCGGTAAATTTTCTGTTTTCGCGGAAATCTTTTTCCGGAGAAACAGTGCGTCATAGCCAAGCTGCCCGTAGGCATGGCCCGGCAGATCGGTTCTTCCTCCCCGCTTTCCGTGAACCAGCTGCAACAGATGGTCCACATGGACCGCTTCCAGGTCTTTTCCTCCCGTGAGCAGCTCCATGCCCTTCCGCAGCACCAGTTTCTGCATGGCAGGGTGAAGTTCCTTAAATGCCCGCAGATCAATGGCATAGTCATCGTACACCTCTCTGGCATACCGGTTCCATGCCCGATCCGTCTCATACTCCAGATACTCTTCCGTTTCCCTCAGCCGTTCCGCCGTCCCCGAAAGCCGTGCCACCGTTCCCGTCCAGGCCGCTTCCATGGGAGCCAGAATGGTTTTCCGGATCCGGTTCCGCGCATACTCTGTTTCCTGATTGCTCTCATCTTCCACCCAGGAAATATGCCGGGACGTAAGCCAGTCCGTTACTTCCTGCCTGGTCACGCAGAGCAGCGGCCGGATATAGGGAAGCCGTACCGGTTCCATGCCGCACAGTCCCCGAAGTCCGGTTCCCCTGCTCAATCGGAACAGCATGGTTTCTGCCTGGTCGTTCTGATGATGGGCCAGCGCCACCCGCTCTCCAAAGCCGTCTTCCAGACACCGGGAAAAGATCTCATATCTTACTTCCCGTCCCGCTTCCTCCAGGCTCATATGATGAGCAGCCGCATAGGCTGGCACATCTCTCCGGTACATCCGAAGAGGAATTCCTCTCTCCTGGCAGAACTTCGCACAAAAAGCCTGATCCCGGTCTGCACTCTCTCCACGAATTCCGTGATGCACATGCACCGCTCGCACGCCAATCTCATGCTTCTCTCCATATTCCTTCAAAAGCAGCAGAAGCGCCGTGGAATCCGCACCTCCCGAGAATCCCACCAGCACCTCCATGCCAGGTGTCAGCATCTGCTGCCTGTCTATATAAGAAAACACCTTGTTCTGCATTCTGTTTTCTTTTGTCCTTTCCAAAAAAATCTACTACCACTATATAAAATACCCGGAAAAATTGCAAACGCTTTTCCATCAACGCTTCCAGATACCCACTACCAGCACGGTCATATCATCCCCGCCTCCGCCGTAAGCCTGCACCTGTTCCAACAGCTGCTGGGCCATTTCCGTGGGCGCTCCCACCGGCATTTTCTGAATCATATCCTTTAATAATGCCTCCTCCTGCCCGGCGGGCAGGGCTGCCAGTACGCCGTCCGTTACAAGAAATAACAGATTGCCGTCATACATCCGGATCCGGTACGGTTCCGTGGACAGCTGCCCGGAAATTCCGGCGGGCAGGGTTCCTCCCCGGATACACTCCACGCTGTGTTCTTTTTTGAGAAAACTGGCGGAGGCCCCGATTTTCAGCAGCTCACACACCCCGGTATAGAGATCGATAGACGCCAGATCCACCGTGGAAAAGATTTTACTGTCCGGCTGCAGCACCATGGAAGAGTTGATCATCCGGATGGCTGTCTCCTTGGAAAATCCCGCTTCCACAAACTGTTCCAGCAGATCCAGCACCATTTCACTCTGGCTGCAGGCCTGCAGTCCCGACCCCATTCCGTCAGAAAGCCCCGCATAAAAAGTTCCATCCGGCACCCAGAACACGGCAAAATTATCCCCGGATACAGCCTCCCCCTGCCGGGTGGATTTCCGCACGCCATAGAGCACATTATAGGCCGCCGCCTCCACAAAAAGCACTGTAATCCGTTCCTGGCTTACAAAGGTGCGGCTGTCCCGGTCCGGCATCAGCTCACACTCCAGAAGTTCCGACAGCACTGATGCAATTTTCTTGACGGGCACACAGATTTTCCGCCGGGTATGCATCATCAGATAAATCTGCTGTTTCTTTCCTTTGGGGCCATAGAAAAAGACCTTGTCCACCTGCACGCCCATAAGGCGGAGCCGCTTCCCAATTTCCTGCTCCAGACTCTGATCTTCTTTTGTCCCATAGATCCGCTCCATGGCTCCGGTCAGAATCCGGCTCATTTCCTGAATCTGTCCGGCCGCCGCCATGCGGTTTTCCGTCAACCGATTCTGTAACAGCCGTTCTCCCCTGTCCAGCCCATCTACCGGTTGGGGCACCATACAGAAACTCCGGGACAGCTGGGCAAAACTTTCCTGATAATCTTCAATCCACTGCCGCACTGGATGCACTGTGTCCCGGTCGTCCCGCTTTTCCCTTCTGCTCCGCAGCCATTCCAGCATATATCCAAGCAGTACAATAACCGAGAAAAATGCTCCACCCTTCATAATGCTGAGCGCCATCTCCCACGCCGCCTTCTGCAGCATATATTCCACCGCCAGCTCCATACTCATCAGGCTCACACCGGCCCCTCCGCCCAGGAGCCATTTGTCCCTGCCATCTCCCTTTTTTCCGAACAAAATCAGGAGGCATCCTCCTACCGTCAGCGACAATACGTATTTACTCCACTCCATTTCCCATCTCTCCTCTTTTTCTTTCTCGGAGCAGCAGACGGTTCCCTGTCCGTCCTGCTCCGGCGATAGAGGGATTATAGAAAATACGCCCGGAAAATCTTTGTCATTTGGAAGTGGCTCGACCAGTAAAGTTTTCGACATGAAGACAGCCCCTGCAGGTTCCTGATTTGCTTCAGGTTCCTGCAGAGGCTGCTCTTTTTTCCCACTTATTTGTTCTTAGCTTTAAAAATAATCTCATCCTCATAGACAAGTCCCAGCTTGTCCTTAGCCACGTCTTCCACGTATTTCTTTGTCTTGGTATAAGCTTCCAGATCATCGATCTCCTGGCTTCGTGCTTCCTCTTTGTCGATAGACTCCTGAAGTGCTTCCTCACGCTGCTGGTAGGTGAGATTCTTCTGTTTCAGGCGGATCCCTGCTACGGTGCTGGCGCCAAAGACAAACAGGACTATCAGTAAAATGCCCCAGGCTCCCAGGTGCTTCCGACGTTCACGGATCCTTCTGCTCTTCGCTTTCGCTGCCATATTCCGCCTCCTCCCTAAGAGAATAGAATTATTATAAACTCTTTCATTTTGTTTTTCAATTTCTTTTTAAAGAAACGCACCCATTGTCTGATTCCTCTGGAAGTTTTTCCCACAGCCACCCCAACTGGCTTTCTTACCACTCCCAACATCACGTTGAGAACCGCAGAAATATGTTCCACCAGCCACTGGCTCACCGACCAATGCCAGGCTGCCATGCCCACACCCACGGCAAACAGGGCATAGCCCCGGAGCGCTCCGTCATTTTCCCGGTAAATGAGCTGAAACACCAGAAATGCCGCTGCCAGCCAGTAGCACAGATCCTCTATGGCCACCGCCCAGACGCCATGGGAAAACACCCGTCTCAAAATCCGCAGCAGATCATATAAAATTATGATCAAAATTCCCCGGAGAACTGCCAGTCCAAAAAACTGCAGTTCTTTGATAATTCCCGCCGCTGCCATCTTATCGGAACAGGCGATTCAGTAAAGATTCGCCGCCCTTCTTAAAATCCGAGACTTCTGAATACTGAAAGCTGTCAATCCGGCCCTCCAGGTCAATCTCCCCTTTTTCCAGAGACAGTCGGTTCACATGAAGATCCGCTCCCTTGATCTGCAGCATGCCCAGCTCCGTCTCCAGCAGAACCTCCGATATATCAAAGGATATGACATCCGAAACCCCTGTAATGCTTCCCGATCTCCGGTTCATGACCGTCAGCTTATGCGCTCCCCGGTTCTGAGGCCGTTCTTCCGCAGTTCCCATTTTTACCATAAAAAGACCTCCCCATATATTCTCTTAAAATATATTAGGAGGTCTTCTTCAATATTCCTTATAAATACTTATAAAGCTCTTTGGCTTCATCCTTCCTGACCGTTTCCTGTACGTCCAGTACTTCCACCTTCACGGTTCTCGTACCAAATTCAATCTCGATCACATCGCCCTCTTTTACATTCAGGGATGCCTTCGCAGATTTTCCATTCACCAGCACGCGGCCTGCATCACAGGCTTCGTTGGCAACTGTACGTCTCTTGATCAGGCGGGAAACCTTCAGGAATTTATCTAATCTCATTCGCTTATCCTTAGTTCAGAGCGTCCTTTAAAGCTTTTCCAGCTTTGAATTTCGGAGCTTTGGAAGCTGCAATCGGCATCGGCTCGCCAGTATGCGGGTTTCTTCCCTCTCTTGCTGCTCTCTCAGCTACTTCGAAAGTACCAAATCCAACAACCTGAACTTTCTCACCTTTCTTCAGTTCGTCTGTAACAACGTCGATAAATGCTTTAACAGCTTTCTCTGCATCTTTTTTAGTCAGCTCAGCGTTCTCTGCAACTGCTGCGATCAGCTCTGCTTTGTTCATGTCTTTATTTCCTCCTCGGATCTTTTCTTGTTTTATAGCATGTATCAATAGTTATACCTGTTTTCCTATTGTTTGTCAAGCAGGTTTCCTTGATTTTTAGCCATTTTCCGGCGCTTCTTCTCTTCCTTCTCCTGGCGCTTGATTTCCTCCCAGCGGGCCTGATTCTGCTCCGGAGAACCATACTCTTCATCCCCGAATACATGAGGATGACGACGCACCATTTTCTCTGCCAGACCATTCACCACATCTGCCATGGTAAACTGTCCTTCTTCTTCCGCAATCCTTGCATGAAGAAGAACCTGGAGAAGTACATCTCCAAGTTCTTCACACAGGTTTTCCTCATCATGCTGTTGAATTGCCTGTACGACTTCTTCACATTCGTTGCGAAGGCACGGAATCAGACTCTCATGGGTCTGGGCCTTGTCCCAGGGGCAGCCATGTTCGCTGCGAAGCTGTGCAATCACATCCAGAAGTTCTTCGTAATTATACATAAGCTTGTCCTTACAGCATCTTGTTGATCATTCCAAGTACTTCTTCTCCGAGCGCTGCACTCTTCTGATCTGCATCCTCCAGGGAAGTTCCCTTGATTCCATAGTAGAATTTGATCTTCGGCTCGGTACCGGACGGTCTTACACAGAGCCATGCACCGTCATTCAGATCATAGTAAAGTACATTGGAAGCCGGAAGTCCGGTCGGGTGTACTTCACCGGTCTTCATGTCTTTGACCGTATCCAGTTTGTAGTCTCTAGCAGATACCACATGATAACCGCCGATTTCGGTCGGGGTATTATTTCTTAAGGTCTCCAGGATCTCCTGAATCTTCGCAAGTCCTTCGATACCTTTCAGTTCGATGGATTTGACAGCATCTTTGTAGTAGCCGTATTTCTCATACATGGCTACCATGGCATCCCACAGGGTCATACCTTTCATCTTATAATAAGCTGCTGCCTCGCAGAGCGCTGCCACTGCGGAGATCGCATCCTTGTCTCTTGCGTAGGTACCGATCAGGCAGCCATAGGACTCTTCCATTCCGAAGAGGTAAGTGCCTTTTCCGGTCTCCTCATTTTTCAGGATCTGCTGGCCGATATATTTGAATCCGGTCAGTACTTCTACCAGTTTGCAGCCATAATTTGCAGCAACTGCATCTACCAGATTAGTGGTTACGATAGATTTTACCACTTCGCCGTCTGCCGGGATCTTGCCTGCTGCCTGCTTCTGGCCTAATACATAATCGCACAGAAGGGAACCGGACATATTTCCGGTCAGCGGAATATACTCGCCGGATTTGCTGTCTTTGACATAAACGCCGAGACGGTCTGCATCCGGGTCTGTTGCCAGTACCAGATCTGCATTCACTTCTTTTGCCAGTTTCAGTCCCAGCTCAAAAGCCGCCGGAGACTCCGGGTTCGGATAGCTGACAGTCGGGAAGTTTCCATCCGGAAGCTCCTGCTCTTTTACTACATATACATTCTCAAATCCCAGCTCTTTTAATACTCTTCTTGCCGGAATATTTCCGGTACCATGAAGCGGGGTGTAGACAATGCGGATGTCTTTCTGCATCTTGTCGATGGCATCCTGGTTGACTACCTGTGCCTCTACGTGAGCGATAAATTTGTCATCGATCTCTTTGCCGATAATCTCATATTTACCTGCGGCAATAGCATCCTCGCGGCTGATGGTCTTTACCGTAGAAAGATCGGTAATTGCCAGTACCTCTGCGGTAACGCCTTTGTCATGAGGCGGTGTAAACTGTGCGCCATCCTCCCAGTATACTTTGTATCCATTGTACTCTGCCGGGTTGTGGCTGGCTGTAATATTCAGACCTGCGATGCAGTGCAGTTCACGAACTGCAAAGGACAGCTCCGGTGTCGGGCGGAGAGATTCGAATTTATATGCTTTAATTCCATTCGCTGCCAGTGTCAGTGCTGCTTCCTCAGCAAATTCCGGGGACATCCGGCGGGAATCGTAAGCAATGGCAACGCCCTTATTCTGTCCGCCCTGCTTGATAATGTAATTAGCAAGACCCTGGGTTGCACGGCGTACCACGTAAATATTCATACGGTTGATACCTGCACCGATGACTCCACGAAGTCCGGCGGTACCGAACTCCAGATCCTTATAAAAGCGCTCTTTAATCTCCTTATCGTCATCCTTAATTGATCTTAATTCTTCTTTTGTTGCCTCATCAAAATACGGGTTGGACAGCCATTCCTCATAAATCTGCTTGTAGTCCATTTTGTACAATTACCTCCCTGATTTTCTTGGTTTATTAGGGTTATTATACAATAACTCACAGAAAAAGGAAACTCTTTTTTCCCGCTGGGCGAGGAATTTCTCCAGCTTCTCCATATGCTTTCCAGGGATCCACGCTTTGTTGGTATTGTAATAATAATTAGCCAGTTTCCAGAATTTTTCCGGATACCCCATGCGGATGCCCAGATACTCCCGTTCTTCGGGGGTAAGCGGCTTCTTCTCCTCATAAGCTTTGAGCATCCGGATCCCCAGCCGGAAATCATAATTCTGCTTTTCAAGAATTTTTCTCATAAAATGATACAGGTCATTGATCTGCACATTGATGGAACATTTTTCAAAATTAATGACCGCCATCTGGCTGCCGTTCACCAGAATATTGTGATGGGTATACTCCCCGTGACAGAAATGTCCTTCCTCCAGGGCCTGCTGCCGGAGCTTCCCATATGCGCTGTCCCGGAGCATCCGTTCTATCCGCTCTGCCTCCTCCAGCACCTCCGGAAAACA
Source organism: Clostridiales bacterium (assembly GCA_963604695.1). Lineage (GTDB taxonomy): Bacteria > Bacillota > Clostridia > Lachnospirales > Lachnospiraceae > Hominiventricola. Next base: position 7,406 of record CAVCTH010000012.1, on the reverse strand, counting down.
GGCAAGATACGCGGTCTCAAATTCATTTTTCCGGGTCTTCTTCCGGATAAACCGGTCAATCTTCTTCAACTCCCGGTTATGGCGCAGCAGTTCATCCTCCGCATCCGGCCCGGTCATTCGGACGCGTTCCTCTTCGGAAAGTTCCATACATTCTCTCATGGACAGATGAAGGCTTCCCAGTAGGGACGCTGCCTTCATAATCTCGCTCTCACTCCGGGTATCACATTCTCTTCCTTCCAGCGCTTCCTTCACCACAAAAGAAGCATATTCCCGCCAGACACTTGAAAGCCGCCCTTCCTGGTCCGGCTCCATCCGGTCCACCAGATACCCCTGCTCCCGGAGATACAGGAGGAGTTTCTGCTCAGTCTCCAGCTTCTGCGGACTTCCGGAAAATTCCCGGATCAGTCTGCGGCCCTCGCTGGTATCCAGCAGGAATGCGCCTCTGACTCTAAAGCTTCCTCTGACAGTAAACGGATACTGTTCCAGTACCTGTAAATCGCGATCATTCATAGACTTTCCCCCACACTCCAGTCACTTCGTACCTTCTATCTTATGTGTGGAAAACAGAAAATAGCACTGAAAAAGCGCCCGGAAATTATTCCCGTGACGCTTCGTAAATCTCTTTTGCTTTTGCGAGAAGCCATGTCTTCTCATTTCGTTTCGGATCTTCAATGACCAGATCAAGAAGTGCCGCCAGCACATCTCCCAGTCCCGGGCCTGCCGGAATTCCTTCCATCATCAGGTCGCGGCCGGTAACCGCCAGCTGCTTCAAGGTCACGCAGTCCTTTTCTTTTAAAATCTGCTCATACAGTTCCGTCACCACATAAAGCCTTGTGAGCTTTTCCTCTCTGGTTGCCGGATTTTGTGCCATAATATCCGCCCGCTGCACTTTGAGATACAGAGGGAACAGATCGGTTCCAATCCGGTTCACGGCTCTTCGGACCCCTGCCGGTGTTCTGGCCGGATGATCGTCATGACAGCTGACCAGCTTCTTCACCTGACGGATGGTCTCGTTGTCAAACTTCAGACGGCGCAGAATCTTTCCGGCCAGTTCTTCACTGATAGCCGGATGTCCGTGAAAATGATCAATGCCCTTCTCATCGGTGGTCTTCGCCTGTGGCTTTCCAAAATCATGGAACAGCATGGTAAGACGAAGCACTTTGTCCGCCTCCACCTCTTCCATGGCTTTGATGGTATGCTCCCCTACGGAGTAGATGTGATGGGGATTGTTCTGCTCACACGCCATGCAGGCGTCGAACTCCGGCAGCACCACGGCGGTCATGCCGGTCTCCCATGCTTCCAGCAGTCGTTCCGGATGGGGAGACACCAGTAATTTCACCAGCTCTGTCTGAATCCGCTCGGCGCTGACTTTCCGGAGATTTTCCCGCAGTTCGCAGATGGCCTGTTTGGTCTGCTCCTCCAGCACGAATCCCAGCTGCGCGGCAAACCGCACGGCCCGGAGCATGCGGAGCGCATCCTCCTGAAACCGCTCTCTGGCTTCCCCTACACAGCGGATAATGCCTCGTTTCAGATCTCCGACTCCGTCAAACTCATCCACCAGTCCCCGCTCTTCGTTGTAAGCCATGGCATTGATGGTAAAATCTCTGCGCTTCAGGTCTTCTAAGAGGCTCTTGGTAAAAACCACTTCCTTCGGATGGCGGCAGTCTTCGTACTCCCCGTCCAGCCGGTAGGTGGTGACCTCAAATCCCTCTTTTCCCAGCATGACCGTGACGGTTCCATGCTGGATTCCCGTATCAATGGTTCTGGCAAACAGTGCTTTCACCTGATATGGTGACGCAGAAGTTGTAATATCCCAGTCTGCAGGTTCTCTTCCCAGAAGTGCATCGCGGACGCATCCGCCCACGGCGTAGGCTTCATAGCCTGCCGCGGTCAGTGTGCCGATTATCCTGTTGACTTTTTCCGGAATCTCAATCTGAATCATATTTAATATGCTTTACCCCAATATACCATTTTTTTCGCAGGTCTTCCGCAGCATACGCACTTGTCGGACAGCTTGTGCTGTTCGAACGGCATACAACGGCTGGTTGCGGTGGTATCTTCTTTGATCTTGTCCTCGCAAGCCTGGTCTCCACACCACATTGCTCTTACGAAGCCCGGTTTGTTGTTGATGGTGTCCACGAACTCCTCGTAAGTGGTTGCATCATACGTATGAGAATCTCTGTGAGCTCTTGCTTTCTCCAGCATGTCATGCTGCATGGTCTCAAGAACCTCACCCAGCTTGGTCTCGATCTCGTCCAGAGATACCACGATCTTCTCTCTGGTATCACGACGAACGATGACTGCCTGATTTGCCTCGATATCCTTCGGTCCGATCTCGATACGGGTCGGGATACCTTTGATCTCCTGCTCAGCGAATTTCCATCCCGGAGATTTCTCGGAATCATCTACTTTTACTTTGAACTGACGAGCCAGTTTGTCTCTTAACTCATAAGCCTTGTCAAGCACGCCCTCTTTGTGCTGTGCAACCGGAACGATCATGGTCTGTACCGGAGCAATCCGCGGCGGCAGAACCAGTCCGGAATCATCACCATGCACCATGATGATGGCACCGATCATACGGGTGGTCATACCCCAGGAAGTCTGATGTACATACTTCAGCTGGTTGTCTTTATCGGTAAACTGAATGCCAAATGCTTTTGCAAATCCGTCGCCGAAGTTGTGGCTGGTACCGGACTGCAGTGCTTTTCCATCGTGCATCAGAGACTCGATGGTGTAAGTAGCAATGGCTCCTGCAAATTTCTCTTTGTCGGTCTTCTGTCCTTTGACAACCGGAATTGCCAGTACCTGCTCACAGAAATCTGCGTAGGTGTTCAGCATCTGGATGGTTCTTGCCTCTGCCTCTTCTGCAGTTGCATGAGCGGTATGTCCTTCCTGCCACAGGAACTCTCTGGAACGAAGGAACGGTCTGGTGGTCTTCTCCCAACGCATAACAGAGCACCACTGGTTGTATACTTTCGGAAGATCTCTGTAGGAATGAACCTCTTTCTGATAGAAATCACAGAACAGAGTCTCGGAAGTCGGACGGATACACATACGCTCCTGCAGCGGCTCCAGTCCGCCGTGGGTTACCCATGCAACCTCCGGAGCAAATCCTTCTACATGATCTTTCTCTTTCTGAAGCAGGCTCTCCGGGATCAGCATCGGCAGATATACATTCTCTACCCCTGTCTCTTTGAATCTGCGGTCAAGTTCTTTCTGGATGTTTTCCCAGATCGCATAGCCGGCCGGTTTGATTACCATGCATCCCTTTACGCTGGTATAATCACACAGCTCTGCTTTCTTCACGACATCGGTGTACCACTGGGCGAAATCCACGTCCATGGAAGTGATGCCTTCTACTAATTTCTTGTCTTTTGCCATAATTTTGCAATCTCCTTTTTCATAGCCGCCGCGCCTTCTCGTCAGCAGCCGTTTTCCTGCAATTTTGCATTTTTTATTGTAAGAAGAAATGAAGAGTTTGTCAATATCAGCCAGCATAGGATCAGCCGATTCACAGATACTGATACTATCCCAACGAATTTTGACGGAGGCAGATCATCCATGCAGAAACAGACCAAACTTTATCTTCAAAAAGCCGGTATCCTGGCAGCTGTCTATATGATTCTCAAGTTTCTGCTACCTGTGACTCTTCCGTTTTTTCTTGCCTGGCTGACCGTAGCAGGTTTTAACTCTGCCAGACGGCAGATCCGCATGCGGCTGCTTCCTTTCAGTGCCGGATGCCTCTTTCTCGCCAGCCTCGTATCGCTTATATTGCTTGGCCTTGCTGTGTGGCTGCTCTACAAACCCTGCCTGGATCTTCTTCCGGTCTGGCAGGATGCCCTGCGGATGCTTCATCAGGAGCTGGACTGGCTCGCCGCTTCCCTGTCCGGCCGTCTGGTCATTATGGTGCCGTCGATCTTCTCCTGGCTGTTTGGGATTTTCCTCTACGTGATCTCCGTCATTCTCTTTGCCAAGGACTGGGTTCCCTTCCGGGAGCTTTTAAGAAAACTTCCCTTCGCCGCTCCGGTCAGCCGTGCCGGTAACCGGGTGGCGCTGGCTTTAAAAAGCTGGGCTCACGCCCAGGTTCGGATTATGTTCATCGTTGCGCTGGAATGTGCCGTGGGATACTGGCTCCTTCGGATTCCCGGCGCCGGATTGTGGGCCGTGCTCACCGGATTCGTGGATGCTCTTCCCGTCTTTGGCACGGGAACCATCTTCCTTCCCTGGATCGCCCTCGTCCTTCTGCAGAAGAACTGGCAGCTCGCCCTGTGGCTTCTCCTTCTCTATGGAGTCACCTGGCTCACAAGAGAAATTCTGGAACCCAAACTCTTAGGGGACGGCATGGGAATGCTTCCCATCTCGTTTCTCATTTCCGTCATTCTGGGCTTTGAATGCTTCGGCGCTTCCGGTCTTGTAACCGGCCCTTTTGGGGTTCTCTTCGTTAAGGAGCTGTGGGCTGAGCTGCAAATCCCGGCTCCACCTGAAACTCCATCCGCTTCTTCGTCCGCGGATGAATAAAGGAAGTCCGATATGCACAGAGACAAAGCTGCTCACGCCCCATGCCTGCTGGTGCTTTCTCCCCGTATTTGGTATCTCCCACAATGGGCGCGCCTGCATGGGACAGCTGGACGCGGATCTGATGATGACGCCCGGTGAGCAGGTGGACACGCACCAGACTTCTCTCCTCCTGCTCCCATACGACCTCATATTCCAGCTCGCTGCGCTTGCTTCCTTTCGTCCCTTCCTTTACCACCCGGGACATATTGGTCTTCCCGTCTTTCAGGAGGTAATCCACAAGACGGCCCTGTTTCTCCGGGAGTTTTCCACAGACAACGGCTAAATACCACTTTTCCATGTGGGTATGATCGCTGACCTGACGGCTTAAGTCTGCTGCCGCCCGTTCATTCTTTCCCACCAGCAGAATTCCCTCCACCGGCTGATCCAGGCGGTTCACCAAACCAAGATAGGGCTGCTTTTCCCCCTGCTCCAAAGCCCGGTTTCTGAGCATGCTCATGAGATCCGGCGTCATGGAACGGGCACTCTGCACCGCCAGCCCCGGATATTTGTGAATGACCAGAAGATCCTGATCTTCATATAAGATCTTGTAACGCTCCATTTCGGATTCCCTTTCTGTTCTGTTTCTCATACGAAAAAACAGCGGCAGGAAACCGTCTTCCCACCGCTGCCAGTGTTCATTTCTTTTTACAGTCTCTTCATGAGCTTCTCGCGCTCTTCCTCATAACCCGGTTTTCCAAGCAGAGCAAACATGTTGGTTTTGTAGCTCTCAACACCCGGCTGGTTGAACGGATTTACGCCCAGCAGATATCCGCTGACACCGCATGCAAACTCGAAGAAGTAGAACAGCTGTCCTAAAGAGAACTCGTCCTGTCTCGGAATCTTCACCATCAGGTTCGGAACCTGTCCATCCGTATGAGCAAGCATGGTTCCGTTCATAGCGCTCTTGTTGACGAAGTCCATGTTCTTGCCTGCCAGATAGTTCAGGCCGTCCAGATCTTCCGGCTCTTCCTTTACAACGATTCCCTGATCGTTCTCCTCTACAGCCAGTACGGTCTCGAACATGATTCTGGATCCGTCCTGAATGAACTGTCCCAGAGAATGAAGATCTGTGGTCAGATCTACGGATGCCGGCATCAGACCCTTGTGGTCTTTTCCTTCGGACTCGCCGTAAAGCTGTTTCCACCACTCAGATACAGAGTGAAGGCTCGGCTCGTAGTTTGCCAGAATCTCGGTTGCTTTTCCTTTTCTGAAGAGGATGTTACGGATGGCTGCGTATTTCACAGCATCGTTCTCCTCATACGGAGCATTCAGTGCGCTCTCGCGTCCGCTTGCTGCACCCTCCATCAGTTTGGTAATATCAGCGCCACTGACTGCGATGGGCAGAAGACCTACTGCGGTCAGTACGGAGAAACGTCCTCCAATATCATCCGGAACAACGAAGGTCTCATATCCTTCTGCGGTTGCCAGATGTTTCAGTGCTCCTCTTGCTTTATCAGTGGTAGCGTAAATTCTCTTAGCTGCCTCTTCTTTTCCGTATTTCTTCTCCAGAAGCTCTTTGAATACACGGAATGCGATGGCCGGCTCTGTAGTGGTACCGGATTTGGAAATAACGTTTACAGAGAAATCACGATCTCCAACGACATCAATGAGTCCTTTGATGTAACGTGCAGACATGTTATTTCCTACGAAATAGATCTCCGGAGTCTTACGGATCTCTTTGGATACCATATTATAGAAGCTATGTCTTAAAAATTCGATGGCTGCGCGGGCACCCAGATAGGATCCGCCGATACCGATGACTACCAGCACCTCAGAATCTTCCTGAATCTTCTTTGCTGCCTGCTGAATTCTTGCAAACTCTTCCTTATCATAGTTTACCGGAAGATCAATCCATCCAAGGAAATCATTTCCTGCTCCGGATCTGTCTACCAGAAGTTTTTTTGCTGCGGCAACCTGTGCCTCCATCAGCTTCAGTTCATCCTCGTTGATAAAGGGTGCTGCTTTTGAATAGTCAAATGTTACTTTTGCCATTTTTCTATACGCTCCTTTGTTTTATGAGTTCCCCCTCAATAATATAGGTTCATTCTAGCATTTCAGGGTGGAAAAATCAACCTTCCGTCCCCGCTTCTGCGCTTTTTCAGGTGGATGATCCCAGAAAATCCGTGAGCATCTCCTGAAATAGTTTTTCTTCCTCCTGATTTAAGGCCGGTTCTTTTTTCTGTCCTGATTTTCCAGCGGATGCTTCTGCTGTTTTTTCTTCTGCTTTCTGTATTTCCGATGCCGGTTCTTCAAAAGTCTCATAGACATGGTGCTGTCTTGGCTGCAGGGAATTGGCAATGTAATCCTGGAATCCGATCACCGCCTGCTCCCACAGACTGTCCGTCTCAAACCACAGAATTGCCATCCGCACCACGACTGCCGCGGAAATTCCCATAAGGAACCGGTCCACGCAGAATGTGGTTCCATAGCCTGAATAATGAAAGACTGCTCCCTCCAGAAATCCAACGCCTGCAATCAGACCTGTCCACCGCTCCGGCAGCCTCTTCCACCGGAATAACCGGACGCCCAGCCTCCGCTCCTGACTGAAATATTTTTGCACAAAAATGGGAATGTCCATGATCTCCACATGTACCTCATGGCTCTTCTCAAATTTTAACGTCATGGCTTTCCGCATCCGGCTTGTCCCGTTCCCCTCGGTCACCGATTCTCTGCACAGTTTTCCAAATACGATTCTTCTCATCAGTACCAGCAGAATGCCCCAGCCTCCCAGCAGGACAAACTCGCCGTAATTACGCAGCATCTCATACATGCAAAAACGCCTCCCCTGATTATTCTCGTGAGCCTATTATAACAGACTCCCGATGCCGGGGAGGCGCAGGTTATCGACC
>CAVCTH010000011.1:15551-25949 GCA_963604695.1 Clostridiales bacterium | reverse complement strand
GTGCAGCTGTTTTTCATATGCTGTCCAATCCGCATCAGAGATTTTGGCTTCATCAGAATTATGGGTATCCGCGTTCAGGACTTTGTCAATCTGAAGTCGTTTACTGACAAAAGTTTTCTCATCCTCTAATAGAGATTTTAATATATCATGCATAACTTTTTGATGTTCTCTTCGTGCATCCTGAATACAACTGATATTTGCCCTGACAGATGCAACTAATTGCGGATTATCAGATTTAAGCATGGTCTTGTCATCTTCGATCAACTCATCCAATTTTCCTATGACAGTATTTAAAGTGCATAACTGAGAGACTGCTTCTGTAAGTCTGCCATCGAACTCCTCGATAATCTCTGTCAGTGCGCCTAACGGATCGGCCTTCACTGCCTTCTTATTTAATGACTTTGGCTTCTGGGCTTTCTGGATTGGTTGTTGAAAGGTATTGCTCTGTGTCTGATGTTGCTCCGGGGTAAAGACGGGCTGCTGCTTTTTTTTCGATTTGGTCTGAAATAGTGGCATAAGCGACTCCTTTTTGTGATATATATCTGAAAATAAATGGTTGTCTTGATTATACACCAGAAATGAGATTTTGCGATTAAAAGTTTATTAAAGAATGGGAAACGCTGATGAAAGCGTTTCCCATGTTGGTGGCTGCTGAGGAAAAATGGATGGAATCCGTATTTTCTTAGTGATGGAATAATCGGATTCCGGTAAATGCCATCACCATATTGTATTTGTCACAGCACTCGATGACCAGATCGTCGCGGACGCTTCCGCCCGGCTGAGCAATGTACTTGACGCCGCTCTTGTGAGCACGCTCAATATTGTCTGCAAAGGGGAAGAATGCATCGGAGCCCAGGGTGACGTCGGTCATCTGATCCAGCCATGCACGTTTGTCCTCGCGAGTGAAGACTTCCGGTTTTACCTTGAAGATCTTCTCCCATGCACCGTCTGCCAGCACGTCCATGTACTCGTCGCCCATGTAAACATCGATGGCATTATCGCGCTCGGCACGGCCAAGGGTGTCTGCGAACTGAAGGCCAAGCACCTGCGGGGACTGACGGAGGAACCAGTTGTCGGCCTTGCCGCCTGCCAGTCTGGTGCAGTGGACGCGGGACTGCTGTCCGGCGCCGATACCGATGGCCTGTCCGCCTTTGACATAGCATACGGAGTTGGACTGGGTATATTTCAGGGTGATGAGGGAGATCTTCATATCGATCAGAGCTTCTTCCGGAATCTCTTTATTCTTTGTCACGATGTTGGAGAGAAGGTCGCCGTTGACGTCAAGCTCATTGCGTCCCTGCTCAAAGGTGATACCGAAGACCTGCTTTTTCTCCAGCGGATCCGGTACGTAGGACGGATCAATCTGGATGACATTGTAATTGCCTTTTTTCTTCTGTTTCAGAAGCTCCAGTGCCTCCCCGGTAAATCCGGGGGCAATCACGCCGTCGGAAACCTCGCGCTTGATGAGCTTTGCAGTATCTGCATCGCAGACATCTGACAGGGCAATGAAATCACCGAAGGAAGACATACGGTCAGCGCCTCTTGCCCTTGCATAAGCGCAGGCCAGCGGGGAAAGCTCGCCCAGATCGTCTACCCAGTAAATCTTAGCCAGGGTGTCCGTCAGCGGAAGACCAACGGCTGCGCCTGCCGGGGATACGTGCTTGAAGGAAGTAGCTGCCGGAAGTCCGGTGGCTTTTTTTAACTCGCTGACCAGCTGCCAGCCATTAAATGCATCCAGGAAGTTAATGTAGCCGGGGCGTCCGTTCAGGACAGTGACCGGAAGGTCGGCGCCATTTTCCATAAAGATGCGGGACGGTTTCTGGTTCGGGTTGCAGCCGTATTTTAACTGAAGTTCTTTCATGTTGGTATCCTCCTGAATTATTTATTTTTATTGATGATGTTGGTTTCGTAAGCGCCGGTCTGAATGTCAATGTAGCGGACGAACAGGGATACTTTGTTGTCCTCGTTCAGACTGTTCCAGAGCATCTCGGTGAATGCATCCATGTCATCAGACATCTCTACCAGTTTCGGCTCGCCTTCAAAGCTGGGAAGGGGATCACCGTCATGCATATAGGTGTGGATGAAATGTCCCTGGCCTGCCTTCGGATTTTCATAAGCGAAGGTGTAGCGGTGGCAGGAATCCGGATCGCCGTCATTGCTCTTTAAGATGGACATGGCATAGTTGTAAGAGCCATTTTCCAGATGTAAAATACCGGAAATTCTCGGCGTGTAGTTCGGTCCGTCCGGCTCGAATTTGCGGGAACGTAAGGACTGCTCAAAGGTCAGCTGGTGATCCATGCCCTCGTAGATGGTATCGGTCTGATCACCGTTGGTAACAATGGTCTTGTTGCCAAGCACGCGGACCGGAGCATAGATAATGAGGCTCGGATCGGTCAGCTTGGAAGGGTCAAAGGCCTGGGTGCGGATGCCTTCACCGTCCTCCACGAAGACACGGTTGCGGCTGTTGGTGCTGCGGCCCATGATAAAGTAAGCGGTGACCGCATGCGTACCGTCCGGGGTACGTCCAATGACGATTCCGCGTCCGGGATATGCGTTGGATTTCAGTTCCTGTTCCAGGGATAAAGCTTTCATTCTTGTTCCTCTCTTTCTGATAAATGAGTGTATAAACACAGAAGACCGCCTGAGTGCACAGCGGTTCCGCAATGCGCCCAGGCGGTCGGCTTTTCAAAAAATCTGCTGCACTCCCTGTAGGTCGCCCTACCACAGACTGTGTCTGCTTTCCGCCAGTCGTGCAGTTCCTTTTTTCATATTATCTGATCTTTCGGGTTTTGACAAGTATTTTTTATTACAACGTCTGTACAAACTTCAGGAATGCTTCCCGTCCTTCTGGTGTGCATTTATAAACACCGGCGTCTTCCAGTACCTGTACGAAGACTTTTCCGATTTCCTGACGGAGAATATCGTCGATATTTTCCGCATTGATTTCCGGATAGGAGGGCAGGAATTCTGCCACCCACTCGGCGTGCTTCTGAAGGGTCTCGTCTGCATTCAGATCTTTTCCTGCAAGAATGGCATCTTTTAAAAGTGCCATCTCCTGATTCAGACGGGAAGGAAGAACGGCCAGACCCATCACTTCGATAAGGCCGATATTTTCCTTCTTAATATGATGAAGTTTTGCGTGGGGATGGTAGACACCCAGCGGATGCTCCTCGGTGGTGATATTGTTCCGGAGGGTCAGATCCAGTTCATAGGTATCGCCCACTTTTCTTGCGATAGGGGTGATCGTGTTGTGGGGTTCCCCGTTGGTGCAGGCGAAGATAAAGGCATCCTCGTCGGTGTATCCACGCCAGCAGTCCAGTACATGGGTAGCCAGTTCAATGAGCCGGTTCTCATCTTTGTGACGGATTCGAAGCACAGACAGAGGCCATTTTACGATGCCTGCTTCCACATCTTCATAACCCGGAATGGTGACCGGAATCTCAATAGGTGCTTTTGCCATGGCGAAGGTATAATTTCCGCCCTGGAAATGGTCATGGCTTAAGATGGAGCCGCCTACAATCGGCAGATCTGCATTGGAACCCAGAAAATAATGGGGGAACTGTTTGACAAAATCAAACAATTTCCGGAAAGCGGCCCGGTCGATCTTCATAGGGGTATGCTGTCCATTAAAGACGATACAATGTTCATTATAATATACATACGGAGAATACTGGAATCCCCACTGACTGTTGTTGATGGTCAGCGGAATGATCCGGTGGTTCTCTCTGGCCGGGTGGTTGACGCGGCCTGCATAACCTTCATTTTCCATACAGAGCTGGCATTTCGGATAAGCGCTTGCCTTGGCTTTTCCGGCAGCAGCGATGGCTTTCGGGTCTTTTTCCGGCTTGGACAGGTTGATGGTAATGTCGATGTTCCCGTAGACACTGGGCACTTTCCATTTCTGATCCTTGCAGACCCGGTAACGGCGGATGTAGTTGCTGTCCTGGGAAAGCTTATAGAAATAGTCGGTCGCTTCCTTCGGAGAAACCGCGTATTTCTTACGGAATGTTTCCTGTACCTGGGATGGGCGGGGCATGAGGCAGTTCATAAGCCGGGTGTCGAAAAGATCCCGGTAGGTGACGCTGTCCGGAATCAGTTCCCGGTGGCATGCTTCGTCTAAAAGTCCTTCCAGAATCTCTTCCAGGGAAAGCTCCGGAATAGATGCCGGTTCCTCATAATCCTCCTCCCGGAATACGGCCAGGAGCAGGTTTGTGGTATAGATTTTCTCGCAGGCAGGGGTCAGTCCGGTGTCGATCCCATACTGTACCAGTGCTGCAATGAGTTCGTTGAATGTCATGTTGGATTCGCCTCCGTTAGTTCAATGCGTGTGCGCCGTCTCCGATATCTACTACATAAAATTCTGCCGTATGTCCGGTCTTTTCCTTGTAGGCGCTGCCCACTTTTTCGATAAATGTATCGACCGCATCCGTCTTCACAATGCTGACGGTGCAGCCGCCGAATCCGCCTCCGGTAATACGGGAACCGTACACACCCGGAATCTGCCATGCCAGTTCTGCGAGAATATCGGTCTCCTCACAGGAAGTTTCATAGTCGTCACGCAGGGAAACGTGGGATTCATTGATGAGCTTGCCGAATTTTTCAATGTCGTTGGCTTTCAGCGCTTCCACTGCATGGATGGTTCTCTGGTTCTCATAAACGGCATGTTTTGCACGTTTCCGGCAGATAGGATCTTTGATGGCGTCTTTGTATTTTTCAAACTGTTCCTCGGTCAGATCACCCAGTGTCTGAATATCCACAACGGTTTGCAGGTCTTTGAGAGCAGTCTCGCTTTCCCGTCTGCGGTCATTGTAAGCGGAAGATACCAGGCTATGTTTTACCTTACTGTTGGTGATGACGATGCGGGCATCCGGCAGTTTCACCGGCGCATACTCATAGTGCAGAGTGTTGGTATCCAGGAAAATGGCGCAGTCCTTTTTACCCATGGCGGATGCGAACTGATCCATGATACCACAGTTCATTCCGTTAAAATTATTTTCGGAATACTGTCCGATGAGCGCCAGATCCACCATGGAAATATCGAATCCAAAGGTATCTCTTAACATGAGTCCGGTCAGCACCTCCAGGGATGCGGAAGAAGAAAGTCCGCTGCCCGCCGGAATGTCGCCGTAGATCAGAATATCAGCGCCTGCCGGGAGCTTGTAGCCTCTCTTTTCAAACGTCCACATCACTCCCTTCGGATAGTTGGTCCATCCGGCTGCGTTGCTCGGTACCAGATCGTCAAGAGAAGTGGTGACAACGCCCATGCTGTTAAAATTCATGGAGTAGAAGCGGATGGTGCGGTCCTTGCGCGCACGGATCAGTCCATAGGTTCCGATGGTCAGCGCACAGGGAAATACATGTCCGCCATTATAATCGGTATGCTCTCCGATGAGATTCACGCGTCCCGGTGCGAAATAAGCTTTCGGCTCGCCGTCTGCGCCGTAAAGTTCTGCAAATTTGTCCTGTAACTGCTGCATGGTGTATTCCATAAGTAAAATCCCCCTTATCATAATGCAACCTTTCTGGTTGACTTTGGTTCTGATATCAATATAATGAGAAATAAGAGACAATTCAACAAGTATATTTGCATAAAAGTGAAGGATATTGAGATATATGCGACTGAAGATTGACGAAGCGCAGAAAGAACTGAAAGCCCATGGCAGTTATGCTTTTCCGGTGCTGGTCAGTGACGAGCGGTTGTCCTGGTTTGACACGGGAGAGTTCCCCTGGCATTGGCATCCGGAGATCGAACTGACCATTGTACTGGATGGAAATATGACCTATCTGGTCAATGACAATGAATATGTATTACGTGCGGGAGAGGGACTTTTTTGCAACACCAATGTACTCCATTCCGGAAAGCACTATGAAGCGGCAGACTGCAGCTATCTATCCATCACCTTTCATCCGCGGCTGCTCTACGGATATGGCTCCAGCCTTATGCAGAGCAAATATATGGAAAGAATTCTGCAAAGTCCGACCCTGTCCTCCATTCATTTCACACCGGAAATCCCATGGCAGCGGGAGATTCTGGAACGGATCGAAGAGATCCATCACCTGCGGGACGAAGGACCGGACAGCCGGGAACTGCGGATGCAGATTGCACTGATGGAGATCTGGCTTCGGATTTATGAGCACGCGGACTGCCCGGAAGAGCCTGCGGAAAATGGCAGGGATATTGAACGCATCCGGACCCTCATGGAATATATGCAGCAGCATTTTGCGGAGAAAGTGACGCTGGAAGAACTGGCGGAGCAGATCCATCTCTGCAAAAGCGAGAGCTGCCGCCTGTTCAAACGTTACATGAAAGAGTCCTTATTTGACTATCTTCTGGATTACCGGGTGGAACGGAGCCTGGAATTATTACGGCATACGGATCTTGACGTCACCGGCATCGCGGGAAGGTGTGGATTCGCCAACCCCGGCTATTATGCCCGGATTTTTCGTCGAAAGATGGGATGCACGCCGCTCCAGTATAGAAAAAACCGGAGGGAAAGTTGACAAAATGGATTTTCCTTCCTATAATAACTCTTGACACAATTCAAGGACTTACATAAGAGATATATTGGCATAAAATGTTATGAGGAGGAAATGAAATATGGCAAGACCGGCGAAACACACCAAGACTGCTGCAGTGAAAGCAGTAAAAGAAGCAGCTGCTGAGGCAAAGGCTACTGCAGTAAAGGCACAGGAGAAAGTTGTAGAGGAAGTAAAGAAAGAGACCGCAGCTGTAAAGGCTGCTGCTAAGACCGCTGCAAAGACTACCACAAGAAAAACCTGCAAGACCAGCGTATGCGTAGAGATGAACGGATTAAGCGTTGCAGTTGCTGATATCCAGTCTGCAGTAAAGGCTGCAGTAAAAGCACAGGGTCTGGAAGCTTCCGAGCTGAAGATCTATGTGAATGCAAATGAGCAGGCTGCTTACTACACCGTAGACGGCCAGGGCGGCGAGAGCTACAAAGTAGATCTGAAGACTTTGTAACTATTCAGAGCCATGCAAAACTGTGTTCTGCGAATGCTTGCATTCAGGCAAAGAATGTGAAAGATGGGAAGAGATCGGAACCCCGGTTTCTTCTCATTTTTTATGCGTGCAAAACGGGTGTTGCATCTTTTTGCCTCTCCATATAAAATAGGAACAGACATGTATGAAAAAATGGGTAACTGCAGGAAAGGAAATTCATGAACCATATGAAAAAAGGATTACTGGTAGTCAGCTTCGGCACCAGTGTAAATGAGACAAGAGAGAAAACCATAGATGTCATTGAGCAGGAACTTGCAAAAGCATGTCCGGATCATCAGTTGTACCGGGCATGGACCAGCCGGATGATCATCCGGAAGCTGAAGGAGCGGGATCAGGTGTACATTGATACCGTAAAAGAAGCCATGGAACGGATGCTGGCAGACGGCATCACGGAAGTAACCGTACAGCCCACCCATGTAATCAAAGGAATCGAGAATGATCAGATGATGGAGGAAATCCGTTCATTCGCAGATCGCTTTGACAGCATCCGCGTGGGAGAAGCCCTGCTGTCCGGTGAGGAGGATTTCCGTCAGGCCATTGCAGCTGTGATGGAGGAACATCAGGATCTCGGGGAACAGGAAGCCCTGGTACTGATGGGCCACGGAACGGAGCACCATATTAATCCGGTCTATGCCGCCCTCGACTATATGTGCAAGGATCTTGGATATGGAAATGTCCATGTGGGAACGGTGGAGGCCTATCCGACCTTCGATTCCATGCTGCGTCTTTTGAAGGCATCCGATGCGAAAAAAGTGCGTCTGGCTCCTTTCATGGTCGTAGCAGGCGACCATGCCATGAACGATATGGCAGGCGAGGAGGAAGATTCCTGGAAGAGTCTTCTGGAAGCAGAAGGATATGAAGTATCCTGCGCGCTCAAAGGACTGGGAGAATACAAAGGAATTCAGAAGCTTTACGCAGAGCATGCAGCGCAGGCGGAGGTTCTGGAACCGTAACCGCCAGAGCGGGAAAATACAGGAAGTGAGAAAAATATATGCGGCTGTCAAGGAAAAATGCCGAGAACATTGTCAAAGAATTAAATACGGTCATTGACCAGAGTGTCAATATGATGAACGAGCACGGCATCATCATCGCCAGCACGGATCAGGAACGTGTGGGACAGATTCATGAGGGCGCCCGGAAAATCATTGAGCAGAATCTGGAGGAACTGGTCATCCGGCCGGAGGACGTCTACGAGGGAAGCCTGGAAGGCGTCAATTACCCCATTACCATCGGCGGCGAGGTCATCGGCGTGGTGGGAATCACGGGTCCGGTGCAGGAAGTGGCAAAGTATGGCCAGATCACCCGGAAAATGACGGAGATTCTCATGCAGGAGCTGTCTGTCAAAGAACAGAAAGACATGGATGAGAATCTGAGGAACCGGTTCCTAAGCGAATGGCTGTTAAGCGATACGGTCATGATTAACAAAAATTTTGTGGATCGTGGAAAGCGGATGCACATTGACATTACGCTGCCCAGACGGATCATGGTCATCGCCGTCCAGGTATCGGACTGTCACAGCGATTCCCTGGATGAAATGCGGATCGTGGAATCCGCAGAGAACCGGATCAAAAATCTTCTGAAGCGTCTGGACCGGGACAGTGTGTATTTAAAATCTTCTTCCTGCCTGATCTGCGGAGTGGCTAACCGCGCAGACCGGGAGCTGGAGCATCTGGCGGAAAATCTCAAAGAAGCTGCGGAAAAGCAGCCCGGCGTCAGCCTCGCCATCGGCATCGACGACCGCTGCAGACTGTATACCATGACGCATATTTCCTATACAAAAGCATACAAGGCACTGCAGGCCTGTATGCGTTCCCATGGAAATGATATGCTCTTTTATAATGAAATCAATCTGGAAATTTTCACGGACGAGATTTCCGATCTGTCCAAAAAGGAATACGTGCAGAAACTGTTTCCTAATTATCGTCATGAAGAACTGGCAGAGGCCATCGGCGTGCTGGAAGTGCTCTATGAGACGGAGGGCTCCATCACAACGGCTTCCGAGGAGCTTCATATGCATAAAAACACACTGCAGTACAAATTAAAACGCATTTATGAGCGGACCGGTTATGATCCCCGGTCTCTCCGGTATTCCGCCCTGTTTTTGATTGCCATTGATTTTTACAGGGAAATCCGGGGACTGCTGGATGAGGAGTAAGAAATGTATCTGAGAGTGAAATATGCGGAGACGAAGACCGGAATCTGTATTCTCCGCTGCTATGGATATGAGCAGACGCTGGTGATTCCGGACGAGTTAAACGGACGTCCGGTAACGGAGCTGGCTCCCTATGCCTGCTCGTCGTCCGATCCGGGAGACCGGTGGGACAAGTACGAGATGCAGGAGACCGTGCTTCATGAAGAAGAACAGCTGCCGGGAGAAGAACAGGAACTGCGGGGAGAAAGATTAACGGAAGTTTATCTTCCGGGACATCTGAAGAAGATCGGCGCTTACGCCTTTTATTTCTGCCGGAAACTGATGACCCTTCATGTGCAGGGCGAGCTGGAAGACATCGAGGGCGGCGCCTTTATGTGGTGCAAAGGCCTCAATCGTCTGACCTTCCGGAATGTACCCTGGGAAAATAAAGTCGTTTACAACGTCCTTTCTGAGTTTACACAGGAACTGGAAGCGTCCCTTTATTTTACGGATGGTACGACATTGACGTTGACCTTTCCGGAATATTACGAAGAGTCGGTGGAAAATACCCCGGCCCGGATTATCGATACCCACTGGCATGGTTCCGGATATAAATACCGCCAGTGTTTCCCGGAGCGGAAGCTGGATCTGGGTGGATATGACAAATTATTTCCCTATGCGGTGGCCAACGAGCTGCCGGATACCTGTGTGCAGCTGGCATTGAACCGGCTGACCTATCCATTAAGCCTCACGGAAGAGGCGGCGGCACAGTACCGGGAATTCCTGGCGGAACATGGAAAAGAACTGGTGAAGCGTGCTGTCGCGAAAGAAGACCCGGATCTTCTCGCATTAATGGAAGAACAGGGACTTCTGAATGAAGAACTGGCTGCATTCGCTGCCAAATATGCGGCAGAGCGGGGTGCGGCGGAAGTGGGAAGCTTCCTTATGGATTACCGCAGGCGGCACAGCGGCAGACGAAAGAAAACATTTGAACTGTAGACAGAAAGGCGAAAGCCATGGCATATGAAATTGAGGCCGGGTTTGAAAATATCTGCAGGAAAATCCTGGAGAGCTCCAGAAATGCCCTCTATATCAATATGCGGTATCTGGATGTGGCATTGTCAAGTTTGGCCTGGGAGATTACCACGGAGATTCCGCGCATCGGCACGGACGGACTGAAAATTGCATATGAACCTCATTATCTGGCGGATTTGTATCGGAAAAATCCCATGCTGGTGAACCGGGT
>CAVCTH010000011.1:0-15293 GCA_963604695.1 Clostridiales bacterium | reverse complement strand
GCGCATGATCCAGGAATTCTGTATTGAC
Organism: Clostridiales bacterium; assembly: GCA_963604695.1. Lineage (GTDB taxonomy): Bacteria > Bacillota > Clostridia > Lachnospirales > Lachnospiraceae > Hominiventricola. The sequence continues at coordinate 15,265 of CAVCTH010000011.1, read as the reverse complement.
GACCATAGGTACTGGCCGGCCCCGCCGGAGGAGGAAGGGCCGAAGCCGCCGTCACCTATGATGGCGCGGCTGAAAAAGCACTGGAAAGATGTCAGTGACCGGATGCAGACGGAGCTTTCCATCGGAAGAGAGGCGGGTTTGGAGGATGGAGAGTTGTCCGATGAACTGGCGGTGGAGAACCGGGAACGGTACGATTACCGGACCTTCCTGAAGAAATTTGCAGTCTTAAAAGAAGAGATGCAGATTGACCCGGATTCCTTTGATTATGTCTTTTACAGCTATGGGCTCCGGATGTACGGCAATATGCCCCTCATTGAACCCCAGGAGTGGAAAGAAACCCATAAAATCGAGGAATTTGTCATTGTCATCGACACATCCATGTCCTGCAGCGGAGAGCTGGTGAAAAAGTTTCTGGAGGAAACCTATCACATTCTGGCGGAGACGGAGAGCTTCTTTAAGAAAGTCCATATCCGGATTCTCCAGTGCGATGATGCGGTGCGGGCTGACCAGCTCATCACCACCGGGGAAGAACTGAAAGACTATATGGAACATCTCCAGCTGTACGGCGACGGAGGCACGGACTTCCGGCCCGCATTTTCCTATGTGCAGGAGCTGATGGAACAGGGAGAATTCCGGAATCTCAAGGGGTTACTGTATTTTACAGATGGAAAGGGAACCTTCCCGCGGAAACGGCCGCCCTATGATGTGGCGTTCATTCTGTTCCGGGAAGATTATAAGGAGGTAAGTGTTCCGCCTTGGGCCATCCGCCTGATGCTGGACGAAGAAGACTTATGAATATCAAGCGAGCAAAAGAAGAAATTAAGCATACCATTGAGGCGTACCACCTGCGGGGCGCAGACGGAAAATACCGGATTCCGGTGATCCGCCAGCGTCCGGTGCTGCTCATGGGACCTCCCGGTATCGGCAAGACCCAGATTATGGAGCAGGTAGCCGAAGAGTGCGGACTGCCATTACTTTCTTATACCATCACCCATCACACCCGTCAGAGTGCCATCGGACTTCCTTTTATTAAGGAAAAAGAATATCAGGGAAAGAAGCATTCCGTGACGGAATATACCATGAGTGAGATCATTTCTGCAGTCTATGAGAAAATGGAGGAGACCGGGCAGCAGGAGGGCATTCTCTTTATCGATGAGATCAACTGCGTGTCCGAGACGCTGGCGCCCACCATGCTCCAGTTCCTGCAGTGCAAGACCTTTGGAAACCAGCAGGTGCCGGAGGGATGGATCATCGTGGCAGCGGGCAATCCGCCGGAGTATAATAAATCCGTCCGGGAGTTCGACATTGTGACCCTGGACCGTGTGAAGAAGATCGAGATTGAGGCGGATTATCAGGTATGGAAAGAATTTGCCTATGAGCAGAAGATCCACGGAGCCATCATTTCCTATCTGGACATTAAGCCGGACAATTTCTATCAGATCGAGACGACGGTAGACGGCAAACGGTTTGTGACGGCCAGAGGATGGCAGGATCTTTCCGAAATCCTGCAGGTCTACGAGGCGCTGGACATTCCGGTGGATCAGGAAGTGGTAGGACAGTATCTCCAGCATGGCCGGATTGCCAAAGATTTTGCGGCTTATCTGGACCTCTATGCGAAATACAAGACCGATTACCAGATTGATGGTATTTTAAAAGGTGTCTGGAAACCGTCTGCCATCGAGAAACTCAAATTCGCCGCTTTCGACGAGCGGCTCAGTGTGGTTGGTCTGCTCATCAGTCGTCTGGGCGAGATTTTCTCCCAGGTACAGGCGGTGGATGAGCAGGTGACCGAAGTTTATGAGCAGCTGAAAGCGAAGAAAGCGCTGGAGGGAGAGCTTGACGAAGCTATCCGGGCGGATTTTGAAGCCCAGGTGAGCAGGCGAGAGCAGATGGTGGACGAGGCTGCGGAAAATCTGGAGTGCGCCTTTGATTTCTGCGAGACTGCCTTTGGAGAAGGACAGGAACTAGTCGTCTTCGTCACAGAGCTTACCATTAATCCTTACAGCTCCTGGTTCATCAGTGAAAATGGCTGCGACCGCTATTATAAATACAATAAAGGACTTTTGTTCCGGGAAGGACGGCAGGGAATCCTCGACGATATGGATGCGCTCCGTGACCGGATGGAAAGAAGAGAAGAATAAGAACCCAATGAATCAAAAGAGCCGTCATCCGCTGGCAGTAGATGCCAGATGGATGGCGGCTTTTTGGGAGTTCAAAGTAAATTATCTGCGGGCCGGTAATGCCACGCGTACCACTTTCTGGAATGCTTCCAGAAATACATAGATGATGACGATATTTACAAAGAAGTTCATGGTACATTTAATAATTCTGGTGGTTAAGAGCACCTGCAGCGGTGTGCCGTACATGAGATACAGCCAGGTGGATGTCAGCGTAATGCTGATAACGAATTCCACCAGTGCACAGGCAACAGCGCGGAGCTTTGTGATCTTGGAACGATACAGGATCAGTCCGCAAAGGGCGCCGACCAGGGCATAGCTTAAGGAGAATCCCGGAAAATAGGAAAATCCTCTGACAAAGCAGTTCAGCATGTCGCCAAGGAATCCAACCGTGAAGCCCATCACCGGGCCGCCCATCATACCGGCAGCAATAAATGCCAGGAATCCGATACGGACCTCAATAATAGAAGAGATCGGGATGTTGAAAAGTGACAGTACCACATACAGTGCAATGAATAATCCACAGATACATAAATTCTGTACTTTGCACAGTTCCTGCAGCTGGTATTTAAGATCCAGCGCTTCTTTTGAGATCTGCATAAAAATACACCTCCATAGATGAAATGCAGGGGTGAAGGAATCAGTCCTTCGCTGAATGATAAGTGACTCATAAATAATATCTTTCAGGCACCACATCTGAGATGTATACTCATATGTAGCAACGGGTGCGAATCAGACACCGTAAGCTTTTCGCTTTTCGTCCCGTGGCAACTCCCCATCCACGGGCACTTAACGCGTAAGATTCTACTTCGCTATTATTTACTTAATTTTCATTATAACAGCTATTGGTATTTCGTCAATGGTTTAACAAAGATTTTTAACCTTTTAACGCCACCATGCCCTGCCTGAGATATTCCGCCAGCTGTTCCCGGTTCTCGGTAATATATTCCAGCGTCACATACTCCGGCCGGATCCGTTCCACCAGTTCCCGGACGCCGGGGGCGGTGAAAGGCTGGTGCTTGTCGATGGCGAAAATATGGGTGAACAGCTGGTTCATCTGTTCCATGGGATCGTCGGACAGTACATGGGGGCGTGTGAGCCAGTCCTCCACATAGGCTCCGGTCAGGGACTGCTGCAGGTGAATGCCGTGAATCCATGACAGAAAATCTTCTTCGTCCGCACCAGTTCCGTCATGATGGAAATACGCCTCATGCGCATCCAGCATCTGGTGCAGGCAGGAGAGTGCTTCCTCCTGCGTCCGGAGCTTATGGTTGGTATGCAGAAAATGTCCCGTATCCAGCATCAGACCCTTCTTATCATAATGAACGCTTTCCAATAGAAGATAAGTCATCTCCGGATTCTGAAAATTCAGCCCCGGCCACCACAGATTTTCCATGAGGAACCAGAACGAAGGCTCCTGATCTCTGAGCAGCTCATTGACCAGGTCAGCGGTGGCGAGGATGACCTCCTCATCCGTGTGCTCCGGCACATAGGTAAAACTTTCCCGGGGCGAGACCTGCGTCACATGGAAAACCACATATTCTGCGCCAAGCGTGCGGGCAGTCTCAAGATTCTGCCGGTAGTGGGTAAGAAACTGCTCACGGTCCATGCTCATCCAGTCGCTGGGACAGCACAGATGGACGCCGATTGTCATGTCCGGCAGAACCAGATGCTTCGTATCAGGCTCCATGGGCATGACTTCCAGACCGTCACACCCGGCATTTCTGTAAAAATTCTGCAGGTCCTCTGCGGAAGAAAAACGGATCATATCATCATAAGATAAAGAAAAATTCATTGTAATCTTCATGATTTTTCCATTCTCCTTATAGGTACTCAGTCTGATAACCATGTTCCCGGCACCAGGCGTCCACGGCAGAACCCTTCCGGCAGCGGATGACCGTGGAACGATTCGCAATGTGCTCGCCCAGATAGTCCGGATCATGGTCGATCTCCAGGATCTTCATCCGGTCACAGCCGCTGAATGCCTGCTCGCCAATATAGCGGACGCCGGACGGAATCTTCACATAATTCAGATAAGCACAGCGGTGGAAGGCCGATGTCTCCAGCGTTTCCAGGGATTCCGGAAGAGTCAGTTCCGTAAGGCCTGCAAAATGAAAGGCTTTCCGCCGGATGACGGTGATTCCTTCCGGCAGGTAAATGCTGCTCAGCGATTTACACCGTGCAAAAGCCTGCTCATCTACGGATTGAATGCCCTCCGGAAGGGAGATCTGCTGCAGGGACTGCGCATTATAAAATGCCTTTTCCGGAATCTTCTGAAGACCGCTTCCATCTGCAAACGCGACTCTTTGGAGTCTGCGGTTATCCTGAAACGCACCATAGCCGAGCTCACTTAAAGAATCCGGTATCCGGACGGTATGAAGTGCCGCACATTCGGAAAAAGCCTCGTTTTCCACACGCCGGATCCGGGAAGGGAGGTTAAGCTCCTGAAGCTTCGTACAGGCGGAAAATGCCCTTGGCATAATCACCTGAAGGGATTCCGGAAAACCGACGGAGCGGATCTTTACCTGGCGTGAGAACGCATCCGGCAGGATACGCCGGATACCGCCCGGAATGGTCACATGGGCGGTAATCATGTTTTTCGCGTCATATCTTCCCAGTGAAGAAGATGGGGTGACAGGCAGATTGGAAACGTGTTTTGAGGTGTACAACATAACAAAAACTCCTTTGCAATTGGATATTCGTTCCGTCTGCAAAGGAGTCTGGGTTCTGATTGGGAAAATCATACCTGCAACTTACCGTACTGCTTGTCACCTGCACAGAGGAAACGAATAAGAGAGATGATTTTTCTGCATAAGAAATAAATCACCTCGCCATTTCCAATTGCGTGTTGTAAGTGGCAGCAGCTTCAGGCATGTATCCTGGCTTACGCAGTAACGTTCTGTTTCCCTTCTCACGAAAGATCATTCGCAATGGATATGAAACAGAACTGCACGTATACAGTTGCACGACAGCCCCAGATTTTCACTGGATTCCATCTTAGCTGCAGACCCGACATCCTGTGCCGTGGTGAGCAGAACCTGAAACCGGTAACTTGTTGTTTTCTTGTAAAAATTTGACATTATTTTAGTTGAAATATTCGTGAAAAGCAACTTCCAAAATGGAATATCTCAGTAAAAATTGTGGAGTTTGCATAAAGTAGTTGACAAATAGAATCAATACGGCTATAGTTCTTGTTAGAAATATCACAAACATATTCTGAAGGAAAAAAATAGGCTTCGCCTATAGCAGATAACAGAAAATCAAGGACAGATACCAGTTAAGAAATAAGAAAGCACGAGCTGGCGGGATTCCGGCACATGAAATGTGGTACCGTTACAGTCGGGGTGCACTGGTTCGTCGGAAGAGGATAGAAGACGTGATAAGCGTCATGTTTACGCATGAAGAACACTATCAGGTAGCAGAAGATGCCCGTAAGAGGGAACTTTTTGCTACCTTTTTTAGTGCCTGTTTTGAGGAAAGGGAAGCAGAATGAGAAGAAAATGGCTGAAGAAGACGGCTATGGTGCTCATGCTGGCAGCAGCACTGATTGGCACCGGAGGCTGCGGAGCAGATAAATCAGCAGCGGCAGCTGCGGGGATGGATATCGACTATTATGCCGACGGGGAACTGCTGGACCGGGACGAAGCAAAGGCGCAGCTGAAGGCCGCGCAGCAGCAGGCGGATGAAGCGAAGAAAGCAAAGAAGAAGCAGGATACAGAAGCCGCGGACACAGAGAGTACGGATGACACGGAAGATTCCGATGAGCAGGCCAACGCTCTTCAGATGGTCAATAACGTAGCGGACACTTCCGATGACACGGACAGTCAGAAGTCCGACAGCAAAACCACGAAGAAAAATACGAAGACCACGGATAAATCCGATCAGAAGTCTGACAGCAATAACAGTTCCGATCAGAAGAATAACGGAAATAATAACGGGAACAGTTCCAAGGATTCCTCTGATCAGAATAATGACAAGAACAATCAGACTAATAAAAATACCGTTACCATCAGCATCCGGTGTGACACAGCCGTGAACATCGGAATGGCAAAGGAAGCCAAATGGGCAGGCATTGTGCCGGAGAGTGGATGCATCCTGGATACCACGAAAGTCGCATTTGAAGACGGCGACACCGTCTTTGATATCCTCTGTGACGTCCGTGATACATACAAATTACAGATGCAGTACAAGGGAAGTAACGGTTCCCAGTACGTACAGGGTATCAACAACCTCTACGAATTCGACGGCGGCCGGTGGTCCGGCTGGATGTACTGTGTGAACGGCTGGTATCCGAACTACGGAAGCGGACAGTACGTAGTGAAAAATGGCGATGTCATCGAGTGGAATTACACCTGTGATCTTGGAAAAGACCTGGGTCAGGACTGGATGGGCGACGACTGGACGGAGACACACGAATGATAAAGGGCTATTTTCAGGGGCTGCACCCCACAGTCTCCTTTACTTATTTTGCAGCAGCAGTCGGTATGACGCTGGCCTGTATGCATCCGGTGTTATCACCCCTGTCATTACTTGGGGCGGCGGCCTTTCTGGTCTGCCTGAAAGGATGGAAAAGCCTACTTGGAACGCTGAGGTTCCTGCTTCCCATGATGGCGGTGATCATCATCGCAAACCCGCTTTTTAACCATCGGGGCGTGACCATGCTGTTCATGTTGTTCGATCAGTGGATTACGCTGGAGGCAATCGGATACGGTGCAGTATCCGCCTGTCAGCTGGCAGCGGTGGTTCTGTGGTTTGCCTGCTATCAGGAAGTCATTACCAGTGACAAGTTCCTCTTTCTCTTCGGGCAGCTCGCCCCGGCGGCAGCGCTTCTGATTACGCTGACCCTGCGGCTGGTCCCGCAGCTGAAGACCATGGCAGAAGAGATCCGGCAGGTGCAGGGCACCCTTCACGGGGAAGAGAACCGCCTGACTCAGCGTATGGCGGCAGCAGTGCGGAACTTATCGGTCCTCCTGACCTGGAGTATGGAAAATGCAGTACAGACAGCCGACTCCATGAAAGCGAGGGGCTTTGGACAAAAAAAGAGAACCACCTATCACCTGTTCCGGTTCGACAGCCGGGATGCCAGATGCTTAGGACTGATCGCGGCGCTTACAGCGGCAGCCATCCTGTTCCGGGTATTTGGATTTGGATATGTGGAATTCTATCCCCGCATCCGCACACTGGCGGAGGGCATGGGAAATCTCTGGCAGGGAGCCATTCTGGTCTTACTTTATTTCCTGCCGGTATTACTTGAGAAGAAGGAGGCAGTCAGATGGCGCTCTTACAGTATGACAGCATAAGCTTTGCATGGCCGGAAGCTGACCGGCGGGCGCTTGACGAGGTCTCCCTTACTATAGAAGAAGGTGCCTATACGGTGCTCTGCGGCCCATCGGGCTGCGGCAAGACAACACTTCTCCGTCAGGCGAAGCGGGAACTTACCCCTGCAGGAGCCAGAGAAGGAACCGTGTACTATCGCGGCAGATCCATTCACGATCTGACTGCGGAAGAAAGTGCCTCCTCCATCGGATTCGTCCAGCAGAATCCGGATAACCAGATTGTCACCGATTACGTGTGGCACGAGCTGGCATTCGGACTGGAAAATATGGGACTGCCCACACAGGTGATCAGAAGAAGAGTAGCCGAGATGGCATCATTCTTCGGAATCTCCACCTGGTATCGGAAGAAGACGAGCGAACTGTCCGGCGGACAGAAGCAGCTTCTGAACCTGGCATCCACGCTGGCCATGAATCCGGGTCTTCTGATCTTAGACGAGCCCACCTCCATGCTGGATCCATTGGCAGCGGATAATTTCCTCTCCATGATCCAACGGGTACATAGTGAGTTGGGCGTCGGCATCCTCCTGACAGAACACCGTCTGGAGAAAGTCTTCCCGGAAGCCACTCAGGTGGCAGTCATGGAAGACGGAATGATTATCAGGGAAGGTCCTCCGGGAGAGATCGTGGAGTACCTGACCGGCGCCGGGAAAAATAACCGGATGTATCCGGGACTGCCATCTGCAGCCCGGATCTTCGGGGAGCTGAGGAAGGCAGAAGGCGGAGAACGGACGAACGTTCCCACAAGGGCGGCGCAGCTCTTGAGCATTCCCCTTCCTCTGCGGGCCGGTGAGGGCAGGAATCTCATGCATCAGCTTCTGGGAGTACAGAAGATGTCGGCAGCGAAAACCGCAGACACACAGAAGAAAAAAAGAGCGGCGGTTCTCCAGGCAAAAGAAATCTGGTTCTCCTATCAGAAGGAGAATGGAACTGCAGAAGAGGTACTCAGAGGCTTGTCACTGACCCTCTATAAAGGCGAACTGCTCTGTCTTCTGGGAGGAAACGGAGCAGGAAAGACGACACTCTTAAAGATCTTAAGCGGCATCAGAAAGCCGTGGAGAGGAAATGTAAAGTATGTGGAAAAAGAACCAACAGGGTATCTTCCGCAGAATACACAGTCCATGTTTGTCAGGGATACGGTGATGGAAGAACTCATGGATGGTGCTGGCGGCGACGAAGCACGGGCACTTGACATGGCAGAACAGATGGAACTCACAGGATTCTTAAAGAGACATCCCTATGACCTGTCCGGTGGGGAGACCCAGAGACTGGCGGCGGCGAAGCTGCTGCTCGGACAGAAGAAAGTACTCCTTATGGATGAACCCACCAAGGGCATGGATGCCTGGACAAAGGAACACCTATGACCTGTCCGGAGGGGAAACCCAGAGACTGGCGGCGGCCAGGCTTTTGCTCGGACAGAAAAAAGTGCTCCTTATGGACGAACCTACCAAGGGCATGGATGCCTGGACAAAGGAACAACTGGGACGGCATCTGAAAAATTTGTGCAGCCAGGGAATCTCCATTCTCCTGGTGACCCACGATCTGGATTTTACAGCAGCCTACGCAGACCGGTGTGCCATGTTATTTGACGGCACGGTGCATTCTGAGGATGAGCCTCACCGTTTTTTCGCAGGAAATCAGTTCTATACGACGGATGCCAACCGTATCGCCGGAAATTATTTTCCGGATGCCATTACCTGTGAGGAGGTGATAGCCGCATGCAGGGACTCTTTGCAAATGAAAGAACCAGACATGCAGCCTGGTTCCTGATCACGGCCATGCCGCTTCTTCTGGCAGCCTACATGGTATTCCAGCATTACCGCCCGCCTCTGCGATTCGGTGATGAGCGGACATGGGTGGACATCGTAATCATGAACTCCGATGTGGCACTGGCACTGTTTTTCCTGGTCGTGTCCTTCGTCCCCTTCTTCCTGATCTTCGGAAGAAAGCCCCAGGCAAGGGACATGGTGCCCATCGCAGTGATGGCAGCCATCGGCGTAGTCGGCAGGACAGTATTTGCCATCGTGCCGCTTCCGAATTTTAAACCGGTCAGTGCCATCGTCATCATGACAGGCGTGGTCTTCGGACCGGAGAGCGGATTCCTGACCGGGGCACTGACCGGATTTGTCAGCAACTTCATCTTCGGGCAGGGACCCTGGACCCCATGGCAGATGTTTTCCTGGGGTATGATCGGATTTATCGCAGGACTCCTGCAGAATGCGGGAGCATTTGGGAAGATACAGGCGGCAGGACCGGTTCGGGAAAATGTATTCAAAGACCCCGTCTGGGACCGGATTTTTCCGGAAAATACAAAACGCGGTGACCTTCTTGCCTACGCCAGAAGCATTACCCGACGGGCGCCTTTAAGGCTCTGCCTCTTCGGACTGGCCACCGGCTTCGGGTACGGATGGTTCATGAACCTCTTCTACCTGATCGGCTATATCAGCCCCATCAACTGGAAGACCATCGGGGCTGTCTACCTGTCGAGCTTCTTCTTTGACTTAAGCCATGGCGTCTGTACCTTTCTGGTACTGTGGGCCGTGGGAGAAGCATGGACGAGGAAATTAAACAGGGTAAAAATAAAATTCGGACTTACCGGGGAGGACAGGCGCTACACCATGCCGCCCGGAAGACAGAGCAGGAGAGCACAGGAATGCCAGTGATTATGAAAATCAAAAATGCAAAAAAAGAATATCAGGTCGGTGAAAATACCGTCCATGCCGTGGACGGAGTCAGCTTCTCCGTCAACAAAGGAGACTGGGTGCTCATCTATGGGCGGAGCGGTTCCGGTAAATCCACGCTCCTGAACCTGCTGGCAGGTCTGGAACCTCCCACGTCAGGCGAGATCATGATCCGCGGCAAGCATATCGAAAAGATGAGTGAAGGACAGCGCATCCGCTTCCGGAGGGAACATATCGGATTCGTTTTCCAGTCCTATAACCTTCTGCCGCAGTATTCCGCACTGGAAAATGTGGCCATGCCGCTGGCTCTCCGGGGTATGCCGAAGAAGGAACGGGAAAAGGAGGCCATGAAGGTGCTTAAGCAGGTAGGACTTGCTGAGCACGCGGAACATAAGCCCTCCGAGCTGTCCGGCGGACAGCAGCAGCGGGTGGGCATCGCGCGGGCCATCATCACCGCCCCGGAGATCGTCTTTGCCGATGAGCCCACCGGTAACCTGGATACAAAGACAGGGGAGGAAGTCATGGGACTTCTGAAGAAAATATTCAAAGAACGGAACACCACATTTATCTTAGTATCTCACGACCCCGACATGAGACGTTATGCCGGAAGGGAGATTCATATACAGGATGGCATCATCCGGACCGAAGAATCGGTGATATCAGGAGGAAAAGTGATATGAAGAATAGCATCTGGAAAAAAGGACTGACGCTGGCATTTGCAGCCATGGTCCTGACCACTTCGGTCTCTCTCCCGGCAGACGCAGCAGAAGCTGCCCCGGTAGCAGAGACCCAGGAAGTACAGCCGGGAGGGGAGGCTGCCCCGGCAGCGGAAAGCACCACTGTCGTACAGACAGAAGAGGCAGCAGCTGTGGCAGAAGAAGCAGCATCTGCGTCCGTGCAGACGGACACCGTTCCCGCGGAAACACCGGTGGCAGCGGCAGCGCAGGCATCTGACGGTACCGCACTGCAGGCGGATACATCGACAGATAAGAGTACCTCCGGTGATGACAATAGCAGCAATGATACTGTCAATGAGAAACCCAACACCAGCGTTACCATCACTCCCAGCAATGCCAATGCACTGGTGCTGATGGATGTGGGCGCACAGTCCCCCAAGGGCGTTCCGGGAGACGTAGTGGAAGTGGTACTTCCCATTGCAGTGAACAGAGAGTATCTCCCCAGTGAGAACTACACCCTCCGAAATATCACCATCAAACCCAATATTTCCGGCAGCGGCGGATCATCCAGTTCCAGTTCCAGCTCCGGATCAGGCACCAGCCAGAGTACGGCAACCACTTCCTGGCCATTTGACATCATTGATGCCAGCTACACCAGACATCTCGATGATATGTCTTACAACAGCACCGCAGAAGTGTGGTACAAATTCCGTATTTCCGAATTTGCCAAGAAGGGCGTCTACCCCATGAACTTCACGGTCAATGCTACCGTATGGAGAAAGGATGCTGCCAACGGCACAGACATCACCGAGGATGTGACCTTCACCTTAAGCGAGTACGTAACGGTCGTCGGTGACGGAGAACTCTCCGGTGTGGTCAGCAACATCGGCGTGCTGGAGATTGGCGGCTATACCGACGGTGCGGTCAACTCCTCCCCGGTCACTTCTCCGGGACAGAGCATTACCCTTACCGTACCGCTGGTAAATAAAGGCGGCCACCTGTCCAACATCACGGTATCTCCGGTCATCTCCGGATCACTGGATGAATTTCCCTTCGTAGTGGACAAGCTGGCCTATGGAATTGCATTAAATGACATGGAGACCGGGGACACCCAGAACTTTACCTACACCTTTGTGACCTCTCCCTATGCCACCACCGGCAACAAACCGGTCACCTTCCGTGCGAGTTACGAAGAGAACGGAATCACCGGTGAATGTACCTTCACCGCCTACATCTATGTGCAGGACGGCTATGAAGACTTAAGCCAGATGGCACCGGTTGCTACCATGAAGAACTGGACCCTCTGGAAGGTGAAGAAAAAAAATGAAGAGGAACAGGAAGAACCGCAGGAGATTGTGACCACCACAGCCAAGGTCAATGTCCGCAAGGGCATGAGCACCAAGGCGGAGATCTACAAGACCGTTCCGGCCAATACTCAGATGGTCCGTCTGGAGCAGAACGACGACCAGACCTGGAGTAAAGTACAGCTGAGCGACGAAGATACCACAGCTTACTATATCTCATCCAAATATCTGGTAAGCTCCGGCACAGGAGAACTGGAACATCTGGAGAAGACCGATTACCTGTCTGCAGGTGACGAGGGCGTTATCCGTATGACCTTCATCAATAATTCCACGGAGAGAACCATCGTGGATACGGCAGCCAGTATCGCCATCGCAGATCCGACGGCATTGAACCTGACCACCGGCAGCAGTGATACTGCATACCTGGGTGTCCTGAAGCCCGGACAGACCGGTGAGGCGACCTTCCGTGTGACGGTACCCGCAGGGGCTCCGGTAGGCTCCACCACCATTACGGTGACCAATAACTACGCAAATACCGCCATGGCTACCAGGGCTGTGAGCCAGAACATTATGATCCCCATCAAGCAGCCCATGAATGTGATGGCGGATACACCGGTGATCTACGGCACGCCTAAGACCGATGAACCGTTCTCCGTAAGCCTGAATATCATCAACAAGGGGCGCACCAAAGCCTATAACCTGTCCATCACAGCCATGGACGGCATCAGCATGGCAGAGACCTATTACGGCGGAGATGTCCTTCCGGCAGGAAGCCTGGCGGCAGACATCGAAGTGCAGACGGCTAAGAGCGGAAGCTTTAACGGTACTCTGCTCGTCAGCTATGAAGACAGTGATGGAGAACTCTATACCCAGTATGTAGACCTCCCGGTGGATGTGGTACAGGCCGTAGAGACCGTATCCGAGGAAGTAGAGACCGAGAAGAAGAGCGGTTTTCCGTTCTGGATTCTGATTCTCATCCTGCTTCTCCTCATTGCGGCAGGTGTGGCAGGCTACTTCTTGTATAAGAAAAAGAAAGCAAAAGATGCAGAAACGGCCTCCGAACATGCAGATGAGGATCCGGACTGGAACGAGACAGACGAGGCAGAGAATGCAGACAGCGGGGCAACACAGGCTGACAGCAGTAAAGGAGAAGAGTGACTATGAGGTTTCAGGACTTCTTCCGGTTCGGTGTCATTAACCTGTCCCGGAGAAAGGCCAGGACGGTGCTTACCGCACTGTCCATGGCCATCGGCGTCATGTGCATCATCGTCCTGATCTCGGTCGGCATCGGATATGAAAAATCCTATGAAGAGACCATCCAGTCCATGGGAAGCCTGACGAAGATCGATGTGACCCCATCCACTGACGAGCGGGGGGCACAGGCATTGCTGAATGATAAAGCCGTAGACTCCATGAAGAAGCTGGACGGCGTAGAAGCTGTGACTCCGGTAGTACAGGCGACGGCATACTTGAAAAGCGGAAAATACATCTCCATGGTGAAGCTCTATGGCCTTGACCTGACCACAGCAGATCAGTTCCTTCTCACTCCTGAGGAAGGAACCATGCCGGGGGAGGGGCTTCGGTTCAAACCGGAAGTCATGCTGACGGATGATATCGCAGCATCCTTCGCAGATCCGAACCAGAACTGGGCAGATGCCGTGGACGAGGATGGGAATCCCTATGTGGATCCCATGGGCGGAAATATCCGACTGACCTTCGACTACTCCGCTCTCTCCAATGAGCAGGAAGCAGGGGATGACGGCAGGGCCGTCCAGAGCGGCAGCCTCTACCGGCTGAACGTGACGGGCTTATGCTCCACGCTGAACTATACCTTTTCTACCTCCGGTTTCCTTGACCGGGAACGTCTGGGGGAATGGATCGAGGCAAATCCATCTGCAGCGGCACAGCAGCAGAGGTCATCTTCCACAGGCAGCAGCTCCGGATCCGGAACTGAGAGTGACCGGGAGAAGGCAGCAGAGAAAGCCAAAGGGAAGACCTATGATACGGTGTGGGTCAAGGTACATGACGTAGGAAAGGTACAGGAGATCGCGCAGACCATCCGGGACGCAGGCTTTTCCACCTATTCCTTAAATGACATGCTGGAGACGGTGCGTACCCAGTCCCGTCAGATTCAGGGAATGCTGGGAGCCATCGGCCTCATCGCCATGATCGTATCCGGCATCGGCATCGCCAACACCATGATGATGTCCATCAATGAACGAACCAGAGAGGTGGGCGTGCTGAAAGTCCTTGGAACGGACTTGAAGGACATTGCCATGATGTTCCTGACAGAAGCGCTGCTGGTCGGTATTCTGGGCGGTATCGGCGGACTGCTCTTAAGCTTCGTGATGGCAAGACTGATTCCGGTACTCTTCCAGACGATGCAGGTGAAGAGTATTATTCCGCTGTGGCTGGCAGCAGGCGGTGTCCTGTTCGCAGGTGTGGTGGCATTGCTCTCCGCACTGGCACCGGCACTGAACGCCATGCGGATCAGCCCGAATGAAGCAATCCGGGCAGAGTAATTAATGTTATATGGTATGAATCAACCAGACGGGCTTATAAGGTTGATTTAGATAGGAGACTGTCGGAACCTCATACAATTCCGGCAAATACAAAAGAAAGGGGAACTGGCGATGCTTTGGAAGGGAGGCTAAGCAAAAAGGACAACTGAATATGGAACCAGCAAACAATTTCAATCAAGAAAGCGAGAAACTTTAAATGAAAAAGTTCAAAAAAATCTTTGCCCTGTTATTATCCTTTGTGATGATCATGGGCATGGCTGTGACTGCTAACGCAGCAACAACTCAGACTACGACTGAGGACACGAGTGTCTTCAAACTGGAAGCAACTGCTTCTGGAGCAACCGTATCATATCAGGCAATAACGGTAGAAGGAGGTGAGACTGATGAGGGTGAAGAATGGGATGATTCCACGGTTTATAACTATTATCTTTCTCTTCCCTCTGGAAGTTCCACTTCATCTGTAGATATTAAGGTAACGGTAGAGGCGGGAAGTAAGTTTTATATTGCCGGAGAGGAAAAAACATTAACTGATAGTGTCTATACCGGAACAGTTGACCTTAGTGCTACGAAG
>CAVCTH010000010.1:0-26582 GCA_963604695.1 Clostridiales bacterium | reverse complement strand
GAGGATTTTGACTATATTTTCCTGAAAAATCAGACGGTGGCATTTGTGGGATCCAACGGTTGCGGCAAGTCCACCCTGCTGAAAATGATTGCCGGACAGATTCCGCCGGACGAGGGGGATGTGGAGTTTGGCGAGACCATCAAGCTGGGATATTTCGCCCAGGAGATCCCTCAGATGGATGAAAATCAGAGAGTCATTGATTATGTGAAGGATATAGCGGAATACATTCCCACCAGGGACGGACGGATTACGGCGTCCCAGATGCTGGAACGATTTCTCTTTACACCGGATATGCAGTATGCGCCCATTGGAAAGCTTTCCGGAGGTGAGAAGCGGCGGCTCTATCTGCTGGGCGTGCTGCAGCAGGGACCGAACGTGCTGGTCATGGATGAGGTAACCAACGAGCTGGATATACCGACATTGACCATTCTGGAGGATTACCTGAATTCCTTCATCGGTATTGTGATTCTCGTATCCCATGACCGTTATTTCCTGGATAATGTGGCAGACCGGATTTTTGCATTCGATGGAAACGGACATTTCCACCAGTATGAGGGCGGATATACCGATTATCTGGAGGCGAAGAACCGGGAAAATGGAGGCGCTCCGGAAGAAAAATCTTCCGGCACCAGACATGCGTCCGGCACAGAGGCAGCAGGCAGCAAGAAGAAAGCCACCTGGGATAAGGGCGAAAAGAAACTGAAATTTACCTATAAAGAGCAGCGTGAATTCGAGACCATTGACGATGACATCGCAGCCCTGGAACAGAAAATCGAGGATCTGGATGCGGAGATGGCGGCCCATGCCAGCCAGTACAGCCGTCTGGCGGAGCTGACAGAAGAGAAGGAAAAGGTACAGGCGGAGCTTGACGAGAAGATGGAGCGCTGGATGTATCTGACAGAATTAAATGAGAAGATTCAGGCACAGAAATAAAGTGCCATGACATACAAGGAGGACAAGAAAATGAAGATGTTTGTGTACAGCATGAGAATGTTCGATGAATTCCCCTGCTTTGAAAAATTCTGTAAGAAATATGAGGTGGAGTATGATTATACGACAGAAACACCGTGCATGGAGAACCTGGAACTGGCGCGCGGCTATGAAGTGGTAAATATCATTACCACCGTATTTGACCGCCCCATGATTGAGAAATTGCATGAAATGGGCGTGAAATGCATTGCCACCAGAACCATCGGCTACGATCATATTGATGTGGAATGCGCGAAGAGCCTGGGCATGGGCGTGATCAATATCAGCTACTCTCCCAACAGCGTGGCAGACTACACTATCATGATGATGCTCATGGGCTTAAGAAAAATGCCGCACATTATGGAGCGCGCTAACATCCAGGATTACACCCTGAAAGGAAAACTGGGAAGAGAACTTCCGGACTGCACTGTC
Organism: Clostridiales bacterium; assembly: GCA_963604695.1. Classification (GTDB taxonomy): domain Bacteria; phylum Bacillota; class Clostridia; order Lachnospirales; family Lachnospiraceae; genus Hominiventricola. The sequence continues at coordinate 25,181 of CAVCTH010000010.1, read as the reverse complement.
GGTATTATCGGAACAGGAAGAATCGGCCGTACCGTCATCCGCCACTTGTCCGGATTCGGCTGCAAAATGCTGGCTTATGATATTTACGAAAATGAGGAGACCAAACAGTATGCGGAGTATACGGATCTGGATACCCTTCTCCGGGAATCTGACGTGATTACCCTTCATGCACCGGCCACCGACGATAATTACCATATGATCGACGCAGCAGCCATTGCGAAAATGAAGCAGGATGTGGTCATCATCAACTGTGCCCGCGGTGCGCTGATTGACACAGATGCCCTCATTGACGGAATCGAGAGCGGCAAAGTCGGATTCGCAGGACTGGACGTAGTAGAGCATGAGAGCGGTCTTTACTACTTTGACCGCATGGGCGAACCCCTTCACAATCCGAAGCTTGCGATCTTAAGATCCTATTCCAACGTGCTGGTAAGCCCGCATACGGCATTCTATACGGATGAGGCGGTTGCCAATATGGCGGAGAATTCCATCATCGGTTCTATGAAATTTATGGATGAAAAGTCTGAATAATCAGACAATTATAAAATAATAAAAATATTGATAGAAAACTATTGACAAATCTGGAGAGATATTGTAATATAAAATCACCAACAAGAAAGAGATACAAAATCTCAGAAAGACGAGGTACAGTCCAATGGGACGGTAATCACAAAAGTCTAAAAGAATAATCTTGGAAGGAGATTATAAAAGGTGAAACTTCAGATTGACAGGTGAGGAGCCATTCGAAAAATAAAAATTCGAATGGCTCTTTCCTTTTGCCAGGAAATCTGTTTGTTATAAGAAATGAAAGAAGGGGTGGCTTTTTTCCAGGTTTGTCGGTATAATAAATACGATCAGAGAAACGTGTAGGAACGGGCCGTGGAGGAAGACACATGTACGGATATGACAGCAGAGTAAGAGTATCGGAGGTAGATCAGAACCGGAAGATGACGCTCAACGCGGTACTGAATTACTTTCAGGACTGCAGCAGTTTTCACTCAGAAGATCTGGGAGTGGGAGCAGCATTTCTGGAGAGCAGGAACCGGATGTGGGTGTTAAGCTCCTGGAAGATCGTGATCCGGCGTTACCCGGAGATGACCGAGCGCATTCATGTGGAGACCTGGCCTTATGAATTTTCAAAGATAACCGGAAGAAGAAATTTCCGAATGCTGGACGGGCAGGGAGAAGTGGTGGCCTGGGCGGATACGCTGTGGGTCTATATGGATACCGTGCGGATGCGTCCCTGCAGGCTGGAAGAGGATGTGGCAGGAGCATACACCCTGGAGCCAAAGCTTGACATGGAGTATGAGGATGACCATATTCAGATTCCGGAGGAACTGGAGAAGAAAGAATCCTTCCCCATTCATATTTACCATCTGGACGTGAATCACCATGTGAATAACGGACAGTATGTACAGATGGCAGCGGAGTATCTGCCGGAAGATTTTGAGATTCATCAGATGCGGGCGGAATATAAGAAGTCTGCAGTGCTCGGAGATGTGATTTATCCGGGTGTGAAGGTGAGTCCGGACGGAGTGACAGTGGTCCTGGGGGATCAGAACGAAAAGCCCTATGCGGTAATAGAATTTCGATAGGAGAAAGAGATGCAGTTAGGAAAGACACAGCCCTTGACAATTGTAAAAAAAGTGGATTTTGGCGTATATCTGGCAGCGCCGGAAGCACCGGAAGAGAGAGTACTGCTTCCAGCAAAACAGGTGCCGGAAGGAGCACAGACCGGAGACGAACTGGAAGTATTCTTATATAAGGATTCCAAGGACCGCCTGATTGCCACTACCGCAGAGCCGAAGATCCACCTGGGAGAAGTGGCAAGATTACAGGTAAAAGAAGTGACGAAGATTGGTGCATTTCTGGACTGGGGACTGGAGAAGGACCTGTTCCTTCCGTTTAAGCAGCAGACCAGAAAAGTAAAGGCAGGAGACGAAGTGCTGGTAGGCCTTTATACAGACAAGAGCAGCCGTCTGTGCGCCACCATGAATGTATATGAGTATCTTTCCAAGGAAAGCCCGTATGAGAAAGATGACCGGGTAAAAGGTACGATCTATGAGATCAGTGAGAACTTTGGCGCTTTCGTGGCCGTGGATGATCAGTATTCCGGACTGATTCCAAAACGGGAATTTTTCGGACAGGCGAAGATCGGCGATGTGGTAGAGACCCGTGTCACCAGAGTGAAAGAGGACGGAAAACTGGACTTAAGTCTTCGTGAAAAGACCTATCTGCAGATCGAAAAAGATGCGGAACAGGTCATGAAAGTCATTGATGAATTTGCCGGTGTGCTTCCGTTCACGGACAAGGCAACGCCGGAGGTGATCAGCCGGGAGATGTCCATGAGTAAGAACGCATTTAAACGTGCAGTGGGACACCTTTTAAAAGAAGGAAAAATCGAGATTTCCGAGAAATGCATTCGTAAAAAAACTGCTTGCAATCCCGCGAAGTCTTGAGTATAATGAGAGACGAAGAAGTAGAAAGGAGATTAAGAGCATGAAAGTACAGAATATCAAAGACGTAAACAAATTCTTTGACGTAGTAGACAGCTGTAAAGGTAGAGTAGAGTTAGTAACAGGAGAAGGAGACAGACTGAACCTGAAATCCAAACTGTGTCAGTATGTATCCCTTGCAAATATTTTCTCCAACGGCGAGATTCCGGAGCTGGAGATCATCGCATATGAGAAAGAGGATATCGACAAACTGTTATCCTTCATGATCAACGGTTAATTGAAAAACGAATGAATCGGGCGCAACGATCCTGAACGGGTTGCTGCGCCTTTTTGTATAGAAAAAACTCTTACGAGAGATTCTACTGAACGAGGGACAGAGAACATGAATTTTGTACATCTGCATGTACACACGGAGTACAGTCTGCTGGACGGCTCCAATAAGATAAAAGAGTATGTGGCGCGGGTGAAGGAACTGGGCATGAACAGTGCCGCCATCACAGACCATGGCGTCATGTACGGTGTCATTGATTTTTACCGGGAGGCAAGAGCGCAGGGAATCAAGCCGATTCTGGGTTGCGAGGTCTACGTGGCGCCCGGCTCCCGTTTTGATAAAGAAGCAGGCGGCGGAGATGACCGTTATCATCATCTGGTGCTGCTGGCGGAAAATAACGAAGGTTATCAGAACCTGATGAAGATTGTTTCCATCGGATTCACGGAAGGTTTCTATTATAAGCCTCGTGTGGATAAGGAAGTGCTTCGGAAATATCATAAAGGCATTATTGCAACCAGTGCCTGCCTGGCAGGTGAAGTGCAGAGAAATGTGCTCCGCGGCATGTATGAGGAAGCCTGCAAATCTGCCCGGGAATATGAGGATATTTTCGGAAAAGGAAACTTCTTCCTGGAACTGCAGGATCATGGCCTGCCGGAGCAGAAGCAGGTCAACCAGGCCCTTCTCCGCATGAGCCGGGAACTGAATATCGAGTTGGTGGCGACCAATGACGTGCACTATACCTATGCAGAGGATGTGAAACCTCATGACATTCTTCTCTGTCTGCAGACCGGCAAACGTCTGGCGGATGAGGATCGTATGCGTTATGAGGGCGGACAGTATTTTGTAAAATCTCCCGAGGAAATGGCGCAGTTATTTCCCTATGCACTGCAAGCCCTGGAAAATACCCAGAAGATTGCAGACCGCTGTAATGTGGAGATTGAGTTCGGTGTGACCAAGCTGCCGAAATACGATGTGCCGGATGGGTATACCTCCTGGGAATACCTGAACAAAATGTGCTGGGATGGCTTCGCAGAACGGTATCCCAATGATGATGGACATCTGCGGGATCAGCTGACTTATGAGCTGTCCATTATCCAGAAAATGGGGTATGTAGATTATTTCCTGATTGTATGGGATTTCATTAAATATTCCAGAGATCATGGAATTGCCGTGGGTCCGGGCCGTGGTTCCGCAGCAGGAAGTCTGGTTTCTTATACGTTAGGAATCACTAACATTGATCCGGCAAAATATCAGCTGCTGTTTGAACGTTTCCTGAACCCGGAACGTGTGTCCATGCCCGATATTGATGTGGATTTCTGTTTTGAACGGCGTCAGGAAGTTATCGATTATGTTGTCAGGAAATACGGCAAAGACCGGGTGGCGCAGATCGTTACCTTCGGTACATTGGCAGCCCGCGGCGTGTTGAGAGACGTGGGAAGAGTTATGGATCTGCCTTATGCATTTGTGGATTCCATTGCCAAGATGGTGCCCCAGGAGCTGAATATTACGCTGGATAAAGCTCTTCAGATGAATCCGGAATTCCGGAATCTCTATGAGAGCAACGAGCAGGTAAAAGAGCTGGTGGATATGTCCAAACGACTGGAAGGTCTGCCGAGACACACCTCCATGCATGCGGCAGGCGTTGTCATCAGCCAGAAAGCGGTGGATGAATATGTACCTCTTTCCAGAGCGTCTGATGGTTCTATCACCACGCAGTTTACCATGACCACGCTGGAAGAACTGGGACTTCTGAAAATGGATTTCCTTGGTTTGCGTACGCTGACTGTGATCCAGAATGCCGTACGGTTTGCAGAGCAGAGCAGCGGAAAACAGATCAATATTGATGAGATTGATTATAACGATAAAGCAGTGCTGGATTCCCTGGGAACGGGAAAGACAGACGGTGTGTTCCAGTTGGAAAGTACGGGCATGAAGAACTTCATGAAGGAGTTGAAGCCCCAGAGTCTGGAAGATATTATCGCGGGTATTTCCCTGTACCGTCCGGGTCCCATGGATTTCATTCCCCAGTATATCCGTGGTAAAAATAATCCGGACAGCATCACTTACGATTGCCCGGAGCTGGAATCTATTCTGGAACCCACTTACGGCTGTATCGTGTACCAGGAGCAGGTTATGCAGATCGTGCAGAAGCTGGCAGGTTATACCCTGGGCCGTGCGGATCTGGTGCGCCGTGCCATGTCCAAGAAAAAGGCAGCTGTCATGCAGCAGGAACGCCAGAATTTCGTTTATGGAAATGAAGCAGAGCATGTGCCGGGCTGTATTGCCAATGGGATTCCGGAAAAAGTGGCAAATAAGATCTATGATGATATGATCGATTTTGCAAAGTATGCATTTAACAAATCCCATGCGGCTGCTTATGCGGTAGTCGCTTATCAGACCGCCTGGCTCAAATACTATTATCCGGTAGAGTTCATGGCAGCGCTGATGACGTCAGTCATTGATAACTCTGCCAAAGTGTCAGAGTATATTCTTACCTGCCGCCAGATGGGAATCCAGATTCTGCCGCCGGATATTAACGAGAGTGTCAGTGCCTTTTCTGTATCAAACGGTGGAATCCGGTATGGACTCAATGCCATTAAGAGTATTGGTAAACCGATGATTGAGGAGATCCTTCAGGAACGGGAGGCAAGAGGACCCTTTGAAGATCTGGCAGATTTCATCAACCGGACATCAGGGCATGAGGTGAATAAACGTGCCGTAGAAAACTTTATCAAGTCAGGAGCTTTTGACAGCTTCCCGGCCAACCGGCGCCAGATGATGATGGTCTACGGGCAGATTATGGATGACGTTGCACAGAAAAAGAAAAAGGATTTTGCAGGACAGATCAGTCTCTTTGATTTTGCAGCGGAAGAGGATAAAGCAGCCTTTAAGATCAACATTCCGAAAGTGTCCGAATACGGAAAAGAAGATCTGCTGGCCTTTGAAAAAGAAGTGCTGGGATTCTATATCAGCGGTCATCCGCTGGAAGAATATGAGGATCAGTGGAAGCGAGGTATTTCCCATGTGACTACAGATTTCCTGCCGCCGGAGGAAGGCGAGGAACAGCGCATCCGGGACGGTGAGCGGGCCATTGTGGGCGGTATGATTACATCCAAGACCATGAAAGCCACGAAGAATAATAAAATGATGGCGTTTATCACGGTGGAAGACCTGGTGGGCAGCGTGGAAGTCATTGTATTTCCGCGGGATTATGAGAAAAATGCGAGCATGCTCAATGTAGACAGCAAAGTGTTCGTAAGCGGACGTATTTCTGCCGAAGAAGACAGGGCCAGCAAACTGATCCTGGAGAAAATCGTGCCCTTCGACATTCCGAAAAAGGAACTTTGGATCCAGTTTTCTGATATGGAAGAATATAACCGGAGAGAGCAGGAACTGTACCGGGCACTCATGGACAGCGAGGGCGAAGATGAGGTTATTATTTACGTCCGGAAGGAGAAGAAAAAGAAAATTCTTCCGGCCAGCCGGAACGTTCATGTGAGTGATCCGCTGCTGGAAAAACTGTACCAGGATTTTGGCGAGAAAAACGTAAAAGCCGTCCAGAAGCGTATTGAAAATGTGGCAAAAATGAATTAGAATGTGGAAGAGACTTGTTTTGGATAACTGTTTGCGGAGGAAACGACCATGGCAAAAGAAATAAAGACAATCGGTGTTTTGACAAGCGGCGGAGATGCGCCGGGAATGAATGCAGCTATTCGGGCAGTGGTAAGAAAAGCCTGTGCTGCAGGAAAGAACGTGAAAGGAATCCGGAGAGGCTATCAGGGACTTCTGGAGGAAGATATCATTGATATGTCCAGACATTCGGTCAGTGATATTGTGGACAAGGGAGGTACCATCCTGTTCACTGCCCGCTGTGCGGAATTCCGTACGGAGGAAGGCCAGAAGAAGGGTGCCGAGATCTGCAGAAAACACGGGATTGACGGCCTGGTTGTCATTGGTGGAGACGGTTCCTATGCAGGAGCACAGAAGCTCGCAGGACTGGGAATTAATACGGTAGGTGTACCGGGAACCATTGACCTTGATATCGCCTGTACCGAATATACCATTGGTTTTGACACCGCAGTCAATACAGCTATGCAGGCAATTGATAAAGTACGTGATACCTCTACTTCCCATGAACGCTGCAGTATTATCGAGGTTATGGGACGTAATGCAGGTTACATTGCACTCTGGTGCGGCATTGCCAATGGCGCAGAGGATATTCTGCTTCCGGAGCGCTATGATTATGATGAGCAGAAGATTATCAATAATATTATCAGCAATCGTAAAAAAGGAAAGAAACATCATATCATCATCAATGCAGAGGGTATTGGACATTCGACTTCCATGGCCAGAAGAATTGAGGCTGCTACCGGCGTGGAGACCAGAGCAACGATTCTTGGATACATGCAGCGTGGCGGAAGCCCCACCTGCCGTGACCGTGTCTATGCAACCATGATGGGTTCCATGGCAGTGGATCTGCTCTGCGCAGGAAAGACCAACCGTGTGGTAGGTTATCAGCATGGAGAGTTCCGTGATTTTGATATCAATGATGCACTGGGCATGAGAAAAGATATTTCCAACTATATGATTGAAGTTGCAGGAGATATGGCGAAATAATGATTACAAGTACATCCAATCCGCAAGTGAAAAGCCTGCAACAGCTGAAGAAAAAAGCATCTGCCAGAAATGAGCAGGATGTCTTTCTGGTAGAAGGCATTAAGATGTTCCAGGAAGCACCGAAGGAGCGGATCCAGAAACTTTATGTGTCCAAAAGCCTCTATGACGAGAAAGGGGCGGCATTCTTCGGGGACAGCGAACTGGAAGTGCTGGACGACCGGGTGTATGCGTCGGTCAGTGATACCAAGACACCGCAGGGCGTACTCTGTGTGATGAAACAGTATCACTACAGTCTGGACGATCTGACCGGGAAGAAACATCCGTTTCTTATGATTCTGGAAAATCTGCAGGATCCGGGAAATTTGGGAACCATTCTTCGTACCGCCGAGGGAGCCGGTGTGGACGGCGTGATCTTGAGCCGCACATCCGTGGATATTTACAATCCCAAGACCATCCGTGCTACCATGGGATCGGTTTACCGGATGCCATTCCTGTATGTGGACGAGCTGGAAACGATTCTGCCGGAGTTGAGCAGACGGGGCATCCGCACCTATGCGGCGCATCTGCAGGGTAAGAACTGCTATGACGAAGAAAATTATAAAGAGGGAACCGCCTTCCTCATCGGCAATGAGGGCAACGGGCTCACGGAGAGCTTAAGCAATTGCGCCGATGTATGGATTCGTATTCCCATGCATGGAAAACTGGAGTCGTTAAATGCGGCGGTGGCCGCTTCGATTCTGATGTATGAGGTCTGCCGACAGCGTCGGTAGGCCTTTTTTGTTACAGTTCACAGTCAATGAATGTGCGAGTGGAAATGACAGACTGTGAAAGGAACGTCCGCAGTCCCGGTACTTCACGAGAACAAGCGGTCAGCGACGTTCGAGCGTTAGTACCGCTGGATCGAGGACTTAGCGCGAGCGGTTCCGCTCACAGTCTGTCATTTTCACGCATATATTTATGTATGAACTGTAAGCATTTATTGTCTGAAATACCGTGAAATTTTCAGAAAGTTGACAAAATTATAATTTTCTGTTAAACTCTTTGCAATATATGTAACAATTCTGTAATATATTTTCTCCCAGTTCATAAAATAGAGAGGGAGAAAACGAATGACGGGAGGACTTTCGTATGTTGAAAAGAGGGATGATCATTATCGGTATGACCGCCATGTGGCTGGGCCTGACCGGATTTGCAAGTCTGGGAAATGAGGGGGAGAATACCTGGAATGCAGTGCTGGAAGATCTGACGCCGGAGCAGATGGATGAAGTTCTGGCAGGCAGCGAGTGGACCGGACGTGTTATGGCAAAGGTTGATGAGTCGGTCAGCGTGAGAGAAGAAGCCAGTACAGATTCCGCAGTTGTAGGAAAGATGTTCCGCGGAGACGCAGGCGAGATTCTGGAGCAGGCGGATGGATGGACCGAGATCCAGTCCGGAGATGTGACCGGATGGGTCAGCGATGAATATCTGGCATTTGGCGCAGAGGCAGCCGAGCGTGCAGCGGAGGATGTACCGAAGATTGCGACGGTAACGACGGATACGCTGAAGGTGCGGGATGAACCGAGCACCGAGGCACCGGTCATCGATCTGATCGGCAGAGGCGAGAAGATTGAAGTTGGAGAAGAGCAGGACGGATGGCTGGAAATCCTTTACTCCGACGGTGAAAAAGATTACATTTCCGCAGAGTATGTGGAAGTGACCTGCGAGTATGGAGAGGCTAAGACCATCGCAGAGATAGAGGCAGAGGAAGCTGCCAGAAAAGCAGAAGAAGAGAAAGCCAAGAGAACGAAGAACCTGGGAGCTGTTGCAGCAAGCGGCGATGAGGTAACCCTTCTGGCAGCACTCATTCAGGCAGAGAGTGGCAATCAGCCCTACGAAGGACAGCTGGCAGTTGGAGCGGTCGTTATGAACCGTGTGAGAAGCGGAGGCTATCCCAACAGTATTCAGGGTGTGATTTCCCAGCCGGGACAGTTCGGACCTGCAGCGACCGGACAGGTGGCATCCATTATGGCAAGCGGACCTAAGTCCAGTTGTATGCAGGCAGCACAGGCAGCCATTAATGGAGAGACCGTTATCGGAAGCCTGACCCATTTCAAACGTGCAGGCAGTACGGACGGAATTGTGATCGGGGCACACGTATTTTATTAAGAAAGACAGAGGAGTTCTGCTGTGTGCAGGGCTCCTTTTTATATGTTTCTGCCATTGCTCGCTGGCGATGTTGGCGAACGGAAGTGACAGCCTGTGAAGGGAACGTCCGCAGTCCCGGTACTTCATGAGAACGAGCAATCAGCGACGTTCGAATGTTAGTACCGCTGGATCGAGGACTTAGCGCGAGCGGTTCCTCTTCACAGCCTGTCACTGCAGTGTGCTACGTGAATTGTGAGCCGAAATACAGCGTAAAAATTTTTTGAAAAAAATTAAAAAAAGTAGTTGACAGATGCAAAACAATGTGGTAAATTATCACTTGTCGCGAGCGAGACAACAACTTCGTAAACAACCCGAAAGGGTTTTTACATATAACAACAAAGCCGTAAGGCTTTCATATATAACAGCAAAACCCGAAAGGGTTTCACATATATGCGGGTGTAGTTCAATGGTAGAACACTAGCCTTCCAAGCTAGATACGTGGGTTCGATTCCCATCACCCGCTTCGCTCGAAAGAGCTTTACATATAAATATGCACGAGTGGCTCAGTGGTGGAGTATCGCCTTGCCAAGGCGAGGGTCGCGGGTTCGAATCCCGTCTCGTGCTCTTCTCTAAGATCAGGGATCATTGATTTATCAATGGTTCCTCTTTTTTGCGTTCAAAAAAACTGTATACAACTGTATACAGACAAAAAGACAAAATAAAAAGACCTTGCGGTCTTGAATTTTTCGAGGGAGTGGGGACTCTTTCGAGCCCCCTAAAGTGTTATGAATGAAATACTGATGTGTTCCTGTTACGAGTATTATAATAACAGGGAATTGTGACCAAAGTGTGGTCACAAAATAAAGGATTTCTAAAAAACCGAAAGAAATGCGAAACAGAAAGATAAGAAAGTTGCAATCTGTGGGGGATATGTTACAATGAGGCAATGAAAAAGATTTTGTTAGTGGCGGTAAATGCCAAATATATTCATTCTAATCTGGCTGTCTACAGCCTGCGCGCAGCGGCCAGAGCGTATGCCGATCAGATTGAGATCGCGGAGTACACAATCAATCAGCAGCCAGATCAGGTGCTGGGGGACATTTATCGAAGGCAGCCGGATGTGGTTGCTTTTTCGTGTTATATCTGGAATGGTGAAATGATAGGAGAACTGCTGCAGGAGCTGCCGAAAATACTCCCGCGGGCAGAACTGTGGGTTGGAGGTCCGGAAGTATCCTATGATGCACCAGAATTTCTGAAACGTTATCCGAAAGTCCGTGGCGTTATGCGCGCGGAGGGAGAACGGAGTTTTCCGGAGCTTGCATCTTATTATATAGAAGAAACAGGTTCACTGGATGAGATTTCCGGCATTACCTATCGGGAGAAAACAGGAGAACTGCGGGAAAATCCGTGGGCGGAGCCGGTGAATATGGATGAAATTCCTTTTGCCTATGAAGACATGAACGATTTTAATCATAAGATTATTTATTACGAGTCCAGCAGGGGCTGTCCCTTCCGGTGCAGTTACTGTCTTTCTTCTATCGACAAAAGAGTCCGCTTCCGAAGTCTTCCGCTGGTGAAGAAAGAACTGCAGATGTTTCTGGATGCACAGGTACCCCAGGTAAAATTTGTGGACCGTACCTTTAATTGCAATCCCAAACGAACCGTAGAAATGCTGCAGTGGATTCTGGAGCATGACAATGGAATTACCAACTTCCATTTTGAAATTGCGGCGGATATAACAACGGAAGAAGAACTGGCGATTATGGAGAAAATGCGGCCGGGACTTATTCAGCTGGAGATCGGTGTGCAGTCTACCAATCCTCTGACTGTAGAGGCTATTCACCGTACCATGGATCTGACGAAGCTGAAAAATGTGGTTGACAGAGTAAAAAGTTTTGGAAATATTCACCAGCATCTGGATCTCATTGCGGGACTTCCTTATGAAGATGTGGACAGTTTCCGGAAATCCTTTGACGACGTCTACGCCATGAAGCCGGATCAGCTGCAGCTGGGATTTTTAAAAGTACTGAAAGGTTCCGGTATGCGGGACGACGCGCCGGGCTACGGCATTTCCTGGCATGACAGAGCGCCTTATGAAGTGCTGACTACGGACTGGCTTTCCTATGGAGATGTGCTGCTGTTAAAGGGTGTGGAAGACATGGTGGAAGTCTATTACAACAGCCGCCAGTTTGACCGGACCATTGAGAAGATTATGGAACAGTATGCGTCTCCTTTCTTATTCTTTAAGGAGCTGGCAGCTTTCTATGACCGGGAAGGACTGGCCGGTATCGGTCATGCGAGGATTGCCCGTTATGAAATCCTGCGCCGCTTCTTATCCGAAGAAAAAGGCTGGGATCTGAAAGTTTACGACCAGTGTATGGTGCTGGATCTTTATGCGAGAGAGAATCTGAAGAGCCGTCCGGCATTTGCCCCGGATTTAAGCCCGTATAAAGAGCAGCTGAAAGCCATGACCAGAGAGTACGGAAGACAGGTGCATGTGGAAGTGCTGGAACAGGAGCAGGGGCCGGTATATCTGATGTTCGATTACCGAACCAGAGATCCACTGACCGGAGACGCCATGATGCAGATACTGGAGGGAGAAAAATGATCAGTCAGTATATTGCATTGGATACAGAGACCACAGGACTGAATCCGGCGAAAGACCGGGTGCTGGAGATCGGCGCAGCGAGAATCTGTGATGGAAACGTGTGTGAAACCTTCGACACGCTCATCGATACAGGTGTGGAAATCCCGGAGCGTATTGTGGAGCTGACGGGGATTACCGATGAAATGCAGAAGACAGGAAAAAAGCCGCAGCAGGCATTTGCGGAATTTCTGGATTTCTGCGGGGATCTGCCGATTCTGGGACACAATATTTCCTTTGATTTTGGATTTTTGAAACAGGGCGCGGTGAATCTGGGATTTACCTTTGAAAAAGAGGGCATGGATACGCTGACGCTGGCCAGACAGTTTCTGCCCAATCTGCCATCCAGACGGCTGCCGGATCTGTGCGTGCACTACGGTATTGACCCGGGACATTCCCACCGGGCCCTTGACGATGCGCTGGCGGCCCATGAACTGCTGAAAAAGCTCTGGGAAGAGTTTGGAGAGCAGAAACCGGAGGCGTTTGCGACAAGAAAGCTGCAGTACAGCGTAAAAAAACAGAGCCCTATGACAGATTCCCAAAAAGGATACTTGAATGATTTACTGAAATATCATAGAATAGATACAAATATCCGCATGGAGACCATGACGAAAAGCGAAGCTTCCCGCATGATCGACAAGATCATTTTACAGTACGGGAAGATTCCGGGACGAAGAAAAGTTCAGGAGGATTGAAAGCATGTATAATGATAAAAAAAGAAGAATCGTAGCAGGAGTGATTGTGGTGATTCTGGTGATTGCCATGGTGCTGCCACTGTTAAGCTACGCACTGTAATCGGGAGAAAAAGAGGAGAGAATGATGAAAAAGTTGTGGAGAGGCGCGGCAGCTCTGATCTGTCTGCTGCTGTTATCTCTGGGCATGACTGTCTGCGCGGCGGAGGCAACAATTCTCAAAGGAATTACCATTGAGGGCGTGGAGGTGTCCGGAATGACAAAAGACCAGGCGATCAGCGCACTGGAAGCGTATGAAACAAAGTTAGGAGAAGAGACTTTGAAGTTGAAGATCGGGGACAATGAGCTGGATGCTCCCTTATCTTCCTTTGGAGTGACCTATTCCAATGAAGACGCGGTGACAAGTGCGTTAAGTGTCGGACGCACCGGTAATATCGTAAAGCGTTATAAGGACCAGAAAGACCTGCAGCACAGCGGTATGAACTATACTTTAAGCCGTCAGGCCAATAAAGAGATGGTCAAAGTATATGTGGAAGAAACTTGTACCAAGTATGACCAGCCGGCGAAAAATGCATCTCTCAGCAGAGAGAACGGTGCATTTACCTTTGTGCCGGGCGAGCAGGGCGTACAGCTGAATACAGACGGTGCGGTACAGGCCATTGTGGATTATCTGGAAAATGACTGGACGGATGGGGAAAATTCCCTGGAACTTCCGGTACAGGTAACGGAGCCGGAAGGAAGCGCGGAGGATCTGGCCTATGTAAAAGATCTGCTGGGATCCTTTACCACCAGTTTTTCTACGTCCAGTGCTGACCGTTCCAAGAACGTAACCAGCGGCGCGAACCATATTAACGGTACGGTGCTGTATCCGGGAGAGACCTTCTCTGCCTATGAGACCGTATCTCCATTCACGGCGGAAAATGGTTACGCTATGGCAGGTTCTTACCTGAATGGTGAAGTAGTCGACAGTATGGGCGGCGGTATCTGCCAGGTATCCACGACCCTTTATAATGCAGTTCTGCGGGCAGAGCTGGAAGTGGTGGAGCGTTCTCCCCATTCCATGACCGTTCATTATGTAGAACTGTCTGAGGATGCGGCCATTGCCGGAACCTATAAGGATTTTAAATTTAAGAACTCTACGGATTATCCCATCTATATTGAGGGATATACCACATCCGATAAGAAGATTACGTTCAATATTTACGGAAAAGAGACCAGAGACAGCAACCGCAGCATTTCTTTCGAGAGCGTTCTGGTAAATGAAGTAAAACCGAACACTATTCTCAAAGAGGATGCCGGACAGGGACTTGGCTACAAGAGCGTATCTTCAGGAAAGACCGGTTATGTGGCAGAACTTTACAAGATTGTGAAAGTAAACGGTGTGGAGACAGACCGGATTAAGATCAATAAGAGTACCTATAAGGGCAGCGACCGCGTTGTGACTTATGGTACAGCAGGAGATCCGACGCTGTCGGAAAATCTGCGGGCGGCCATTGCAGCCCAGGATGAAGCACTGGCGGACGCCAATGTAGCGGCGGCCAACGCCGCGGCAGCAGCTGCGGCGCCGGCACAATAACGGAGGCAGAGAAACCCATGGAAATAGGAAAAGTACCGGAGAATGTCCTGAAAAGGGCGGTTTTCCGTCAGATACATACAAAGAGGGATGAGGTGCTGGTAGGAGCCGGAGTGGGCGAGGACTGTGCAGTCATGCAGCTGGCGCCGGATGAAGTGTTTGTACTTTCCACGGATCCTATTACGGGAACCGGGAAGGATATGGGAACACTGGCACTTCAGATCACGGCCAATGACCTGGCAAGCGCCGGGGCGGAACCGGTAGGAGTGCTTCTGACCGTTTTACTGCCGCCTTCTGCGGATGAGCCTCTGATCCGGAGGCTGATGCAGGAAGTGGAATGTGCCTGTGAGAAACTGCATATACAGGTAATGGGCGGGCACACCGAAGTGACGGCAGTGGTCAATCAGCCGGTGATCTCGGTAACCGGAGTGGGCAAGGCGAAGAAAGACCGTCTAATCACCACCGGAGGAGCCCGTGTTGGAGATGATGTGATTGTGACCAAGTGGATTGGTATTGAAGGAACGTCCATCATTGCAAAAGAAAAAGAAGAAGAACTGAAAAAACATTTTACCGGAAGCTTTGTGGAGAAGGCAAAAGCCTTTGACCAGTATCTTTCGGTGGTTCCGGAAGCCATGGTGGCCGTGGCCCATGGAGTTACGGCCATGCACGACGTAACGGAAGGCGGTATCTACGGAGCGCTCTGGGAACTGGCAGAGGCATCCGGCGTGGGGCTGGAGATTGATTTAAAAGCAATTCCCGTCCGACAGGAGACCGTGGAAGTCTGTGAGCAATTCCGTTTAAATCCATATCAGCTGATTTCCAGCGGTTCCATGCTGATGGCAGCCCCTGACGGACTGGGGCTGGTGCATGCACTTGAGAAGGCCGGGATTCCGGCGTCCATTGTAGGACGCTGCGTGGAAGGAAAAGCGAAGAAGGTTGTGAACGGGGAAGATACCGCTTATCTGGAAAGACCGAAGACAGATGAATTGTATAAGATTTACAACAGTTGAGTACATTACTAAGATTTATGAGTAGGGGAACAGGAAAATGAGAGAAAAGATTTTAACCTATATGGAACGGAACAGCCGTGTAGACCTGAAAGACCTGGCTGTTATGCTGGGGACGGATGAGGCAGCAGTGGCAAATGAGATTGCCGACATGGAAAAAGAAGGAGTGATCTGCGGCTATCATACCCTGATCGACTGGGATAAAACCAGCTCCGAGAAGGTAACCGCCCTGATTGAGGTAAAGGTAACACCGCAGAGGGGACTTGGATTTGACAAGATTGCAGAACGGATTTACAACTATCCGGAGGTAGACTGCGTTTATCTGATTTCCGGAGGATTTGATTTCCTGGTCATGATCGAGGGCAAGA
Source organism: Clostridiales bacterium (assembly GCA_963604695.1). GTDB lineage: Bacteria > Bacillota > Clostridia > Lachnospirales > Lachnospiraceae > Hominiventricola. The sequence goes on along the minus strand of CAVCTH010000010.1, from coordinate 9,429 downwards.
CCATGCGCGGCGTGGCGCAGTTCGTATCTGAGAAGCTGTCCACCCAGGAGTCTGTACTGAGTACGGCAACTCATTTTATTCTGAAGAAGTACAAGGATCATGGCTCTGTTATGGTAAATCCGTCAAAAGATGAAAGGATGCTGGTGACCCCATGAGAAATCCGCTGTCTGAAACCATTGTAAATATCAAACCCTCCGGTATCCGGAAGTTTTTCGATCTGGTAAGCGAGATGAAGGACGCCATCTCCCTTGGCGTGGGCGAACCGGATTTTGACACGCCCTGGCATGTGAGGGACGAGGGAATCTATTCCCTGGAAAAAGGACGGACCTTCTATACGTCCAATTCCGGACTGAAGGAATTAAGAGAAGAGATCTGTAATTATCTGGACCGCCGGTATCATGTGTCCTATGACTGGCATCATGAGACCATCGTGACGGTCGGCGGCAGCGAAGGAATTGATATTGCCATGCGCGCCATGCTGGATCCGGGGGATGAAGTACTGATCCCGCAGCCAAGCTACGTGTCCTATGAGCCGTGTGCCATTCTGGCAGGCGGCAAGCCGGTCATTATTGAACTGAAGGCAGAAAATGAATTCCGCCTGACACCGGAAGAACTTCTGGAGCACATCACGGATAAGACGAAGCTCCTGGTACTTCCCTATCCGAATAATCCGACCGGGGCCATTATGGAGCGGAAGGATCTGGAAAAAATTGCAGAGATCATTGAGGAAAAAGACCTCTTTGTCCTGTCCGATGAGATTTACAGCGAGTTAAGCTACAAGGGAGACCATGTGACTATCGCGTCTCTTCCGGGAATGAAGGAGCGTACCATCCTGATCAACGGATTTTCCAAGGCATATGCCATGACCGGATGGCGTCTGGGCTATGCCTGCGGACCAAGAGAGATTATCGAGCAGATGACAAAGATCCATCAGTTTGCCATTATGTGTGCACCGACTACCAGCCAGTATGCGGCAGTGGAGGCCATGAAAAACGGTGATGCAGATGTGGCGATGATGCGGGAAGCCTATGACCAGCGCCGCCGTTATCTGGTGAATGCTTTTAAAGAGATGGGACTGGAATGCTTTGAGCCTTATGGAGCTTTCTATATTTTCCCGTGCATCAAGGAATTTGGCATGACCTCCGAAGAGTTTGCACAGCGTTTTCTGATGGAAGAGAAGGTGGCTGTCGTGCCGGGAACGGCATTCGGCGACTGCGGAGAAGGATATCTTCGTATTTCCTATGCATATTCGCTGGAAAACCTGAAGGTCGCACTGGGAAGGCTGGAGCAGTTTGTGGAGAGACTTCGTACAGAACCAAAGGGACAGGCGTAAGAAATGCTGAACATTGTACTTTATGAGCCGGAGATCCCGGCCAATACCGGAAATATCGGCAGAACCTGTGTGGCCACCGGGACAAGACTTCACCTGATTGAACCTCTGGGATTTAAGTTAAGCGAAAAGCATCTGCGCCGTGCCGGCATGGATTACTGGAAGGATCTGGATGTCACCACTTATATGGATTATGAGGATTTTCTGAATCGGAATCCCGGTGCGAAGATCTACATGGCGACCACCAAAGGACCGAATGTTTATACGGAGGCTCATTTCGAACCGGACTGCTACATTATGTTCGGCAAGGAGAGCGCGGGAATCCCGGAAGAGATTCTCCATGAGAATAAGGAAAATTCCATCCGCATTCCCATGAATCCGAGTATCCGTTCGTTGAATCTGTCCAATTCCGTAGCAATCGTGCTCTATGAGGCACTGCGTCAGCAGAATTTTGCGAACATGCAGATGACAGGAAAACTGACGAAATACAACTGGGATTAAGAGACACTGGAGAGGAAGAGACGACTTGGCAGGAAAGAAACGAGAGAGACTGATAAAGAAAATACTTTGCTTTATGCTTGCCTTGAGCGTAGGCTTTTCTTCCTGTACCGCCCTGGCGGCCAGCAAGGCCACTCAGGATAAGATTGATAAAGTCAAACAGGAGAAGAGCGAAGCCGAGGAAGAGAAGAAGAAGACCGAACAGGAACAGAGTACCCTGAATAATGCCAAGTCCGAGATAGAGAGCTATCTGAAGGAGCTGAACAGCCAATCTAACAGCCTGAATGAACAGGTGGAGGAATTGGAACAGCAGATTACGGATAAGGAGAATCAGGTCAGCTCCCTGGAGGGTCGGATCGAAGAGGCACAGGCAGATCTGGATAAGCAGTATGCGGACATGAAGACCCGTATCCAGTATATGTACGAAAATGACCAGACGGCTGTGCAGAGCATGATTACGGCAGCTCTTACCGGCGGAATCACCGGACTTCTGAATCAGATCGAATATACGGTCAGTGTCAACCAGTATGACCGGAATATGCTGGAAAATTACAAAGAATCCAAAGCAGACCTGGATGATCAATATACAAAATTGCAGGATGAGCAGGAAGCACTGGAGCTTCTGAAGACGGAGACAGAGAAAAAGAAACAGCAGGTAGCAGAACAGCAGGAGGCAACAGGCTCTAAGCTCAGTGAATATGAGAAGCTCCTGGCCCAGAAAGAGGGCGAGATCACGGATATGGCGGAGTATATTAAGGAAAAGACAGAACTCCTCAATCAGTTGATTGCCAAGGCAGCTCAGGAGGAGGCAGCAGCCCGTGTGAAGGCAGCCCAGCAGGCGGCAGCTTCCATGAATACCTCCGGAAATATCCAGCAGGCGGATTCCGGAATCTCTGGCGGCAGCGTTTCCTTAAGTGAATATGAGATCATGATGCTTGCCACGATCATTTATTGTGAGGCAGGCAATCAGGGAACAGAAGGTCAGCTGGCAGTCGGCTATGTGATTATGAACCGGATCCGAAGCTCGCGTTTCCCGAATACACTGGAGGGCGTGCTCCGCCAGTCCAAGCAGTTTGAACCGGTGGGCTCCGGACGATTTGACCTGGTGCTGAAGGCCGAGCAGGATGACGACATTCCGAACATCGTCACTCAGTCCTGCTGGAATGCAGCGCGGACGGTAGTCAATGGAACCAGCAATGTGGGTGAGTCCCTGTTCTTCCGTACCTGGGCGCCGGTACCGGCTCTGGTAACGAACCTGCAGAACGGCGGCGTGCCTTACTGGATTATTAAAGACCATATCTTCTATTATTACTGGACCAGTTATACGACCGGTTCTTCCAATAACAGCAATAGTAGTAACAGCGGTAAGAATCAGGCCGATGACGACGAAGAGGATGAGGAGAAGGATGAAAAAGATCAGGAAGAGACAACACCTTCTACAGATACTTCCGGGGATTCTTCTTCCAGTGACAACTCCTCTCAGGATAACTCCGGTTCTGGTGCAACGGATACACCGTCCCAGACGCCGGACAATTCCGGAACCACATCGGGAGACACCGGAACGGATGCTTCGACGACGCCATCCAGCAGTGACCAGAACAATGGTCAGAACAGTGACAACACCGGAGATACCGGAAATTCCGGTAACAATGAGACACAGACGGAATCCGGCAGTGATACCTCATCTGGCACAGCGCAGTAAAAGAGCCTGTAATTCCGGGCAGAAATCGACATTTTCTGCCCGGTGAAAAAAGAAAAATAAAAAAATTGCAAAAAATTAAAAAAAAGCTTTACAAATCCGAAAAACCGATGTATACTAAGCAAGTGCTCTGGTGATGGAGCAAAACAAAATAACGATGCGTGGCTCAGCTTGGTAGAGCGCTGCGTTCGGGACGCAGAGGTCGCAGGTTCAAATCCTGTCGCATCGACTCCTTGGCAGGGGCGCCGGAATCCTTGAGATAATAAGGGTTCCGGTCTTTTTTTGTTTTTCTGAAAGAAAAGTACAACTTTGTGGTGCAGGTTACAAAAAAGCCATGTAAGATAATTGACATTTCCCTGGGAAAAGGATATATTTTAGCCAGAATAAGAAGTTTTCAAATGAAACAGGGGGAAAGACAATGTTAGAAGAATTAAAAAAAGAAGTCTATGAAGCCAACATGCTTTTACCGAAATATGGGCTGGTAACCTTTACCTGGGGAAATGTCAGCGGCATTGACCGTGAAAAAGGATTATTTGTGATCAAACCGAGCGGTGTGGACTATGATAAGTTAAGCCCGGAAGATATGGTAGTTATGGATATGGATGGAAACAGAGTAGAAGGACGTTACAAACCGTCATCCGATACTCCGACCCATCTGGAGATTTACAAAGCATTCCCGAATGTAGGCGGTGTGATTCATACCCATTCTTCTTATGCAACCAGCTGGGCCCAGGCAGGAAGAAGCATTCCCTGTTATGGAACCACTCATGCAGATTATATGTATGGTGATATTCCGTGCATGCGCTGTCTGACCAAAGAGGAGATTGACGAAGCATACGAGGAGAATACCGGTCATCTGATCGTAAACTATTTCAAAGAGACCGGAAGAGATCCCATGGCAGTTCCGGCATGCCTGTGCAAGAACCATGGACCGTTCGCATGGGGCAAAGATCCGCATGAGGCTGTACATAACGCAGTAGTACTGGAAGAGGTTGCAAAGATGGCATTCCGTTCAGAAATCATCGAACCGCGTATCCAGCCAGCTCCGCAGGCACTGCAGGATAAGCATTATTACCGGAAACACGGTGCCAATGCTTACTATGGACAGGATACCAACTAAAGAGAAAAAATTTTCCCATACCGGGGTTTTCTTCCTGAAAACCCCGGTATTTTCATGTATTTTTCAAAAAAACAGTTGTTTTCCCGGGGGAATACAAGTATAATCTAGGATAGTCTTTTTTATAAACGAGGAGATAAAATAATGAAGAAAGTAGTCAAATTTGGCGGCAGCTCTCTGGCAAGTGCAGAGCAGTTCCAGAAAGTAGGAAAGATTATTCTGGCTGATGAGACACGGCGGTATGTAGTTCCGTCTGCTCCGGGCAAACGCTATTCAGGAGATACCAAAGTAACAGATATGCTGTATCAGTGCTATTATGCAGCAGCAAACGGCGAGGATTTCGACGGCATGCTCAAGCAGATTAAGGCACGTTACAATGAGATTATCGGCGGCCTGAATCTGAAGCTGTCTCTGGATAAGGAATTTGAGACTATTGCAGAGAACTTTAAGAATAAAGCAGGAAGCGATTATGCAGCATCCAGAGGAGAGTATCTGAACGGTATTGTGATGTCTGCTTATCTGGGATTCCCCTTTGTGGATTCCGCAGAGGTAGTTCGTTTTAAAGAAAACGGAGAGTTTGATTCCGAGAAGACCGATGCACTTCTGAAAGCAAAGCTGGCAGAGATGCCGAAGGCAGTTATTCCGGGATTCTATGGAGCTTATGAAGATGGCCGTGTGAAGACCTTCTCCAGAGGAGGTTCTGATATTACCGGTTCCATCGTGGCAAGAGCCGTAGAGGCAGATCTCTATGAGAACTGGACGGATGTATCCGGTTTCCTGGTAACGGATCCGAGACTCATCGAGAATCCGGAGACCATCGATGTCATCACTTACAGAGAGTTAAGAGAGCTTTCCTATATGGGCGCAACCGTGCTTCATGAGGATGCGATTTTCCCGGTCCGCAAAGCAGGTATTCCGATTAATATCCGGAACACCAACCGTCCGGAGGACAAGGGAACCATGATCGTGGCAAGCACCTGCCACAAACCGAACTACACCATTACCGGAATTGCCGGTAAAAAAGGCTTCGTAGCGGTAAATATTGAGAAGGATATGATGAACTCTGAGATCGGTTTTGGCCGCAAGGTTCTGGAAGAGTTTGAGAAGCAGGGCATTTCCTTCGAACACATTCCGTCCGGTATCGATACCATGAGCATTATTGTTCATCAGGACGAGTTTGAGGAGAAAGAGCAGCAGGTACTGGCAGGCATCCAGAGAGCGGTGAATCCGGACTATCTGGAAGTTGAGGGTGATATGGCTCTGGTGGCAGTCGTAGGACGTGCTATGAAGTCCAACCGTGGTACTGCAGGAAGAATCTTCTCTGCTTTAGCTCATGCCAATGTCAATGTAAAAATGATTGACCAGGGTTCTAGTGAGTGGAACATCATTGTCGGCGTGAGAAACGAAGATTTTGAAAAAGCAATCAAGGCGATTTACGATATCTTTATTACGACACAGCTGTAGAACAGGAGAAGGGCTTCTGACCCCTGGCGGGTACGGAAGCTTTTCTGATTTTATGGAAAATATGGAGAACCGCGAGGATCTTAAGATTCCTTAAAATTCTGTGAAGTCCCGTTATTTTCGGGGAAAGTATGGTATACTGCCATAAAAAGACCGGAAAATGAAGGTGACAAAGAATGGTTACAAGGGAAGAGTTTTACGTAAATTCCATGGATGGAATTCATATGATACACGGCTACCGCTGGTACGATCCAAGTCGGAAATGGATTGGCGTGCTGCAGATCGTACACGGAATGCTGGAATATATTGAGAGATACGACGAGTTCGCAGAGAAGATGGCGGAGGCAGGATATTATGTGATCGGCCATGACCATCTGGGCCATGGGGACTCGGTAAATGGTGCAGAAGAACTGGGAAAACTGGGAGAGGAAGGCGCCGTGCTCTGGCTGAAGGATATGGAGCTGGTAAGACGGATGGCCGTTGCTGCGGCACCGAAGGTTCCTTATATTATGCTGGGACACAGCATGGGATCCTACCTGGTCCGCAGATATCTGATTTACCATGCAGAGCGGGTGGATGGAGCCATTCTTATGGGCACCGGACATCAGCATCGGGCGCTGGTGAAACTGGGACTCTTAACGACCTATGCCGGAATGTTCCGTGGCGGCCGGAATGGACACAGCCGGATTCTGGATCTCATGTCCGTTTCCGGGTTCGCAAAACGGTATCCGGATAATGCGAGAACCGGCAGCTGGATGAGCCGGAATCCACAGGTATTAATAGATGCGCTGCAGGATTCCAAACGGAATTATCATTTCAGCAGAGGCGCTTATGAAGCGCTGTTCCGTACCATCGAGGAGGACATTGATATCCGCAGGGCAGCCAGAATGCCGAAAGATCTGCCGCTTCTGATTCTGTCAGGAGACGAAGATCCGGTGGGCGAAAAAGGAAAAGGCGTAAAGCGGTTTGCACATATGCTGGAGAAGATCGGCATGACGGATGTGGTCTGCCAGATTTATCCGGGAGCGCGTCACGAGCTGTTATGTGATCTGAACAAAGAACAGGTGACGCAGGACATTAAAACCTGGTGCAGTAAGATTCAGCACCGGGAAAAGAGCAGAAATGCAGGAGGCTGATTTTACATGAAAAAGTGGTTGTTTTTATTGCTGACAATGGTCATGCTGTCAGCGGGAAGTCTGACGGCGGAAGCGGCCGGTAAGGGTGTTCTTGCACTGGGCGCGGACTTAAGCGATTCTCAGAGAGCCACCGTATTATCCGAAATGGGACTGACAGACGCAGATCTGGCGTCCTATGATGTGATTTATATTACCAATGACATGGAGCACCAGTATCTGGACAGTTCACTGGGGGCTTCCGTGGTGGGAACCCATTCCCTGTCATCCGTGCTTTTGCTTCCGCAGGAGAGCGGCGCAGGCTTAAGCGTGGAAACCCATAATATTAATTACTGTACCATTGCCATGTATCGGAATGCACTCCTGACAGCGGGCGTGCAGGATGCAAAGGTGGTTGTGGCAGCGCCCACGTCCATCAGCGGTACAGCGGCTTTGATCGGAGCGGTAAAGGCATATGAGACTTATAGCGGTACATCTGTCAGCGATGCGGCTCTGGAGGCGGCGACTGAGGAACTGGTGCTGACCGGTGAGCTGAGCGACGAACTGGATTCTGAGCAGATTTCCGATCTGATTGCCTATCTGAAGCAGCAGATCGCGGAGAACGGGCTGGATGATCCGGAGAAGCTGACGGAGCTGGTCAATGAGGCATCTGATGAGATGGATCTGAAGCTGACGGACGAGCAGGTATCCAGGATTGTGGATCTTCTGCTGAAGCTTGATAATCTGGATATTGACGCCGGAAAACTGGCGTCCCAGGCAAAAGAGCTGTATGATAAGCTGGATTCCATGGGAATTAAGCTGGACAGCGAGAATGTGGGAAATTTTGTAACCAGAATGGTTTCTTCTATCTGGAATCTGATTCAGAACTTTCTGAAGAAATAAACAAAACCGGCGGGAGTGATCCTGCCGGTTTTATTACTCAGTCTTCTTCAATGATCTGGAATTCCAGAAAGTCAAAATCAACCTCATCCACGAAGCTGTCCTGGCGGAACCGGGTCTTTGCATGGCGCTGGAATTCACGGACATTGGAATCCAGCCAGATGGGCTTGCTCAGGTCAAAGGTATAGCACATTTCATCCAGTGCGTGGAGCACCTTGTGGGTGCGCGTATCCTGACTGCCGTCACAGACGGTCAGATCCCTCAACATTCGATTATCTTTAAATAGTTTTCCCCATACACGAAACATATGGCTCCTCCCATGGTTTTCATGATTTATGCTGTCCAGTATATCGGTTTTGAGCCGGAATGTAAAGAGATTAGCAATACTTATGAAACACACTTATAATAGAAGAAAAACATATAAACAGCTTACAAATTATGACAATATCCCCAAAAAACGTATGGTATAATTAAAATGTTATGCAATATGTGATTGGGAGGTGGCAGTAGAAATGGCAAAAGAGATGAGTATTCAGGAGTATATTGAAAAACATCCGGAAAAAGATGCGTTTGCAACGGTCATGTTTGTTCATCAGTCCGCTCTGATTCAGATGTCCAGCCGTATCGAGGTGCTGAATAATGAGTTAAGCCATATTTATACCTACAATCCGATAGAATATGTGAAGACACGCCTGAAGACACCGGAAAGTATCATGAAGAAACTGAAGAAGCAGGGAAAAGGATTCCAGATTTCGGCTCTGCTGGAGAATGTAAATGACATTGCGGGTATCCGCATTACCTGTTCCTTTTTCTCGGAAGTATATTTTCTGGCTGATGTGATCAAAAGGCAGGACAATCTGGAAGTGATCAGCATCAAAGACTACATAAGCAATCCAAAAGAGAGCGGTTATATGAGTTATCATATGCTGCTGTCTATTCCCGTAGCACTGGCGGATGCGGTAATCCCTACCAAGGTGGAACTGCAGATCCGAACCATGGCCATGGACTTCTGGGCCAGCCTGGAGCACAAGATGTATTATAAATATGAGGGAAATGCACCGGATTATTTTGAACGGGAATTGCAGGAATGTGCGTCTATTATCTCGCGTCTGGATACGAAGATGATGACGCTTAATGAGGCATTGAAAAGAATCGACGGGGACGGTCAGATCTGACCAACCCCGCCAATTCTTTTAGAAGGAAGATACTCCCATAAAATGAGGAGTGCCCCGGCAATACGGATGCCGGGGCTATTATGAAAAAATCTGTCTGTCGTATTTCCAATGCCTTATCTTTAAGACAGTTATAATAT